>NZ_CP027806.1:2278463-2614427 GCF_003353065.1 Cyclonatronum proteinivorum | reverse complement strand
TGGGTTGGGTTTTGGTACAAAATTTTGCCCTGATCTCTTTGCGGGGTGTTTTTTTCGGTGGCGTAAGGAGGTGAATTCCGGTATTGCGGCGGTCACACCCCGACCCGACACCATCTGGGATTTTTTAAATTTTGTGATATTTTTCGGCATTATGCCGCTGATTACATCTTTCCCGGGGCCAGCCCTCTCGCAGAGGGGAGTTTGGCTTCGTGGTGTTTCAGGACTGTGAAGCCAAAAAAAACAATGCAAATAAGGCTGCGAAAGTATTATTAAAACTTGACTTCGCAATTCCCATCTCGAGAGGGGTGGCCCCTATATGAGAGTGATAGGGTTGATGAGGCTTTATCGTTTTTGAACCATTTCAACGCCCTGATGCCCGCGGGCCGGGGTGTGGGAGTGGTGGTCGAAGCTCGTGGGTTTAAGTGTAAGCTGATTGGCTGTGAAAGGAAGGAGCGGTGCGGGTGCGGCTTCGCGGGGAAATTACAGGCTCTATCCGTAATGAGTGTGCGGGGTTCGAATATGGTAGGCTGAATCCACTCCCGATGGTATGCCGCCCTTTCAGGGCTTCATTTGTAATGGGCCGCGTTCCCGGGGTTGGCACCCCGGGCTTTGGTATGTCGCCCTTTCAGGGCTTGGTTGGGTCTTGGTACATAATTTTGCCCTGATCTCTGTGCGCGTTTTTTCCGTGGCGTAAGGAGGTGAATTCCGGTATTGTGGTGGTCACACCCCGGCCCGACACCATCTGGGCTTTTTTAATTTTTCGGCATAATGCCGTTGAATACATCTTTCCCGGGGCCACCGATCTCGCAGATTGGAGTTTGGCTTCGTGGCGTAAATGGGGTAGCTTCGGTTTTATTTCTGGCTTTTGAAGTTGGTTTTAGCTCATCTTGTTGATCCTGAGAATCTTACAAATCCTGTTCAAAACCGTGGGCTGGTTTGGGGGCCCGGTTTTGTCGTCAATGAAAAAAAGCAACGCATTCATCTTCGTTTTGGGGTTTTTCAATCTATGACAGAGCTCCTGATGTTCACGGAGTTTTCCCAAAAAATAAAAAAGACCTGAATTGCTGAGGGGCAGCTTGCAGGGGGTAGGGGCCGGGGATGATAGGTTCCGTTGTGGGGGCGGGGACTGGCGGTTTGGGGTACCACTCTAGTTTCAGGAGTTGAGTTCTTTGAGGTGGATGGCGTAGTGTTTTACGATGGGGGTGCTGAGGGCTTCGATGTGGCGGGCGTCGGCGGCTTTGGAGAATTCGACGGCTACGCCGGGTTGTTCCATGATGTAGATGCCGGAGCGTTCGAAGCGGTAGGCTTCGTTGCGGGTTTCGGTGGTGCCGAAGTAGTATCCGGCTGATTTTTCGTCGAAGGGCAGGCGCTTGGCCCGGAGCACTCTGGAGGTGGCGAGGCGGTAGCGGTGTTTGTCTTCGGGGCTGGGTTTATGGATGAGGGGCGTGGCGCGGAAGAAGCGGCGGTTGAGGAAGCGGCTGCAGAGGTCGGCGAGGATGGGGTCTTTTTCGTACTGCCAGAATTTGAGGCACATGAGCACGTCGGCGTCGTCGAGCATGACGTAGTGTTGCAGGAGTTCGCGGGAAATGCCTTTTTTGGCACTTGGTTTTTTTTCGAGGAAGTAGCGGATGGCCGGGGAGGGGAAGGCCAGCTGATAGCCTTCTTCAACGAGGTCGGTGGCGCGGCGGAAGACGGAGCGGATGAGCATATCTGCGCATAGCACGGTTTTGTGGAGGTACACCTGCATGTACATGAAGCGGCGGGCCATGATGTAGTTTTCGACTGCGTAAATGCCTTTTTTTTCCATCACTATGCTGCCGTTGTGCACGCGCAGGGTTTTGATGATGCGATCGATACCGATGGAGCCTTCAAGTACGCCGGTGTAGAAGCTGTCGCGTTTGATGTAGTCGAGCCGGTCGGCGTCGAGCTGTGATGAGATGAGCTGGTGCAGGAAGGCTTTGGGGTGCTGATCGGTGAAGATTTGTATGGCGGTTTCAAGCCCCCCGTCGAATTCAGCGTTGAGCTGTTTCATGAGGGCGAGGGTCATCATTTCGTGGTTGAAGTCCGAAATGAGGGTGTGCTCAAGGGTGTGTGAGAAGGGGCCGTGGCCGATATCGTGGAGCAAAATGGCGGCAAGTACGCCTTCGACTTCCTGATTGTTGATGGTGGTGTTTTTGTCGCGTAGGGTGGTGAGCATTTTGAGCATGAGCCCGACAGCGCCCAGCGCGTGCGAAAAGCGGGAGTGCTCCGCACCGGGAAACACGGTGTAGGCGAGGCCGAGCTGCCGTATCCGCCGCAGCCGCTGCACATACGGGTGATCGAGCAAGCGCAGGGTTTGGCCTTTGGGCACGTGCACAAATCCGTGGATGGGATCCGTGAAAACTTTGTAAAGCTGATCTTTTTTGTTGTCTGAAAGCAAACCCGGAAGAAATTAGGTGGAGGTGAAGCGCCACTGAAAGCTGGAAAGGACTGTAAGATAAGGAGGTTGACCGCCAAACGCGTCACTGACAGCGGCTTTTATCGGACCTTCGGTTTTGTTTGTAAAAGACGGGTGCCGACTTGATATTTTTGAAAGCATGCATTTAATTACTGCGGTGTGCTTGTCACTCCTGATGACAAGTACCGATTTAGGGTCGGAGTGCAGGGAATTTTGGTCGTTAGGGTTTCCGGGTATCCGCTGCATTTCAGGCTTATTTTGTAACACTTAGCTATGATGATACCATGCAGGCAGATTTATCTATCGAGTTTTTCACGCAGGTGAATGAAGATTATGAGAAGCGGCAGTATGTACTTCTCGGCAATTTGCAGAAAATGAGGCAGGCGTTTCAGAGGAACCTGTTGTACCCGCATTTAGGCCGCCTTATTGAGCTGCGGGCGCAATTGCAGCAAATTCTGGATGGCTTCACGAGTCTGGATAACAGCGGTCCGAAGCGTATCCGGAGTATCAATCTGGCTGAAAAGCATATAGCGTTTGAGTCGGTACTGCCGGAAAAACTTGATCTTAGCGCTGTGAAGGATTTCATCCGATGGGCACAGCCGCTGATCCATGAGGCCATTCAGGAGGGAATCAGCATTTATGAGTTTGTGGATGAGAACCTGAGTGTCGATCAGGTCGGCATTCAGCCCGCCTACACGGATGAAGGCTATTTTTTCATGCCCGATTTTGACACCGGCGGACTTAATCTGTATCGCTATGAACTTTCCATCTTTTCAAATGCCCGCGAACGCTATCGTACGCTGAAGACTACGCTCATTAAAAAACTGGGACAGGGACTTGCCGCGCAGGAAGATCCTTCGAGCATAAAACTCCGTCTGATTCGGGAATACCGTGATCTGCCGAACCCTGCGACTTACGCCTTTCACAGTCCGATAGCGTTTGATTTTCAGAAGACACTGTTTCCGGTCGCCCGACGCCGGCTTATCCGGATTTTGAATGAGAAGCCGAACCGGGTTTAAGGGATGTGTCGTTTAGCCTTTTCGCACGGTACGGTTTGAAATGATGGCGAGCGTACACCGGCCGGTACACAGATGTTTGCCGGATTCGGTGTACACATCATACTGCCATATTTGGGTTGAAGTACCGCGGTGAATTGGTTTAGCCACTCCGGTGACTGTACCGCTGCGTGCTGCGCGCAGGTGATTGGCATTGATTTCAAGACCTACAGCCGACTGTGTTTGGTGATCCACATTCAGCCATGCGCCTACCGAGCAAATGGTTTCGCCGAGGGCAACGGAAGCGCCGCCATGCAGCAAGCCGAAAGGCTGACGGGTGTTTTCATTAACCGGCATGGTGGCACGGACTTCATCTTTAAACAGGGAGTTGAACTCTATACCGAGTGCATGGCCCATATTTCGCTCTTTTTGACTGAAAAAAGCGGTTACAATTTCTTTTAATTCGTTCTGTATCTTCATATTTGGCTTTGAAAGGACGGGCAAATATAGCATATTAACACTGTTAGTGCTTAGGGCTAAGGTACCCTAAATGCTTGTCTCAAACCAACAGGGTTTTAGGTGTAATAAATCCTGCGGAAGGGACTTCGCACTGCATTTTTTCAGAAAAGGGACGGTACCTGTATCGGTTCGCTTTGGTATTTTAAAATGCATTACCTTTGCCTTGCTAATCCATGCTGAACTTTGTTTTATCCTTCCTGTAATACTCAATCTAATCAAAACGACGCACACTATGGAATTTCAGCCTCAGACTATATTCGAAATTGCCGAAGCCGGCAGGCAAAAGAATAACACCGGAATCATAGGGGCTACCAAACGAAACGGTACCTGGATTCAAACTACTTTGGACGATTTTGACCGCATGAAGCGTCATCTTGCGCTTGCACTGCACAAAATGGGAATCCGAAAAGGGGATCGGGTTGCCCTTCATTCAGAAAATTCGGTCAGATGGATTCTGGCGGATGCCGCAATTCTTTCCATCGGGGCCATCAATGTACCGATTTATACCACACAGCCCGGCGATCAGATTAAATACATCCTGGAAAACTCGGAAGCCAAGATTTATATGTTTTCGCAGGATAAGCTTTTCAGCAATTTTAAGCCTTACTATAAGGATGTTAAAGGGCTTGAGATAGTTTGTTTGGTTAGCACAGCGGAAAAAGGTTTCCGGATGTTCGATGATATGCTGAAGGAAGGGGAAGCCTTTGAAAAGGAAAATCCCGGTCTGTTTGAGAAACTCAGAAGTGATGTGAAGCCCGATGATCTGGCTTCCTTTATTTATACGTCCGGTACCACAGGTTTACCCAAAGGGGTTATGCTTACCCATCAGAATATTGCGTCTAATGTGCAGTATTCCATTGAGCGGATTCCATTTGATATTGAAGGTGAAAGGGGCGGACGCATTCTCAGCTATTTGCCGCTCTCGCATATTTTTGAGCGCATGCTCAATTACCTGTATATGCATATCGGCTACCCGATTTACTACATCGAAGTGGTTGAGGAAATCAAGGATGATATTGGTCATGTGAAGCCGATGTTTTTTGCAACGGTACCAAGGCTTCTTGAAAAAATTTATTCCGGCATTCTGAATAAAGTGGCTTCGGGTGAAGGGCTTGCGTTAAAAATCGGAATGTGGGCGATGGAACAGGCTAAGGCGTATAAAATCAACACGCCGCCAACCGGTTTCGCGGCCTTTAAGCTGCGGATGGCGGACAAGCTGGTGTTTAGTAAAATCCGCGCGGGCTTTGGCGGTAATCTTCTCGGCTTCATCAGCGGTGGCGCCGCGCTTTCACCTACCATGATGAACTTCTTTACAGCCCTGGGTTTCCGCTGTCATCAGGGGTACGGGCTTACGGAGACTTCACCGGTACTGACGGTAACTACAACGGGCGGCATTCGGGAAGGATCATCAGGTCGCGCCATTCGCTGTGTTGAGCTGAAAATTGCTGACGATGGCGAAATTCTTGCCCGCGGACCGAACATCATGAAAGGCTACTACAAAAATCCGGAGGCTACAGCGGAAGTCATCGACAAAGACGGCTGGTTCATGACCGGTGATGTCGGCAAGATTGATGCGGAGGGCTTCCTGTATATTACCGATCGTAAGAAAGATATCTTCAAGCTTTCCACCGGAAAGTATGTCGCGCCGCAGCACGTAGAAAATACCTTAATGAACAGCGGACTTATTGAACAGATCGTAGTGCTTGGTGCAAGCCGCAAGTTCTGTTCAGCGCTAATTGTTCCCAATGCGGAAGCCATCAAAGCAAAAATGGGAGCTGTTTCGGAGGATGATCCGGATTATGCTGCACGCGTTGAAAAACTGATTCAGGCCGAAGTGGATCTCCTGAATGAGAAATTACCGGCTTGGGAGCAGATTAAGAAGTTTGCGTTGCTTGACTCCTTGCTTAGTATTGATGGCGGTGAACTTACACCGACCATGAAGACGAAGCGCCGCGTAATCCATGATAAGTACAAACTGGAAATTGAACGCATTTACGAGGAGCAGTAAGCATGTTTAAGGAGGATACCCTAAGTAGCAAAACGGTACTTGTTACCGGTGGCGGTTCGGGGCTCGGGCTTGCCATGAGTAAAAGCTTCGCAGCCCTTGGGGCGCAGGTACTCATTTGTGGCCGACGCATGGAGAAGCTTGAAGCCGCTGCCAAAGAAATTGATGAAGCGGCAGCTTCCGGCAAAGCAACCGGTTTTTATTCCGTTGATGTGCGCGATTACGATGCCGTTGGCGCAATGATGGATGAAATTGCGGAAAGCTATGGCGGCTGTGACGTGCTCGTTAACAATGCCGCAGGAAATTTTCTTTCGGCTTCCGAAGACCTGAGTCCGAATGCGTTTCGTGCTGTGGTGGATATTGTGCTGAACGGCACCTTTAACTGCACGCAACAGTTTGGCAAACGTCTGATTGATGCCAAAAAAGAGGGCAGCATTCTGAACATCGTGACGACTTACACAGAAACCGGTTCGGCTTTTGTGTTGCCATCGGCCTGTGCCAAGGCCGGTGTGTACGCCATGACCAACACGCTTGCTTACGAGTGGGCAACCTACGGCATTCGGGTCAACAGCATTGCGCCGGGTCCCTTCCCAACAGAGGGCGCCTGGACGCGGCTGATGCCTGATCCGAAAATGGAAAAGGCCTACCTGAAGCAAATTCCGGCAGGCCGCTACGGCAAGCATGAAGAGCTCGCCAATCTTGCCTGTTTCCTGATTTCCGACCTTGCAGGCTACATCACCGGTGAGTGTGTGACCATTGATGGCGGTGAGCGACTCAAATCTGGTCAGTTCAACTTTATCACGCAGGCTGCCCCCCGGGATCAGCTGAAACAGTTTTTTGGGATGATGAAGCCTTCCAAAAACTAAACGCCCGACGCAATTTATAGCTTCAAAAAAAAGTCCGCGCTGACTGGTTTTAACCGTCGGCGCGGACTTTTTTTAACCCGCATTATTCACGATTAAACAGAATTTATTTGCCAAGAGTTGTTTTAAATTTGGGTTAGTGAAAAACAACGGAAGCCCAAATTTGAGTGAAGCATATACACTGCGTACCGAGCGAAGCGATTCCCGCGCTGCGAAATTTCCCCGCTGGCTACGTTGAAGCTGAAAACTCATGCTCAGGGTACTTAGGTACCCTTCCGCTGAGTTTTCAGCTTCGCCTTGCCAGCAAGAAAATTTCTTGGTGAATAATGCGGGTTAATTTTGCGGATCAAGCCGGAATAAAGCAATGAAACCGGTTCAGCTTAAAAGCTTTATCAAATTGGGTAAGTTCTCGTGGCGGATTAGGTAATATTCTTTGACGCGGGGTGAGACTCACACCGAAGCACATCATTCTCTAAACTCAAGCCGCTGTTTTACTCCCCATGAATTGAAGAGTACGGTTTTATGCTGAACCGCAAAAGGGCAACAGTTTGAAAGGGAACAATGATGTTGAATCCTGAAAGCTGTCGAAGGTCTGCCGCTTTACAGCTTCTCCGATATATTCAGGTGTGTACGAATGGAACCTTCGAGTACGGTTACGGCCTGACCTGCAATTTGCAGCAGGTTTACTTCGCCGTCTTTTACCGCCATATTGACAGTGACGTGACCCGGCCGGTTCAGCAGATATCCCTGATATCCTTTAAAGGAAAAAAACTTTTTGCTGCGGTCAACCATGTTGTTGTGCCACAAAAATACCGCCATAGGTCCGTTTGCGGAACCGGTGACCGGATCTTCCTGAACGCCAAGGGTGGGCGCAAAAAACCGCATGTGCCAGTCGATGTCGTAATCCCCGGTATCCGTTGTGACGACCGCGAAACCGGTGATGTCGTGGCGTTCGTTGATTTTGCGCATGAGCATTAGGTTGGGCTCAATGGTTTTGAGGCTTTCGTAGGAAGCAAGGGGGATGAAGCAGTAGCCATCCTGCGTGATTTGCGGCTTAACTTTTTTGCTGAGCTCAATTTCCGAAATGCCGATAGCTGCGCACAGCAGGGAGTAGTCGTCCGGAAAGGGAAAGAATTTAGGAACAGGCAGCCCCATTTTGATGTACGGCTGCATGTCTTTCCACTCGACATCAACCGTGAGAATACCCGAGCGTGTCTCGACCCGGAAACTTTGGGGTTCATCTACACTTAGGCCGTACAGTCCTTCTTCGGCAAGTGCGTGAAAAGCGGCAATGGTAGCGTGTCCGCAAAGGTCAACTTCCCGCGAAGGTGTGAACCAGCGCAGGCGTAAATCACAGCTTTCACTTTCAGGTTTGAGAACAAAAGCTGTTTCAGAAACAGCCATTTCATTGGCAATCCGCTGCATGTCAGTTGCCGACAGCTGATCAGCGCGGGTTACAACGCCAGCCGGGTTTCCGGCAAAAGGTTTTCTGGTGAAGGCGTCAATTTGCTTAATGGGAATGCTACTCATAAGTCCAACCGTCGGGTAATAAAAGTGATATAATGAATTCTAATTCAGGAAAGCGCAGCATGAGAAACACCAGGCTGAAATGTAAAGGCTGCGTCCGCATTGGGACGCAGCCTTTTAATCTAAACGGAGGTCTTAGCTGCCGGGCTGTTTGTCAACAAGATTGACATTAAACACAAGGGTAGAATTTGCAGGAATCAGGTCGCCTCTTGCCTGATCACCATACCCGAGCTCAGCGGGAATGATAAGAACGCGTTTCTCACCAACCTGCATGCCCTGAAGACCTTCATCCCACCCGCGGATAACCATGCCTACACCAACCACAATACTGAGCGGCTGACCGCGCATGGCGGAAGAATCGAACAGGGTGCCATCGGTAAGAAAGCCGTCGTAATGAACAAAAACACGGTCGTTGGTTTCGACCTGACTGCCGCTTCCTTCTTCAATAATCACGTACTGCAGTCCGCTCTCGGTGGTTACCACATCGGCTTCGTCGTATTCCCAAACGGCTTCCGGCATGCGGAATACTTCAAGCAGTTCTACTTCGAAAGAAATGGTTGCATTGGGAGGAATAACGCCTCCTGCACCGGCTTCACCGTAAGCAAGGTCCGGCGGAATGGTAAGATTGCGCTTACCGCCCACACGCATACCTTCAAGACCGTTGTCCCAGCCCGGAATAACCTGACCGGCACCCAGCTGAAAGTTGAAGGGATCACGGCCTTCACTACTGTCGAATACAGAACCGTCTTCCAGGAAACCGGTGTAATGAACACTCAGGATATCATCGGCCTGAACGACTTCACCGTCGCCAATAACAACATCTTCTACCACAAGACCTTCGGGGAAATCAGGGGTTACTTCGGTTACGGGTTCTTCTGACTGACAGGCTGTGAGGACAGCCAATAAAAGAAGTACCGAAAAAACAGCGTTCAAACTGAAATAGCGCATAAATTTAATTTTGATGAAATAGGAAAACAATAAGCAAAAACAACGCTCAGCCCAAAACAGGCAGGTCATCTTAAGCCGCAAATGATTGCGAAAAAACAGGCTGCATTTGCTGGCAGAAGATAAGAAGATAAAGCAGGGCAAAAAAACAAAGCGCAGGCCAGACCGCATTATTCGAAAGCGGATTTATCTGCGATTATCTTTATCCTGATAGCGGCACAGTGGGGCGCAGTTGGATTTGGGTGCTATCCCACATTATTCACAATTGAAAAGAATTTATTGGCTAACTGTTAGTTTAAATTAAGCTTAGTGAAAAGCTACGGTTACTCAAATTTGGGTGCGATAAAAAGCTGCGAAATTTCCCCGCTGGCTACGTTGAAGCTGAAAACTCATGCTCAGGGTACTTAGGTACCCCTCCGCTGAGTTTTCAGCTTCGCATTGCCAGCAAGAAAATTTCTTGGTGAATAATGCGGGCTATCATTTCCGCTGCAAGAATCCTTTGTAGAATTGCGGGTTAATATTAGTGAAAGGGTATGGAATTTTAGTGAAATGGTAGTAGTTTCAGCCCACGTCCACCACATCGACCACATCACTCAACCCACCCTCTACTACAAACGATTTTTATTTATGAGTCTACCAGAACTACACTCCTTTGCTGCATCCGGCGACCTCAAAGGGATTTCGCGTATTTTGAGCGAGGGTGCGGATATCAATGAGCAGGCTAAGAATGGTTCATCACCGCTTATTTATGCGGCGCAGAACAACCACATGAATGCTGTTGAAGCCTTGATTAAGGCCGGTGCTGACCCGAATATTTCCAACAAAATGGGCGGGACAGCGCTCAACCGGGCCGCTGAAAACGGTAATACCGATATGATGAAGTTCCTTCTGGAAAACGGCGCTGTTGTCGGACCGCTTGCGCTCATCATAGCCGCGCGGGAAGGTCAGCTGGAAGCGGTGAAGCTCTTGCTAAAAGAAGGTGCCGACATTAATGCGCGTCAGTCATGGGGGCAGACTGCGATCATGCTTGCCGCGCGGGAAGGGCATTTTGCGGTTTGCACCTATCTTGTGCGTCAAGGTGCAAATGTCGGATTTAAAGACAAGGGCGGGAAAACAGCCTTACGTCTCGCCATAGACAACGACCATCCGGAGGTTGCGGCGTATCTCAGACGCGCCGGTGCTGTAGAAGAAAAAGAAAAGAAAAAGCCGGTCGCACCTGTTGTATCTGACGATGATGACGACGACGACGACGATGATCCGATTCAGGACGACATTGTAGTAAGCAGCGGAGACGACGAAATCTCCGAAGAATCACTCGATTAACGGCTTCGCCAAAGCAACCTAAACCCAGCGGAATTTTCTGAGCCCTGAATGAAGCGACTATTGCTTCTTTTGGGGCTTTTCTTTTTTGATGACCGGATTACTTTCAATCAGGCTGAGCTGCAAATTGAGCGCTTCAACGGAGATATAGATTTCCCGCATGGAAATGGCGAGGGAGTACAGCAGAAAAAGCAGTGCCGCCCCAAATACATAGATGCTGGGCAGTACGTAATTGGCAAACAGCAGAAACATGCAAAACACGCACAGAAACAGGCTCAGTACACCGTGGAGCTGCATGGACTTAATCAGATTAACCCTTTTGCGAAGATTGACGATTTGTCCGTAAATCACATCATCGGGGTTTTCGCGGTACTTTTGAGCCAGCCCTCGGATGAGCCCCGAAATCGTAAGGAAACGGTTGGTATAGGCCAGCAGGAGCAGTGAAATGGCCGGAAACAATAAAGCGGGCGTAGTGAGGTCAAGTGACATGGCTGTGATGGGTCAGTAAACAAGCTCCCAATAGTTGCGGGCAACATCCTGCGGATTGATATGGCCCTTTTCAAGCAGATAAGCCTCGATGAGCAGGCGTACAGAGGTATCAATCTTCTTTACGACCTCTGCATTGGCGATCATGTGAAAATCACCTCCGCCAACGGCCCTGTATGAGTTCAGGGCTATGGTGAAATGGTCGGAATCCTGCACCGGTCGTCCGTTGACCTCAAGATTGCGAATGCGGTCGCCTGCGGGCTGACGCACATCAATCTGGTAGCTCGCCCCGTACACGACATCGAAGTTAAAACCCGGCGTGACGCCGGAAGATACGGGTGCTTCGGAGCCATCTCCCTCATAGGTCGCAAAATAGCGTGCTGAAAATTCAAGGTACTCGCGCAGTTCAGCTCCGGAAATACGCAGTTTGAACAGCGTATTCTCAAAAGGATAGAGCCTTGCGAGATTTCCCCGCGTGATGACACCATCGGCAAAAGTAGCATCGGTATTGAAGATGGCGCTTCCTGATAAATCAGCACCGGTGGCCTTGCGCTGCACGTATTGAACAAGATCTGTGATGGGGCTGTCCTCCAGGCGTGCACGGGTGCTGGTCCAGACGGAATCGGTTCGTGCGATGGGTGCCTGCACGTGTGCCCGTACGCGTTCATGCTGCGACAGGTAACGTGCGTAGAGTTCCGGGTGAGGTTCGGCGGCTTCAACCGGCAAGGCGCGGTTCAGTCCGAAATTAACAATCGCGTTGCCTTCGCTGTCGCGGCTAAGGAGCAGTTCCGTGTATCCCAGATGAGAAGCCCAGCGACCCGGCTGGGTGACGGCGACACCCTGCGGGTTGGCTTCCGAAAAATAGGTGAGGTCGTCAATAACGCGGTGCGTGTGGGAAGCAATGATGGCATGTACGCCCGGTACGGTTTCAGCGATCGTTTGCCCAAAATGCTCTTCTCCAAGCTCATCAGATGTATAGCTGGTTGTACCTTCAAAGCCTGCGTGCATCACAATCACAATTACTTCAGCCCCTTTTTCCTGGAGTTTGGTTACATAGCGCGCTGCGGTTTTTGCACCGTCCTCAAACCGGATTCTTCCTTCCAGCCGGGGACGGTCCCATACTGCAGAGCCCGGGGTGGTAAGGCCGATGATTCCAATACTGAAGCCGTCTTTTTCTTGAAGCAGCCACGGCGTGTAGGCCGGCTCACCCGTTTCGTAATCCACAGCATTTGCAGCCATAAAGGGGACATCGGACTCAGAAATTCTGTAATGAAGATGGGGTAGCCCAAAGTTGAATTCATGATTTCCAACTACGATACCGTCGAAATTCATGGCCTGCGTAACACCTATGAAAGCGAAAGGCTGCGTGGTATCTGTGCGGGCAAAGTACTCGGCAAATGGGTTGCCCTGAAGCCAGTCGCCTGCATCAAAAACAAGGGTATGCGGTTGTTGACTGCGCACGGAATCAATGAGCGTCGCCGCCTTCAGTAGACTGTGTCTTTCGTCAGCTTCGTCTGCATAATAATTCCAGGGATAGATATGTCCGTGTACGTCGGCTGTGGAGAGCAGCACGAGTTTAGTTGGTTCATCTTTATGTGTACATGATGAAAGTGAAACCAAAAACAGGGTAAATAGACTAAGAAAAAGCCGCATAGGAATTAAATCAGGTAGGTGTTGAACGCAAAAAAAAAGCCACGTGCTGAGCAGTGGCTTGATTGAAAAGCTAAGATACCAATTGTAGCTTAATTACTCTTCGTTTTTCTTATCCTGGATATCAATGCGGATTTCCTGAGCAAGCTTCTTCAGATCCTGAAGTGTTTTGCGTGCACGGGTACCAGCTGTTTTATTCCCCTTGTCATAGAACTTATCCATGTCTTCTTCCAGTGAATCTACAAGGGCTTTGACTTCGTGAAAACGACTCATTATTAAACTCCGTTTATGCGTTAATTATGATGAAAGAAACATTGTTGAGTGCTTATGAATCTAAATATATGATTCACGTGAATCAAGCCTCACAGCCAAAAAAAGGGGGTTGCGTATTTTTTACAATAGTTTCTTATATCTGCATGAATTTAATTGGTTTATCCGTGTATCCGTTAAAGACCGCTATGGTTTTCCTGTATTTATGGCTTTTTGAAAGGCTTTTCCCGAGGCCATTTGGGAGGGCCTGATAAGTAAAAGCGGCAGCTGATGGTCTTTAAGCTCGTCAGGAAGCACATTCTCTGCAGCTTCATCTGTTTCACCGGTCATAATCAGGGACTCGGGCTTGTCATTGGCGTCAAAAGCGATGATGTGTTCAAAATGAAGCTGTGCATGAAGGGCTTTAGCAAGTTTGGCTAAAGGCAGCTGTATCGTTTTGCCTTCACCATCAGCAATCAGGTTGGAGATGAGCACATTCGTTTTGCTGCCCAAATCAAGCAGGTAAGAGCTGTTAAGGGTTAACTCCTGACCGGACTGCACGATGGTGTCGCGCTGATATCCGTTGATGGCAATGAGCGGAATGCCTTCATCTGCAAAAAGGGCTGTAAGCCGGTGATTCAGCTCCTTCACCGCCCTGATTCGCGCTGTTTCGGTTAGCACGCCTGTTTCTGTGATTCTTGTTGTATAAGCACTGTCGGCGTGAATCATCATAAAAGATTCAAGTTTTAAGCCTGCAAGGGAACGGGCAAAATGTTTCAGAAAAGCCCCCTGATCCAGGCGCGCGTAATCAAGTATGAATAGGTATTTCATGGAAAATGTGCGTATCGCAGTTACGGTTTGATGTCATTTACAAAGTGTTTCAATTGCTGTAGCTAAGCGCTGCCGCTATCAGGGCTTATCCGGAGTTGAACCCAGTTTGTCAGTTGCGAAATGATAGGGCATCAGATGATCGGAGGCGATGGTCAGCGTCTCCGTTGCATTTTGAAAAAGAATGACAGGCTTTGCAGGTATGTGTTCCATTAGCAGCTGCCGGCAGGCCCCGCAAGGACTTACATAATCTCCCTTGGGGGCAGCTATAAACATTTTTCCGAGCTCATGCTGACTAAATCCGGCTGCAATTGCCCGGCTCAGTGCGATCCGTTCTGCACACAAACCCAGTTCCCAGGCTGATGTTTCCATATTAACACCCGGCATGAAATATTCGCCCGCTTCAAGCATGGCAGCAACCGGGAAGGAGGAATTGGGGATGACCGCTTTCCCGCACAGCTCTATCAAATAGCTGTAGGTTATACTCTGACCTGTTTCGGATTTAGGGACAGCCAGGCTTTTGGACTCGAATGTAAAATCGGGATCAGTAATAACTTTCAGATCAAAAGCAGACTGCCAGAAGGAGAGCAGCTCGCCTGTATCAGCCTGGTCGGGGAGATAGAGCGTTTTCGGCGTTTCCTGATCCGCAAGACAGGAAAATACCGCTGCCTGAATGCGACCGATGGTGAGCGGAAAGGAGATGTTTTCAATCCGAACGCCCGGATAATATGCCCCGGTGTCCGAGGCTACAACACAAGCCTGCCGTTTCCCGGAATAGGGAGCATAGCTGAATTGGGTAAGTTTCTGGAAATCCATAGTTAGTCCGATGATTCTGTAATAGCTTCCATCACGGCATCCATTATCGCGGCCCTGAGCTGATTAATGGCGGCTGCAGTGCCCCGTTCCGGATACGTTCTGTTTGTAAGGATGATGACCGCCAGATCGTTTTCCGGATCAGCCCAAATACTCGTCCCGGTAAATCCGAGGTGACCAAACGTCTGATCACTGCTGAACTGTCCCGCTGTTGTGAAGCCGTTTATGCTTTTTAAGTCGAATCCAAGTGCGCGACCCATCCGGGAATCTTCACGCGTTCTGAAATTTCTGAACAGCTCCTGCGAAACAAACTCGCGTCCCCCATAGTGCCCTTCATTGAGCAGAAACTGTGCGTAGGCTGCAAGATTGTCGCTTGTGGAGAATAATCCGGCATGCCCAGCAATCCCTCCCATGTAATACGCACGTTCATCATGTACTTCTCCGCGGATCATTTTTTGGCGCCACTGCCTGTCAAATTCCGTAGGAGGTATCCGGCTCACCGTTCGGGCTCCACGGCGGGCAGGGTTAAATATCGTATCGGTCATACCCATCGGATAGAAAAATGAGGTATTGAGGAATCGGTCGAGAGACATACCTGCCACCTGTGCCACAATTTCACCCAGCAGGATGAACCCTAAGTCACTATAGATGATACCTTCCCCGGGTGGTTGCAGCAAGGGCTCGTTAATCACAGCACGAAGAATGCTTTCACGACTTTGAAACTGATCAACATAGGTGCGGTATGCCGGGAGTCCGGAGGTATGATTGAGCAGATGTTCAATGGTGATGTCGCCTTTCATGCCAGATGTGAAGCCGGGGAAATAAGACTGGACTTTATCATCAAGGCTCACTTTGCCCTCATCAATCAGCATCATCACTGCCGTAGTAGTGGCAACGGGCTTGGTAAGAGAAGCCAGGTCGAAAATATCGGTTCTTCGGACAGGCCGTCTTTTGCTGTAATGATGGTAACCAAAGGCTTCATGAAAAGCTAAAATACCATTTCTGACTACGGCCACAGTGCCGCCCGGAAAGACAGAATCCTGTATGGCCCGGTTCATAACCCGGTTGACCTCAAACAGTTTTTCTGTGGAAAGTCCGGCCGTTTCCGGCCTGTCCTGTCTTAGGATGGTTTTGGGGATGCTGATGCCCTCGCCCCGGCCGTACATGCCGGGAACCGAAATAGGGAGGCGGCCAGAGACTTCACTCGCTCCAAACAGGGCTGAGGCAGCTGCGGCAGAATGACTTCCCAAAGAAGTCCAGGCCTGCATGTGTACATCTGCCGAGGCTACTTCACGCACCACATAAGGGCTTGAAAAGGAGATAAGGACGGTCGGTTTGCTGAGCCGCTCGATCTGCCTCACAAACTGTTGCTGCTGCCGGTTGAAAGTAATCGAACGCCCGGTTGTAAGCGGCAGGAATGATCCGATAATTACAAGGTTGGCCTGCCTTGCCGATGCAATGGCTGCGTTGAGCTCCTGTTCCGAAGTGCGCTCATCATAAAGATGGAAGGAGATATCAGGGTGATAATTTTCAACTTCACTTCTGAAAGCTGCACCTACATTACCGGTTCTGCCGGCAGCAATGGCAATCACGGTGACCTTCGGAAAGCGATCCGGGCGGATGGGCAGGATGTTGCGGTTGTTACGCAGAACCGTGATAGATTCCCGCGCGATGCGATCTGCCGTGAGCTGATTGGATCGGGTGTTTACCATCCGCGGAATGCGGTTGATGTTGACCTCGGCGTTGCGCATAAGGCCGTGATCAATTTTTGCGGAAAGCACGCGCAAAACAGATTCTTCGATTCGGGCAACGGTTATTTCGCCCCGCTGCACGGCTTCTTCAACCTGATAAATGGCGGTGAGTTCATCCGGTGAAAGCAGCAGCATGTCAGCACCCGCGTTGAGCGCAAGTACTGCCGCTTCCCCCGGTGCGTAATGCGAGGCAATGCCCTGCATTTCAAGGCCATCCGTAACAATGAGACCGTCAAAGCCCAGCTCGTCTCGTAATAGTTCACCCATTAGGCCGGGTTCCAGCGTTGCCGGTCTTCGGCTGCCTTCGGTGATATTGGGAAAGGCAATGTGGGCCGACATCACGCTGCCAACGCCGGCATCAATAACGCGGCGAAAGGGGATGAGCTCAAGCTGATCGAGGCGTTCACGGGTATGACTAACAACGGGTAAACCGATGTGAGAATCAACATCCGTATCGCCGTGCCCCGGGAAGTGCTTGGCCGTAGCCACCAGTCCCTGACTTTGAACGCCTTTGATAAAAGCTTCGGCAAACATGCTTACGGTTTCCGGGTCTTCAGAAAAAGACCTCACATTGATTACGGGGTTATCGGGATTGTTGTTGACGTCCACAACGGGGGCATAAATCTGATGCACGCCAATCGCACGGGCTTCAAGCGCTGTAATTCGTCCCTTTTCAAACGCATTGCGCGGATTCCCGGTCGCGGCTATCCCCATCGCAGGCGTGAAACGTGTTGTGCCCGAAATGCGCATGGCTGCCCCAAACTCCATATCCTGACTGATCCAAAGCGGAACCCGGGAACGTCGCTGCAGCTTGTTATACAGCATCGCCTGATTGTAAATCTCACCCCGGAAGAAAATAATGCCCCCTATCTGATGCTCTTCGACCATTCGGCTCAGATGCAGAAAGGCGTCTGAATCCTGAGCAAGATATTCCCCCTGTGCTCTGATGACGACGAGTTGCGCTATTTTTTCACGTAAACTCATTTCGGACATGATATGGGCGGCCTGCTGCTGTATGTGCGTACGCACATCATCCCCGGAAAGAGGGTCAGTTTTTTGCGAAGATGAAGAAAACGAAGCTGCTGTAAGGACAGAGACTGAAACGATTAGAAGCAGAATGAAAAGAGATTGCCTGATGCTGAACATAAGCTGAGCGGAGAAGTGGAACCGGTTGATGATGAATCGTTTTAAAAGCTGATAATGGAGTTAGGTTAATGCTAATATGGCCTAAAGGCAAACAACGGGAACCTTAAAACCCTTTTCCATAGCCAGGAAGCGGGCCGTATCCTGATAGCTGTTTTTGATGGTAATAGAAGGATATTGCATTGAGACTTCAAGTTTAAGCCGTTCCTGAAACCACTCATTTTTAAACAGTCCGCCATGCAGAGCGACCTGCCGGAAAGTGTTTTTTGCTTTAAATGCGGCTTCAAACAGGCTCATCAGCGACTCAATGTGATATTCTGCAATTTTCCGGCAGCTTGTGTGTCCGGTACTTGCAAGCTGCAGACAAACCGGCGCCAGAGAGGCAGGGTTGAAATTAGAGCTGTACAGCAGTTTAAGCGCGTCGATTCTGGTGTTCAGAAACAGTCCTTCTTTCTCAAGAATCAGTTTTACTTCAGGACTTACCTGCTCTTTCTCCATACAACTCATCAGGCAGGTCATGAAATCGCGGCCAAGCTGTCGGCCGCTGCCATATTCATTAAGTGCCGGGCCAAAGCCCCCGGCAACCTTTAGCACGCCCTCTCTGCAATAAACAAGAACGGAACCTGTTCCGCAAATGACCACAGCACAGCCATCCGTCTCATCTCTAAAATTGCTGGCGAAACAAGCTGCTATATCAGACATCACCCGCACCCCTTCGAGAGCAAAAATATTCTGAAGCGCGGTTTGAAGCGCTTCGCTAACATCAGGTGCTGCGGCACCAGCTATTCCGGCAGTTATTCGCGCAGGTTGAGGGAGCTGATGCCGATCACTAAAATGAGCAATTATCTGGGCAATCAGCGCAGCGGTTTCATCTATTGGTTTGAGGCGGGCCTGTAATATTGGTCCGATGGTATCATAGGCCTTGTTTTTGTACCAGAAAACGAACCTGGAACCGCTGCCGCCACCGTCTATACCTACGGATAATCCTTCGTTATTGGTCATAAATGTTAAAGTTGTTGCTAATATCTAATGTCTAAATTCTAAAGTTCAATGGGATTTACCCGAAGCGTGGAATGCACATTGGTATTGGGTATAAGGCTAAACTGTTCAAAGTAAGGCCAGTAGTTCATACCTGTTGCAAACCAGCGGGAAAAGGGGTTTTCAGAATATCCGGGCGAAAGAAGCGATACATGGCGCGCTTGTTCGCCTGCTGCCCGCCTGCTTTGCAGCACACCTGAAGTGAAGGAGCGGGACTGTACGTTGCCTTCATGTATGTAAATCACAGCTGCATTTACCAGATCACGCTGACCCAAAATAGTTATATCGCTAATAGATTCAAGGGTTGAGCAGGCTCGGTTTCGAATAAATGCAGTGTGGGTTTGATTTCCGCACAAAGCTGCGTCACTAAAGGTGTTTCGGTTCACATTGCCCCAACGCCATTCGTACGGCTCCGGTCCGAATATGGCTTCAAGCTCGTTCAGCGCTTCCTGAACCCTGCGGGCAAAAAACTGATCGCTTACCGGAGATGCACTTCCCTGAGCAGCAAGATGGGCTTGGAGTAAAAAGACACCGATCTCCGGATCGACAAGATTGATTTCTCGCAGTACATCCACAACATCTTCATCAATGTAACTTGCCAGGGCATTTTCAGCTGTTTTGAGCAGGCTGAGCTCTGTGAGGGTTGCCGCTGTCAGGTACCGGTTGTACTGACCGTCCCAGTTCGAAAGGTATTCTGCAGCCATCGAGAGGGAAGCGACCGAGCGGTAGGCAGCAAAAATATCGCTGAGGTTTTGGGCGAATTGCAGTCTTCCTTCGTGGGTTACAAGCAGTTCAGGATTTTCAAACCCTAAGATTCTGCCTTCTTCAAAAAAAGACTGTCGTGAAAGACCTGCTTCGATTCCTTTTTTGAAGCCGTTTGTGCGAATATAAGGATCGTTTTGCACGATCTCTGTGGCATAGTTTTCAATAATATTCAGGTGATTGGCATAAATATCGAAAGGATGGTCTTTGCCAAATCGGTGAACATTCGGAAAAGCGGCGAGCAGCTGATCAGGTCGTGTATGTGGGCGGCTGAAAAGGTAAGCGCTCCGCTGATCGGGTAAAAGGCTGAAGGTTTCCTGACCAATTATGAGTCTGAACAAGCTGCTGCCACCTGTTGCTGTGTTCAGGGCAATACGCTCCATCACCATATTGTCGGGAACAGGTACAAGCATGTCTGTAAATCCCTTTGTATGCACAGGATGCCAGCTCACGTAGTCATCCGATCCTGCCCAAAGTACAGGAGTACCCGGAAGGGTGAAGCTATGAATTTTGGATGCTTCAGTTAATTTGCTTTGTATTTCAGTGTCGTACCAAAAGGAAGGCGTTTGGGGGCCTGACTGAAAAGTAAGCAGCACATCGGAACTACCATCTGCGCGGATTTCAGCAACAGACCGTACCGGTTCAATTTGTGCGGGTGCATTTAACAACTGCCTGAGCTGATGATCGGCAATCAGCAGTTCCCTAACCTGCTCAAGAAAAGAAGAATTAGGCTCAAACCGTTGAAATACCGCCGCAGCTTCCCGGCCAAAAAGCACCGGAATGAGACCCGGTGGGATGAGATTGGATACTTTCAGGTTGACCATTTCCTGCTGCCAGCCGTTTTCGAGCAACCAAAGCTGAATGATAAATGCAGCAGCAACATCTTTTACGGTCCAGCGGGTAGGAACTGATCCGTTAATGGTAAATTGCATCGGTATATTACGACCAGCTTCAACTATGAAAGCATTAATTCCCTGTGCATAACGGTCAAAAAACTGAATTTGCTCGTCTGAAAATCCTGCTAATCCATCATCCCCAACGGAACCGGAAGGGTGCAGGAGTACACGTGTGAGCAAGTCGGCACGCATAAAATTTTCCCCAAAATGCTGAGACAGCTTGCCGTTTACCGCCATGTGCATTTTCTCAAGCTGCCACAACCGATCCCTTGCATGGACATAACCTAATGCCGTTTCAAGGTCCTCAGTGTTTTCTAAAATGATACGAACCATTCCATTTTCTAATCGATCTAACTGAACTGGTTCGTTAAGGGCGCTTAAAGTAACACTGCCACTATCGAATACACTGCTACTGAACAACACGCTGCGTAAAGTGAACAGTATAGTTGCGGTTAAGCAAATAAGAAATAAAAGAAGCAGCGCAGGTGACTTAAAGGTCATGTAATTCTAAAAAAATCAATTTGTTTGGCTGTTGTTAGAGGGGTAGAATATAGAAATATGAACTCAGAATAATGTTTGAAGGGGGCGATGGGAAAACAGGGTAAGTTCAACACTCATTGGAAGGGTTTAATTTACACAATTTTGTAACAGATTAATCAAAGTAAGCGGGGAACTGTTTTTTTAAAAATCTTTGTCTGCTGATGCACTTATAAGCTATGGAGCGCTTATTTTCGAATTAATTAATCCGGATCAGCCTCCGGTTCAAAACAAGAGTTGGTTGTGCGATGCACGGCCCTTAAGATATTGAATAAGACAACGCAGATTTGACAAAAATTAGAGAAACAAGTGCACAGACGCTGCTCCGGGTAGCAAATCAGACAGGCACCCCCTGTTACGTGTATAATGAGACGACTATTCTGAGGCAAAGCAGGCTCGTGCTTGAAGCTTTCAAACATCATCCGGTGAAATGGCTCTATGCCATCAAGGCCAACGACAATCCGCACATTTTGAAACTGATTCAGCGGGCAGGGATTGGATTTGACACCGTTAGTTTTGAAGAAGTGCTTCTGTGCCAGCACTTTACTGATGATCCCCGACAAATTTTCTATACCGAAAACAGCATGAGCGATGCCGAGATGGATGCAGCTATCCGGCTCGGTGTAACGCTGAATATTGGCTCACTCAAGCGATTGGAACGCTTTTGCGATCATCCTGAAGCCCATGAATGCTGTGTGAGGATCAACCCTGCCATTGGCGACGGACATCACGCGCGGGTCAATACCGGCGATTCGGAGAGCAAGTTCGGCATTCGTATCGGTCAAATTGAAGAAGCCGTTGCGGTAGCGCAAAAAAGCGGCAAGCGTATTATCGGCCTGCATGCCCATATTGGCAGCGGTATCAAAGAGCCTGAAAACCTGATTGCAGCCATGAAAGTGCTGCTCGAGCTTTCGCGGGAATTTCCGGATTTACAGTTTATTAATTTCGGGGGAGGGATGCCGACGCCCTACCGGAGCTCTGAAAAACCGTTCGATATGGCCCGTTTTGCAGAACTTGCCATTAAGCTGTTTGATACCGACCTGAAAAACAGGCCCGATGGATTTCACTACCTGTTTGAGCCGGGCAGGTGGTTTGTGGCTGAAGCGGGCTTCCTGCTCACCAAAGTGCAGACCATCAAAGATCAGCTCGAGACCCGCTATCTGGGCACCGATACGGGCATGCATCACCTGATGCGCCCTATTATTTATGATGCCTGGCACGATGTGGTCAATCTCAGCAAATTCGGTGAAGCTGCCGATCAGCTCTACACCATTTCCGGCAACATCTGCGAAAGCGGCGATATTCTGGCCTTCGACCGGTTGCTGCCCGAGGCAGAAATGGACGACATCCTTGCGTTTTGCGATGCCGGGGCGTACGGCATGACAATGGCCTCACAGTACAACCGCCGCGCACTACCTGCTGAAGTATTGCTGAAAAGCGACGGAAGCTATCAGGTCATCCGTCCTGCCCAAACCGCTGAGGAGACCGTAGCTGAATTTCTGGCAAAATGCGGGTTTGAGACGGAAACCCATCATCAGAAAAAATAAATGCAAAGCCCTCCGAAGAACCGGAGGCGATTCGACATCTGTTATATCATCCATAATCATCCAAAACATTCAAAAAATGAGCATTCAAAAAATTGCCGTCATTGGCGGCGGAACCATGGGGAATGGCATTGCGCACGTAGCCGCGATGGCTGGCTTTTCGGTCACGCTGGTTGATATCAGCGATGCAGCCCTTGAGCGGGCGCTGGGCACCATCACCAAAAATCTCACCCGAATGGTGAGCAAGGAAAAAATCACAGAGGCCGACAAAGAGGCGACCCTCGGTCGGCTAACGACCTCAACAAGTCTTGAAGCGATTGCGCCGGAAGCCGATCTGATCATTGAGGCGGTGAATGAAAACTTTGAGCTGAAAAAGAAAATTTTTCAGACCCTTGATGCGGCTGCGCGTCCGGAGACGATTCTGGCTTCGAATACATCATCCATTTCGATCACCAAACTTGCGGGCGTGACCAAGCGCCCTGACAAAGTTATCGGGATGCACTTCTTCAACCCTGTTCCGGTGATGAAGCTGGTCGAGATCGTGCGCGGACTGGAGACGAGCGACGAAGTGTATGCGGCCATCGAGCAGCTTTCGCGGGATTTCAAAAAGGTGCCCGTGCCGGTCAATGACTCGCCCGGGTTCGTATCCAACCGGGTGCTGATGCCGATGATTAATGAGGCGATTTTCTGCGTGTATGAAGGCGTCGGCACGCCGGAGCATGTCGATGAAGTGATGAAGCTGGGCATGGCACATCCGATGGGCCCGCTGAGACTCGCTGATTTCATCGGATTGGATGTGTGTCTCGACATCCTGAATGTACTCTACGAAGGTTTCCGCGACCCGAAATACCGTCCGTGTCCGCTTCTTGTGAAGATGGTTGACGCCGGTAAACTCGGGGACAAATCCGGTTCCGGTTTCTACGATTACGCCAAATAACGGCTTTCATTCATCCTGACAAAACCGCCGCTTTCAACCCGGAAGCGGCGGTTTTGGTTTGGAAACCCATCATCCTACAAAAAACTCACCCATCAAAAAAAAACAGTGCAAATGATTGATTTACGTAGCGATACCGTCACCCGTCCAACACCGGAAATGCTTCAGGCGATGATCAGCGTGCCGGTAGGTGACGACGTTTTCGGCGAAGACCCAACCGTGAACGCTTTCGAGGAAAAAGTCGCGGCCTTGTTTGGTCAGGAGGCCGGACTGTTTGTGCCAAGCGGGGTGATGAGCAATCAGATTTGTCTGTACGAACTCACACGACCCGGTGATGAGGTGATTTTGGATGACAAGGCGCATATTTTCAACTATGAGGCTTCCTCCGCGGCATGGCTGTCGTCGGTTCAGCTTAACCCGCTGAAGGGCAAAAACGGCTTGCTTGATACGGATGCAGTTGAGGCGGCCATCCGCACGAAAAATGACTGGGACCCGCACACCCGCGTGATTGCGGTCGAAAACACGACGAACAAGGGCGGGGGGGCGGTGTATCCGCTTGAGACGCTCAAACAGCTGCGGGACATTGCTGACAAGCACGGGGTGTACTTTCACCTTGACGGCGCCCGTATCTGGAATGCGCTGGCGGAGGGTGATTATTCCCCGAAAGAAATCGGGTCGCTTTTTGATACCATCTCGGTCTGCTTCAGCAAGGGACTGGGGGCGCCGGTAGGCTCGATGATCCTTTCCACAAAGGCGCGGATCCGGTCGGCCCGCCGTACCCGGAAAATGCTCGGTGGCGGCATGCGTCAGATTGGCCTGCTCGCTGCTGCGGCCGATTATGCGCTGGAAAATCACTTCGGGCTTCTCAAAACCGACAATGCCCGCGCCCGCGAACTGGCCCGGATTATTCATCAAAAAGGGCGCTTTCAGGTTGATCCGACGCAGGTTTTTACCAACATCCTGCTCTTTGATACGCCGGGTCCTGCGGAAGAAACGCTGTCTGAGCTGAAGGCACAGGGCATTCTGATGTCCGCCTTTGGGCCGAAAACCATTCGGGCGGTGTTTCATTTTCAGATAAGCAGCGAAGACTACCGGAATGTGTGTGCTTTTTTTGAATGAAAGCGTATTTTAACGCAGTAAGAACTACTTAGAAATGGTGCATACTGATATCCTGACGGCGCAGACCTAACCTACTCTAAATTTACCATTCAATTGTTAACCCGGAACATCCTACATAAAAGCCCGTTTGGGTTTCTCGAGTGTCGCCCGATTCGTGATGCGGATAATCATGTTCTGGATTTTGAAATCATCAGCCATAACCCGAAGCTTGCAGAACTGCTGGCCAATATCCGTGTTGAGCTTAGTGAAAACAGGATTGGTGCTTTGTTCCCGGGATTTAACAAACAGGAGAGAGAGTGGGCGCAAATCGTTGGTTTCGTTGAAAGCGGTGAAAGCTGTCTGGAAATCGAAACGTATTTTGTTAGTCTCGATGATTGGGTAAGGCTCTTCTTGTTTAAGAATGAAACGGAAGAGGATACCTACGGGGTGATGGTTTTTGATACGGCTTATGAGAAAAACCGCCTTGAAGAGATTGAATCTCTGTTTGAAGCAAGCTTGGATATGCTCTGTATTTTCGATGAAAAAATGCAGATGGTGTACCTCAACAATCAGTGGGAGCAATTCACGGGATATAAAAGGTCTGAACTGTTTTACGACCCCTTCCGGCAACTGATACATCCGGAGGACAAGCGGGATACCCTTCGGCAAATGACCGGGCTAACTAAGGTCAATACGCTCATTATTCGAAACCGGATTTTGACCAAAGCAGGGGAAGTCCGCCATTTCGAATGGAAAGCTACGCACCAAAACAACCGGATATATTGTGCAGTCCGTGATGTAACTTCAGAGGTAAGAAAAGGGGAAGAGATCGAGCTGCTGTACAAGCAGTTGCGCAGTATTCTTGACGCCATGCCAAACTATATTTTTGCGAAAGATCAGCGGGGTCGGTATTTAATGGCCAATTCGCAATTCGCAAACTGGTATGGCTGCACACCTGAGGAGATCGTAGGCAAGACAGATGTAGATTTAGGGGTTGAACCAAAGCTGAGCCGTAAATTCGAGGCTTATGATATTCAGGTAATCAAATCAGGGAAGCGGGAAATATTGCCGGAGATGTATGAGATGAACCGTGAAACCGGTGAAGCTGGCTGGTTTCAGACGGTGAAAATTCCGTATCAGCACCCCGGCCTGAAAGAAACGGGCATACTGGGTATTTCAACCAATGTGACCAATCTTAAGCAGGCAGAGATCGGGCTTAAAGAAAAAACCATTCAATACGATCTTGCCCTTAAAGGTACTAAAGACGGCGTCTGGGACTGGGAGTTGAACTCAGGCCGCATGTTTTTCTCAGACAGGTGGATGGAGCAGCTTGGGTATCAGGCCGGAGGCTTGCCGTCTACTATCGATACATTTGTTGATCATCTCCATTCTGAGGACCGTGATCAGGTTGTTGAATACCTGCAGGCTTTTGTGAGCGGAGAAAAATCTGTATTTGACTTCGACTTTAGAATGTACCACAAAGATGGTAGCATTCGGTGGATTAACGGCAGAGCTGCTGCAATAAGGGATAAATCAGGTCGGGCTGTGCGCATAGCCGGCTCTAATGCAGACATTACAGGTCGTAAGAAATCCGAAAGAGATCTTCTTTTTCTCAAGCAAATTCTGGAAGAAACCAGCCATCTCGTTCGGGTTGGCAGCTGGCAGTACGTTGCCCCGACGGACAAGCTTGTATGGACAGATGTTTGCTATCTGATTCACGATCTTGAACCGAGGCAAAACACAGACTTCTCCCTATCAGACGCAGGTAGTTTCATCCATCCGGACTTTCGTCAGTTCTATCAACAGGCATTTGATAAACTGCTTCATGAAGGCAGACCCTTTGATATTGAGGTAAAAATCATAACAGCCAAAGGGCGCAGTATTTGGGTCAGAATGATTGCACGTGCTGAAATGCAGCAGGGAAAAATCGTAAGGCTTATTGGCTCTATTCAGGATATAGATGAGCGGAAGCGAAACAGGGATGAACTACACAAAACCCGAACACAGCTGTCCGGGATTCTGGCTGATATGTCTGACGTGGTATACAGCTTCGATTTGATGAAACGAAGCCTGATTTTTATTACGCCATCGGTAGAACATCTATACGGTATACCTCAGGAAGAATGGATGAAAGACGCGGCCGTATGGCAAAAGTTTACGAAGACGGAAGATCGAGAACACCGAAAAAGGATTGAACGCGCCATCTTAAACGGAGAAGATGTCGCGCTGGAATACTGTATCAGAGATGCGAGTGGTACTGAAAAATGGATTCGGAACCGCACCAGAGTCGTTTATGACGAGGCCGGAAATAAGAAGCGTCTGGACGGCTTGATGATTGACATCACCAAACAAAAGCGGGCCGAGCTGGAAGTTGCCGAATACTCAAGCATGCTTAAAACGCTGATTGATATTGTGCAGATCTTCATTAGTGTTGAGCGCAAACAGGTTGAAGGAGCCATCGGTCGTGCGCTTAAATCAATTGCAGAGCTTGTTCAGGCAGATCATATTTACATCTTTGAGTTTGACGGCACCCATACCAGCATGTCCATGCGCTATGAATGGTGCAAGCCGGGCGTTAGTACGACTGTTGAGCTCGATAAAGCTTATGATATCTCGAATGTGCCTGAAATAGCTGATAAAATTACAAACAAGCAAAGTGTTGATATTTTTGATGTGGCACGGATGGAAGAAGGCAGCTATAAAAAGCTGCTGCAGTTTGACGGGGTAAAGAGTATTTTCTGCACGCCTATGATAGATGAAGGGAAGGTCATCGGGTTTGCAGGCTTTGAAAGCATTGGAAGCCGGAGACGATTTTCCGCCAACGCAAAAGAGCTGCTTCAGGTTTTTGCGGGTATTCTGGTTAACCTGAAACAGCGCCTGCTGATGGAAGGCGTACTTGATGACGCCCGAACCAAGGCCGAGGAAGCATCGAAAGCAAAATCCATGTTCCTGGCAAATATGAGTCACGAGATACGCACACCGCTCAACGGTGTAATCGGATTTTCTGAGCTACTTACTTCGACCGAGCTGAATGCACAGCAAGAGCAGTATCTCGATTACGTACTCAAGTCGGCTAAATCCCTGACAAGTATCATTAATGATATTCTCGATTTCTCCAAGATTGAAGCCGGCAAACTGGAGATCGAATATACCGAAACCAACATCCGGCAGCTGATTGAAGAAACCGCGGATATTGTGAGCCATCAGGCTGCGGCCAAGCAACTTGAAATTATCCTTGATATAGATACGCACATCTCAGAAATCATACTGACAGACCCGATCCGTCTGAAGCAGGTGCTCCTGAATCTGATGAATAACGCTGTGAAGTTCACCGATCAGGGCACGGTTACCATGCGCCTGAAAGAGCAGTCTCTAAGCCCTGAGCGCAGCAGATTTTATTTTGAAGTGCGAGATACCGGTATTGGCATTCATCCCGAAAGGCAGCACGTATTATTTAAGGCGTTTTCACAGGCTGATGCTTCAGATACGCGCAAATATGGAGGAACGGGACTCGGGCTTGCAATTTCGTCGTCCATTATTAATAAAATGGGCTCTAAAATTAACCTGCGCAGCAAACCCGGGAAGGGTAGCGTGTTTAGTTTTTCTCTTGTGAGTCAGGTCGTTCCGCAGCTTAATGGCGAAGGGCTAACCAAATTGAAGCAGGATCAGCTGGCCGAAAACAAAGTCAGAAGTCTGCCACCGATTCTCATGCTGGAGCCTGTTCCATCTCTGTTGGAGCAACACCGGAAAATGATTAAGTCACTTGGAGCATCGGCTCTTGGTTTCGACCGTATTGAAGCCTTCATGGAAGCCTGCAAAGAAAATCCGATGTATCCCCTGTTAATTTCACTCGTGCCCGGAGATAAATATTTTCAGCAAACGCTTGGGGATTTTCTTAAGGCTGAAGCCCGTGACCGTAAGGTCATCTTCTTGTATAATACATTACATGAATCTGTGCTGCGCAGCTTTTTCGATACACTTAAAGGGCTGAACTATTCAAGTCTGTATAAGCCGGTAAAGCTAAAACAGATGAGAGATCTGCTGGCCGATATCCCAAAGCCTTTGCAAGTGCCCAAATCAGTCCAAAACAAAGCCGGAGCCAGTGTTCCGCAAACTGATAAACCCGGCATGAACAAGCAGCGCGCTGATAAACTTAAGGTGCTGATTGCTGAAGATGTACCTATGAATCTTTCCCTTATTAAAATTGTACTTGCTAAGTTGTTGGGGGATATACATATTCTTGAAGCCGTGAATGGGGAGCTGGCTGTAAGTCTTTCCGCTGAGCACAAGCCGGATTTTATCATTATGGATGTGCACATGCCGGTTATGAGCGGTATAGACGCAACAAAAAACATCCGGATGATGGGTGGGTATTTAGCTGAAGTTCCCATTTTCGCACTTACTGCCGGCGTAGCAACGGATGAAAGGCAGCGCTGTATGGAGAGCGGGATGACGGCCTTTCTTTCAAAACCGCTTAAGTCTGATCTGCTAAAAGATGTGCTGGTTCAGTATCATTTTTTGCCTGAACCTTGAAAGCCGCCCCTGCAGAAGCAGTAAAAGGTTTGTGTTGGGGATAAATATCTCTATTATTGCAGTACAAATAACGACTCTAAATTAATGAATATGCAAGCCACTTATTTTCCCAATTGGTCTGAATCTCAGAAAGCTGCCGAACTTATTAACTCAGATCAAACAAGCAAATGTGCCCTGATATTGATATCAGACGCCCATCGTAATGAGAAAGATCAGTTTCAGGCTTTTTTTGATGTAATCGAAAAGCCCTTTTTTGGAGGTTTTTTCCCGGGTCTCATCGCGGATGCATCGCGCAGGGAACAGGGGTTCATCGTCATTCCAATAGATCAGGACGTTTACACCAGTGTTGTGCCGTTTGGTATCACTGAATCGGAATATGATGAGATGATTGACAAAATGTCCGAAAGGGCAGGTACGGAGATTCAGTCTGTGTTTTATTTTGTTGATGCGATGGGAAGCGGGAAACCGGATAGCATAGCTTACTTATATAACTACTTTGGAATTGGGGTGAACTATATTGGCGGGGGAGCAGGATCTCTCAGCTTCGAATCGTTTCCCTGTCTGTTTAATCAGGATGGGATGTACAGCAATGCAGCACTGTTAGGCCTGACAAGTCTGCCGCTTTCCATAGGTGTTGAGCACGGGTGGAAGCCCATTTCGGAACCCATGAAAGTAACCAAAGCCACGGGCAACATGCTTGAGGAGCTGGAGTGGAAACCGGCATTTGAAGTTTACCGGGAACTTGTTGAGCAGCATTCCGGAGAGAAATTCACCGATGATAATTTTTTCGATATCGCAAAATCCTATCCGTTCGGCATGGTCAAAATTGACTCCGAAATGGTAATCAGAGATCCCATTCAGATTGCCGGAAAGCATATTCACGTTGTTGATGAAGTGCCCGAAGGCGAGTACGTAAGTCTGATGCACGGAAATATGGACTCACTGCTGGAGGGCGCTCGCGCAGCCCGCGACAAGTCGGTGGAGGAATCGGCCGGAAAAGATCAGGGCCGTAAACCGTTCAGATTCAGCATTGACTGCATTTCGCGCTCTTTGTTTATGGGGGATGAGTTTGATAAAGAGCTGCAGATTATTGCCGGTGATGATACAGTCTTTGGCGCGCTCACCATAGGCGAAATAGCAAACAGCGGTGAGCTATTCCTGGAGATTTACAACAAGACCGCAGTCGTCTGCAACTGGTAAAGCCGGCGTAATCCTTTATAAAAAAAGCCCGGAACGGCTTCCGAATGGGAGCAGAACCGGGCTTTTTTTGCTGAGAGCCAAAAGCTTATTGTAGCAAATCAGGTCGTTGCAAGCGCACTTCCGTATGCGTGTCTGTAAATCTGTTCGGCATCCGCTGCGGAAACCGGCCTGGGGTTATTGTTCATAAGCCGCTTTATTCCGGCAGCAGACTGCGCCATACCCGGCAGTGCGACACCGGGAATTTTTAATTTATGGAGACCCTCCGGCACGCCAATTTCCCTTGACAGGTTCTTTACAAACCGGATAAGTACTTCGGCTCCGGAGCTGTTGTCCTGCCCGTTGGTAATACCTGCGACCCGTGCAAGTTCGTGGTATTTTGCTGCACAGGCGGGTTTGTTGAAGGCCATCACATAGGGGAGAAGCAGGCTGTTGGCGAGCCCGTGCGGAACGTCGTACAAACCACCGAGCGGATAAGCAAGTGCATGCACGGCCGCAACACCAGCATTGGTGAAAGCGATACCAGCATAAAAACTACCCAACAGCATCAGATGTCTTGATTCTTCCTGCATACCGCTGTGCACCGCATCCCGCAGATTGCCGATGATAAGCCGAACCGCTTCCCTGGCAAAACTGTCCGAAAACGCATGTGCACGGGTAGAGGTAAAGGCTTCGATGGCGTGTGTCAGGGCATCCATCCCACTGTAAGCTGTTACATGCGCGGGCAACCGAAGCGACAGATGGGCGTCAAGCAGCGCAATTTCCGGAATCAGTTCCCGGGCAACGACAGCTTTTTTTATGCCATCGTTGTCATCTGTGAGCACCGATATAGGCGTTACTTCGCTACCGGTGCCGGCAGTAGTCGGTATCGCTATTACCGGTACGCCTTTGGTTTTAACGGCATCCGGAAACAGGTAACTCACCGCATCACCGCCCTGGCGAATCATCACGGCGAGTAATTTGGCAACATCCATCGGGCTGCCTCCGCCAAGTGCAATCACAACATCAGGGTTAAAATCCTGCACACGGGCGAAGAGCGCATCAACAAGTGATGTTGAGGGTTCTGACTGTATGCCGGATTCGATCAGCAGCTCAAAGTGGCTTCCTTTAAGCGCTTTGACCGTCACGTCCAGTATGCCCGACTGTACAATGCCGGTATCAGTGACGATTAATACGCGCTGCGCATTGAATCTTTTGATGAGTTTTGAAAGTTCGCTGAGGGCGCCGGGACGGGCATAGACTTCCGGTATTTGGTACGTCTGAATGGGTCGCATAAGAGTAAGGAATTAAGCGTAGGTGGGTTGTGTATCGGAGACATCATCACTGAAAATGTGCTCGGTCTCGAGCGGAACCCGTACTCTGAATGCTACCCGCTTTTTATTGATCAGGTGATGTGCGGTAATATTGTCTGATGTAATATTGCCGCCCCAGCTGCCACAGCCCAGTGTAGTGGTCGGTGTTAAGCGGTTATGGCGGGCGCCGCCGCTGCTTGTAGCTGCCGGCTGATTTACAAGCACCCGGCTTGCTTTCATTTGATGCGCAAACTGAAGCGCCGATTCCCGGTCGTTGGTATGAATGCTTGCCGTGTGTCCGGCTCCCTGAAAGTGCAGCAGGCGGCTGGCAAATGCAATGGAGCGCTCAAAGTCAGGCGTGATGTAGAAAGCCAGAATCGGGCTCATCTTTTCAGATGAAAACGGATATTCCGGTCCAATGCCTTCCGTAGGAACCAAAAACAGCTTGATGTCCGTATTCTCCGGAAGCGTAATCTCTGCGAAACGGGCAATTTTTTCGGCGGTCTGACCAATGACGTTAGGCAGAACGTGACCGTCATCCCCAAAGGCAGCTTTTTGAAGCATCAGTTTTTCGCGCACATTGGTAACAAAAGCACCCTGCTTTTTGAACGCATCCCAAACTTTTCCGGAGATATCCTGTGTAACAATTACTGCCTGCTCGCTTGCGCAGATCAGCCCGTTATCAAAAGTCTTGCTTTTGATGATATCAGCTACCGACTGCTCAATATTGGCGCTGGAATGAATCACGCAAGGGACATTTCCTGCACCTACGCCTAAAGAAGGCTTGCCGCTGCTGTAGGCCGCTTTAACCATGCCTGAGCCGCCTGTTGCGAGAATATAGTTTGAGTTGTGCATAAGCGTCTGAATATCCTCTTTGGAGGAATCCATGAGCACCTGTATGGCACCCGAAGGCAAGCCGAGAGGTTTGCAGGCTTCTTTGATGAGTTTTACCGTGCGCGCAGTTACCTGCTTAGCCCGCGGATGGGGTGCGATGATGATGGGATTTCTTGTTTTAATACAGAACATGGCGTTACTCATCGCGGTAACTGTAGGATTGGTGCATGGAATTATGGCAGCTACTATTCCTACAGGTTCTGCAATCGTGAGTAGACCCTGCACAGGGTTGTCTTCAATGATGCCAACGGTTTTTTCGTATCTCAGGCTGTGATATATAAGCTCACTCTTGGTCTTGTTTTTAATAATCTTATCCTGAATGTTACCCATACCTGTTTCAAGGACAGCATCCTCAGCAAGCGATTCAGCATGTTCGTGAACGACCTTAGCAATTTCTTTAACAATGCGGTCTACATCCAGCTGAGAAAAAGACTCAAGGTCTTTAAGGGCTTTATGTGCTCTTTCGAGAACAAATTCTATCTGTTCCTGCTTGTCTAACTCTTTTAATTCCATGGTTCCGTATTTAGACTATTAACTCAGACACAAACAATCTGCACCTGTGTTAGCGGGCGAATGACTATTCCGTCTGAGATAATGAAATGTGACAGTTATACTTGCAGAGTATAATCTAATATACGGGTTAGATTATGGAACAAAAAAAATAACTTTCAAAAAAAAATGAAAGTTTGGCCCGGCTTCGAAGTTTACAACATAAAAAAGCCCGAATCATCGCCATGTAGCTTGGAATGATTCGGGCTGACTTTTAAGGAATGAAAAGAAAGCGTAAAATTAAATTTTAAAAAATCAATGAGTTACCGGATTTCTTTGCATCATTTTCTTTGCTGGTCGAATCGGTTGTTTCTGATGCTTTCTCTTCGGTTTTCAGTCGGAAGCGTGTGGCCTTTTGCTTTTGCGCTTCAGCTTTTGTCTGTATATCAGAATCTGTTGAGATCAATTCGTCAAAGGTTTTGCGGATCAGGTCAATATTTTCGGTGTAAAACGGATCATTGGCCGTACGATAAGGTTCCGTTAGCTTTTCCGTGCTTCCAACGCTTCCGTCAATTTTACAAAAGGCACCCTCATCAATTTTGATAACCTTACATTGTACCATACCACAGATCTGAGCCTTCTCATGGATGTGCACTTTTTGTGTAGCGTGAATATTACCGGCAACTTTACCGTGAACATGAACGGTATCGGCGTAAATATCGCCGACGACAACTGCCTCTTCCGAAATAATCAGACTTTGCTGACAGTATATATCCAGCATGAGAGAACCCGAAATTTTCGAATTGGCATATGCTATGAGCCGGTTGTCTCTGATCAGTGAGTTTCGGCCAAGCATGCATACGTTTTCAAAGTCTGAAAAATCCTTATCATCGACGTTTGTTTTTTTGTTTTTAAGCATTGTTCTCAGTTCTCTTTTTTAATAATTCGCCTGTTCTGATACGTTCGGGTTTTTGACAAACCCAAAAGGATGATTGAATCACAATATTATTCAGACTGTTTGTTTATTAACTATTTACATGCTTTGATGGTTGTATCAAAACTTCAAAATAATCAAAATTGCCTCCGTCTGATTAATCAATTTAGGGCATTTCGGGTGCAAAAAAAAACCTCATGTCGGGTAACATGAGGTTTTTTTTAAACCGATCTGAATCAGCTGTCTTTAAACAAGCTAATTACCGTTTGAGCATTGCCAATGTCAATCCCTACGCAGACGGACTTGTTACCTTCCGCTAATTCGAGAGAATTTAGGCAGTATCCGATACTCGCCTGAAAGGCTGGACGCTCAGGAATAAATACTTCAAGGATTGAATCAAATTCCTCTTTGAAGCAATTCACAAGGTCTTTGTAATGTGCACCACCACCAACAAGTACGAGAGATTCAGCCGTATTGAAGTCTTCATCTGACCAGTGGTTTCTGATCAGCGATGAGATCACTTCATTGTAGTAATTCTTTAAGGTGCGCGACCGGATCTCGGTGAGGTCAAGTGGCCTTCTGTTAACTACAATTTTACCTTTTTGGAAAGCAATGTCGAACTGATGCTCTGTTCTGAGGCCTAAATAGTGGGATTCATTAAGCTGATCCATGGCGCGGTTTATGGCATATCTGAGTCCGCTACCAGATGACATGGTTCTTTTTACCATACCGTCTGGCGTACTCAAGGCAACCTCTACTGTTCCATAGCCAAGGCTAACAATGAAAAATTTGCTCAGCTTTTTTTCGGGTATATCGCGTACTGCTTTATTGGCTGCCTCAATTTCACCAAGGATACTTACATCTGCAACATCCAGCTGTCGGGTTTTGTAACCGTCTCCGCCTGCCGGGCTTGAATCGAAGACAATGTTATCAATACCAGAGATGTACTCTATAGCCTGACGTTTGTTAATATTGATTGTAGAAAGAGGGAAACCGGTAGTGACAATAAGGGGATCGTGAATAAATTTTGTTGCGACCAATAAAGCAGCTTTGATTAAAAGGCCATAATCAGCTTCATTAACATAGCTATTGATAGCTTTATGTGGGTTTTTGCCTTCTGTAAGTGCAAGATTACCAATTAAATAATCCGTATTGCCCTCCTGGATTTTGAGACCGTTAAGTTCATACCGTGTCACGCCTTTGAGCTGCGCGCTGTATGCCTCTATAACACTGGGGAATACGACTGACTGGATTTCCATATAAGTAATGAGTGGTTTAAATCTAAAGGATGGGTGCCTTCGTAAAATTAGTGTCAATTATAAAGCAAAAAACACTAATAGCAAAATAGTATATACCCTTAATCCTTAGATATTTGATTTGATGTACTGCTGCATTATGAATTAAAAAAAAATTCCGGAAGCTGTTGACATCACCACGCTGCTTTGCTATGTTAACAGTGTTAAGCGGTTAACGCTGTTAACTATTCTTTCACGGCAAAGAACTATTCCTTCCATGTCAACTAACTACGCAAATTTCAGAACCGCTGCTGTTCTTGGAGCAGGAGTGATGGGCTCCCAAATAGCGGCACATCTCGCCAACGCTGGTCTTACGGTATGGCTGCTTGATATGCCGGCACCGCAGTGTCCGAAAAGCGCTCTTGTTCAACAGGCTTTCGGCAAGATGCTCAAGATGAAGCCTTCTCCGGTAGTCACCGATGCGGTTGCATCGCGCATCTTTACCGGCAACTTTGAAGAAAATCTTGATGTACTCGGCAAAGCCGATTGGATCATCGAGGTGATCATTGAACAGATGGACGCAAAGAAGTCCATGATGGCCCGTATCGAGCAGCACGCCCGCCCCGATGCCGTTATTTCTTCCAATACAAGCGGATTGCCTATTCAGGAGATCGCAGCCGATTGTTCAGCCGGTTTCAGGAAGCGCTTTTTAGGCACGCATTTCTTCAATCCGCCCCGCTATCTGAAGCTGCTTGAAATTATTCCCACCCCCGACACCGATCCGGAAATCACGAATCGCGTTTCGCACTTCGGTCGTGTGCACCTCGGTAAGGGGATTGTTCACGCTAAAGACACCCCGAACTTTATCGCAAACCGGGTCGGCACTTATTCAATGATGCTCACCTTCGGTTTCCTGGAGAAAGGCTACTCTATTGAGGAAATCGACCTGCTCACCGGTCAGCTTACCGGGCGTCCCAAATCGGCTACCTTCCGCACAGCCGATGTCGTCGGACTCGACACCCTCACCTACGTCTCCAAAAATCTTTACAAAGCCATCCCGAACGACCCCGACCGGGGAGTTTTCCGGGTTCCTGATCTTCTGCTCAAACTTGTAGAGCAAAAAGCCCTCGGCGCGAAAACAGGTCGCGGCTTCTATTTCAAGGATGGAAAAGTCATCAAATCCCTCAATCCCAAAACACTCAGCTATAAAGCTCCTGCTGAGCTGAATTTGGGCGACTTGAGCGCCATCCAAAAACAATCTCTTGCCAAACGCTGGGAGGCGCTGTTCGGGGAAGAGGGCCGTGCCGGAGATTTCATCCGCGAACACACGACCCGGATGATTGCCTACGCGATGAACCGCATACCCGAAATTTCGGATTTCCCGCGGGATGTGGACCTCGCCATTCAGTGGGGCTTTGGCTGGCAGATGGGACCCTTCGCCATTTGCGACGCCATTGGCCCGGTTCGCTTTTCGCAGGAAGCCGGCAAACGCGGTCTTGATCTCCCGCTTTGGTTCCGCAAAATGCTGGCCGACGGCGACTATCTATTCTACAAACAAAAGGAAAAAGGCCTCGATCTGCACTACGTGCCAGGAAGCGGATACAAGCCTATTGAAGCACAGGCTGACGAACTCAGCCTTGCAGCCATCAAAGCATCCGGCAAGGACAAGGAAGTCTGGAGCAATCCCGAAGCTGCGCTGATTGATGCCGGTGATGGCGTACTAATCTACGAGTTCCGCTCCAAAGCAAACACGCTGGGTTTCAATGTGATAAATGGCGTTTTTGAAGCGCTGGAATTCACGGAGAAAGGTGACTGGCGCGGTTTGGTGATTGCCAATGACGGGGAGAATTTCTCTGTCGGTGCCAATCTTGGTGAACTCGCGCATGCGGCACTCAGCGGTCAGTTTGACATGATTGAAAAAGCCGTCCACAATTTCCAAAAGGCAGCGCTTGCGATTCGGTACGCGCAGAAGCCGGTCGTGAATGCCATCCGCGGAAAAGTCCTGGGAGGTGGCGTAGAGCTGACCATGGGCGCGGCTTCGGTTGTAGCCGCTACGGAAACCTACATGGGGCTCGTGGAGCTGGGCGTGGGACTCATCCCTGCTGGCAGCGGCACCATGACGATGGTCGCCCGTGCCGGGGAAACTGCCCCGACACAGCATCCGTCCCACATTCAGCCTTTCCTGCAGAAAGTGTTTGAAACCATCGCGATGGCCAAGGTTGCCACAAGCGGTCAGCAAGCCGTTGACTTCGGATACCTCACACAGGAGCAAACCCGCATTGCCATGAATGACGCACGACGTATTTATATGGCGAAGGAGGAAGTCATCCGGCTCTCCAATCAGGGCTACATCGCGCCGCCGGTACGGCACCGCGTGTTTGTGCCCGGTAAGCCCGGATTTGCGCCGCTTCAGAATGCGGCCTGGCAAATGCAGCAAGCCGGCTGGATTTCAGAGTACGACGCCTATCTCGCAACCCGGCTCGCGCACGTGATGTGTGGCGGCGAGCTGCTCGGCCCCGAGTACGTGCAGGAAGATTACCTCATCGATCTCGAGCGTGAAGTCTTCCTTTCACTGCTCGGTCAGGAAAAGACGAGAGCACGTATCGAAAGCATCCTCAAAACCAACAAGCCGCTGCGCAATTAACCCACGGTCAAAATCAAAGAATTTCAGAAAGTTATGATGACTAAAGAAGCTGTACTTGTAAGTTCTGTCCGCACGGCCGTCGGGAAAGCCAAAAAAGGAAGCCTGCGGCATACGCGTCCGGAGGCCCTTGGTGCTGCCGCGGTAAAAGGCTCGCTGGATAAAATCGCGGGGCTTGATCCCGCTGAAGTCGATGACGTCCTCATCGGCTGTGCCATGCCCGAAGGCGAGCAGGGGCTGAACATGGCGCGGGTAATTGCACTCCGTGCCGGACTCCCGCAGTCGGTTCCGGCGGCGACCATCAACCGCTTTTGCTCTTCCGGCCTGCAGACTATTGCGCAGGGCGTTCAGGCCGTGATGGCCGGGCACGCCGAAGTCGTGATTGCCGGCGGCGCGGAATCCATGACGCTCGTACCCATGAGCGGCTACCATTTTTCGCCCGACCCGTACATGGCCGAGCATCATCCTAACATTTACGTCGGGATGGGCATCACCGCTGAAAATGTGGCGCTGAAGTACAAAATAAGCCGCGAAGATCAGGATGAATTTGCCTATCACTCGCATCGCAAAGCGACACAGGCCCTCGCAGACGGTGTGTTTAAGGATGAAATCATTCCGGTTGAAACAAGCCTCTCCGGCATGAAAGACGGCAGACCCGCGTCTCAGTCCATCGTATTTGATACGGATGAAGGTCCCCGCGCCGACACTTCTCCCGAGGCGCTTGCCAAACTCAGACCCGCGTTCAATCCGCGCGGCACAGTCACTGCGGGTAACGCGAGTCAGATGTCGGACGGCGCCGCGGCAACGGTTGTGATGAGCGCAGAAAAGGCGGCAGCCATCGGTGCCAAACCCATAGCGCGGCTTGCCGCCTACGCAGTCGCCGGAGTTGCCCCCGAAATCATGGGCATTGGCCCGATTGAAGCCATCCCCAAGGCGCTGAAACAGGCCGGACTCAAACTCTCCGACATCGGTCTGATTGAACTGAACGAAGCGTTTGCCTCGCAGTCACTTGCCATAGTTCGGGAGCTCGGCATTGATCCGGAAATCGTCAACGTGTACGGCGGCGCGATTGCGCTCGGGCATCCCCTGGGATGTACCGGTGCGAAGCTGACCGCGACCCTGCTTCATGCCATGAAGCGGAAAAAGGTGCGCTACGGCATGTGCACCATGTGCATCGGCGGCGGCATGGGTGCTGCCGGCATCTTCGAACTAATTGATTAAAAGGGAAGCGCTTTGGGCTGGTTGTTCAACCCGGACGATCAGCCGTACTTCCCGGCACATCTGAATCTCAACTACGCATCAATCTACTCACCAACAACAGCTACACTATTATGGAAGCTTTATTTTTTGGATTTTTATCCGGTCTTGAGGCCAGCTGGCCTGTTTGGGTCGGTGCCGTTGCGGCGGTGCTGATTCTCGGTTTTACCGGTGCACCCCTCATGCTTTGGCTGCTGGGTTCCGGCCTGCTCCTCTGGGGCTATGCCGCTCCAACCTGGGCGTGGGTCACGCTCGGTGTCATCGCCCTGTTTTTTGCCGTGAAGCCGGTTCGCCGCGCTACCCTTTCCAACGGCATTATGAAGGGAATGAAAGCCTTCAATTTTCTCCCCGTAATCTCAAAGACCGAACAAACGGCGATTGACGCCGGTACGGTCTGGATCGACGGCGAGCTGTTTTCAGGGAAGCCGGATTTCAACCGCATCCTCAACGAATCCTATCCCGAGCTGAACGAGCGGGAGCAGGCCTTCCTCGACAATCAGGTCGAAGAGCTTTGTGCCATGACCAACGATTGGGAAGTTTTCCAAAACCGCGACATGCCGCCCGAGGTGTGGGACTACGTGCTGAAACAGCGGTTCTTCGGCCTCATTATTCCGGAAGAATACGGCGGACTCGGCTTCTCGGCCCTCGCCAACAGTGCGATTGTGGCCAAGCTCACTTCCCGCTGCGGACCGCTCGCTACTACCGTGATGGTGCCTAACTCACTGGGTCCGGCTGAGCTGCTGATTCACTACGGAACCAAAGAGCAGAAAGACTACTACCTGCCGCGCCTCGCCGTAGGGGATGAAATTCCCTGCTTCGCCCTCACCGAGCCAAACGCAGGCTCCGACGCCGGCGCAATCAGCTCCAATGGGGTTGTATTTAAAGGAGAAGACGGCAAACTGTATGTCCGCCTGAACTGGGACAAGCGCTACATCACCCTTGCTGCCATCGCGACCGTGCTCGGTCTTGCGTTCAAGCTGCGTGATCCGGAAAACCTGTTAGGCAAAGGCGAAGACCTTGGCATTACCTGTGCGCTGATCCCGACCGATCTGTCCGGTATCAAGCTGGGTGAGCGTCACGATCCGCTGGGCGTGCCCTTCTACAACTGCCCGACTTCCGGCAAGGATGTGGTCGTACCGGTCAACGCAATTATCGGCGGACCCGAAGGTGCGGGACTTGGCTGGAAAATGCTCATGGAGTGCCTTGCTGCGGGACGCGGTATTTCGCTGCCGGCCTCAAGCGCAGGCGGTATGAAGGCCATGCTGCGCGTAACAAGTGCGTACGCCGCCGTTCGCAAGCAGTTCGGCCTGCCGATTGGCAAGTTCGAAGGCATCGAAGAGCCGGTCAGCCGCATCGCAGGCTACACCTACATTTTTGAAGCCGCCCGCCGCTTCACCTGCGGTGCGCTGATGGATGGTGCCAAACCCGCCGTCGTTACCGCGATTGCCAAGTACAGTTTCACGGAATCTTTCCGCGAAGTGGTCAACGATTCGATGGATGTGCTCGGTGGCGCGGCCATCTCCAAAGGCCCTAAAAACATGATCGCGCACGGCTACTATTCGGTACCGGTTTCCATCACGGTGGAAGGTGCCAACATTCTCACCCGCACGCTCATGATCTTCGGTCAGGGCGCCATCCGTTGTCACCCCTATGCCTTGAAAGAAATTCAGGCCCTGACCAACAACGATCTCAAAGCCTTCGATGACGCCTTTTGGAAGCACATCGGTCATGTGGGTCACAATTTCTTCCGTTCGGTATTGCTGAGCGTCACCCGCGGACGTCTTGCCGGTTCGCCCGTGAACGGCGTTGCCGCTCCGTACTACAAGAAAATGTCGTGGGCATCTGCAACCTTCGCCTTCATTGCTGACCTTGCGATGGGCTCGTTAGGCGGTGCCCTCAAAATCCGTGAAAAACTCACCGGACGCTTTGCCGACGTTCTGATCTGGATGTACCTCGGTACCTCCGTACTCCGCCGCTTCGAAGCGGAAGGCCGCCGCAAGGAAGACGAAGCCTTCCTGCACTACGCCATGCAGCTCAGCTTCGCCAACATTCAGCAGGCCTTCGACGGCATTTTCCGTCACCTCGACGTGCCCGGCCTCGGTTGGCTCTTCAAAGGTCCTGTTGCGCTTTGGTCACGTACCAACACCATGAGCAGCGGCCCAAGCGATAAAATCGCGCAGCGCCTTGCCAAAGCCGTACAGATTCCGGGTCAGCAGCGCGACCGCTTCACCGAAGGCATGTTTATGCCGAAGCCCGAGAGCGAGCCACTAACACAGCTCGAGCGCGCCTTCCGTCTTTCTGTTCAGAGTGAAGACGTAGCGCGTAAGATCAAAGACGCCATCAGAGCTAAAAAACTGCCACGCATGAAACCGGCTCTCTTGCTTGATGCTGCCCTCGAAAAAGGAATCATCACGCAGGCAGACTTTGATCTAGTGAAACTGGCTGAAAAAGAGCGTGCTGAAGCCGTTCGCGTGGATTCTTTTACCCTGGAAGAGTACAAGAAAACGGCCAAAAATCCGCAGCCAACGCTTAATGTCCGCGCTGCCCAAAAACCACAAAACGGAAACAGCGACCTTAAAGACGTTGAGAAGGTGCTCAACTAAGTCCACAATAACGGCAAAGCACCGTAAGCAACAAATATTATAGTTAGGTTAAGGTTAAGGTTGATCAGGTCCGGAAGGAATACTTTCGGGCCTGATTTTATTTTGGACAGTATTCACGCGCTCTTCGTTGAGCGTGGCGGGAGGTGCCAGCAACCTGCTTGGGATGATTTTTCAGCTTGAATTAAACACAGTGGCGTTCAATTATTATCACCTGCAGACCTGTTTACGGCAGGCGCGCTACCTTTTGTATCTATTGTGAAGAAAGTACTGCAGCTGCCAACAACCGGAATAAAACGCTTCAAACAAAAGATCAACCTCTTGTCATAAATGCCACTGGGAAGATTTTCACCATTCAGCCTCGTCTAATGCAGCCAAAGGTGTCAGCCGCGATTCAGCGCGTCATAGAGAGCCGCGAAGACGCCATTGGACCAGCCGAAGCCGTCCTGAAGCGGGTATTCACCGCCGCCGGCCTGTCCCGAGCTGTCCGCTACGTTGTATTTTTCAACCATTTTGCCCGCCCGCTCAAAAATACGCTCATTGGCTTCCAGCCAGCGGCGGGTTACGGTATCGGCCAGTTCGTCGTGCCCGTAGCGGTGCAGCCCCTGAATCGCCATCCACTGCAGCGGAGCCCAGCCGTTGGGTGCGTCCCATTGCTGACCCGTGACCACGGGCGTCGTTGCCAGGCCACCTTCCATCAGAAAATGGGCTTCGAGCCCTTCTGCGGTTGACTTTGCCTGCGCTTCGGTTGCCAGGCCTGTAAAGAGCGGATATACCGCCGCCAGGGAAATCACGCCGGTCTGTGCAGCTTTAACAAAATTGTAGTCCCGGAACATGCCGGTCTTTGCATCCCACATAAGCCGGTTCATTGTGGCTTTGCGCTGTTCCGCCAGCTTTGCAAAATGGGATGCCGGCGGCGTACCATCAACCGGATAATCCCGAAGCCATTCGGCGAGCTTGTGCTCCATGAACCAAAGGAGGGCGTTCAGGTCGGCGGGCAAAATATCGGTCGTTTCAATCGTCGAAAGGCTCTTGCCGTTGGCAAACCAGCGGCTCGTAAAATCCCAGCCGGACTCACAGGCCGCCCGTATGTTGCGGAACAACTTTTGCCGGGCTTCGGAATCAAGTTCGTGCGCGAGTTCGTCATCTTCAAACCAGGATTCTTCGCGCGGTGCCGGATGGTCATCCCAGTAACGATTCAGGATTTCACCTGAAGGCAGTTTCACGGTCCGGCGGTTGTCATCCCCCGTTTCATCCATCCAAAACGCATGCTCTTTCAGCAATGCAGGCAGAAATTCAGCCGGGGACCCATCATCAGAAAGACTCACGCACAAATCCACCATAAAGGCGAAGAAAGGGGGTTGTGAGCGGCTGAGGTAGTAGGTGCGGTTGCCGTTGGGCACGTGACCGACGGTTTCGATGAGATGCGCGAAGTTGCGGGTCATATTCAGCGTCATTTCCGCGTGCCCATCCGCTGCAAGGCCCAGGGCGGTGAAGTAGCTGTCCCAGTAATAAATTTCGCGAAAACGCCCGCCGGGCACGACATAAGGATGCGGCAGCGGAAGCAGGGAGCTGTGCGCGTTTTTTTGGCCATCGGAACGGCGGAACAGTAGCGGCCACAGTTTGCGTACATGCTCGCGACAGCTTTGGGAAGCGGGTATCTCGGTGTCTTCCCCTGCGTCAGGCGCTTCAAAATGCTGTTCCACAAAGGTTTTCAGGTCGAAGTCAGGCGCGTCCTTCTCCCGCTCCCAGGCAGCCTGAATCTCTGCCGGACCGGACTTAGGCGTACAATCCACAAAGTATTTGGAGTCCGGAAAGACGCGGTTTTTTTGGACGGCTTCAAAAAGGGCACCGGAGGTTTGCGGCAGTTTCGGAGCTTTCATAGGTCGGTTTTGTTTCTGATTCTTTTCGGTTCAGGAGGATGGCTGAAGTTCCCCGATCAGCTTATTTGATAGAGCCGATCTCGAACTGTTCGCGCTTGCGACGGTAGGGGATGATGAGCAGGAAAAGCAGCACGAGCGGCACAAGGGTGAAATAAAAGGCGGTTTGCCCGTCGAGTCGTCCGAAAAGGAATCCGGTGATGATAGAGCCGGTCGTGCCGCCGAGGGCTGAGAAAATCACGATAAGGCCGGTCATGCCGCTCTGCCGGTTTTTGGGCAGCGCACTGAGGATGGAAGAGCTCAGCGTCGGATAAATCGGCGCCAGAAAGAAGCCGATGGCCGGCAGAAGATAGGCCGCGACGGGTACGGTGCTCCATCCTGTGACGGTGCCCGGCTCGATGCCGATCGTGAGCGGCAAAACCAGCAGCACCAGCACAACGGCCATCACGATACAGCTTTGCAGCACATAGTACCAGTTGATGTGCTTCATCACGTACCCGGCAAGCAGACGCCCCGCAGCAAGAGAACCCGCGTAAATGCTTGCAATCTGCACGCTGATGCTGTCCGGAAGGTGCAGCACATTAAAGTTGAAGGAAGGCAGCCAGGTGTTGATCGCCTGCTCGATGTACACATACAAAAAAGCACCCATGATGAAGAAAATGATGAGCGGATATTTCACCAGGCTGATCATCTCTACGAAGTCCTTCGCCGGACCTTCTTCACTGATTTCTACCGAGCTTTCATCAAGCGGCGTGGTGAGCAGCAGCAGGAAGGCGAGCGCGCCTATGGCTGCAAGTACGTAATAGGTGTGCGTCCACAAAATGGTATCGCTGTTGTTGGCTATCGCGATAAATGTGCCGAAAATCCAGAAACCACCCAGCACGCCAACCATGAAAAAGCCCTCCATGGTGCTCAGAAAACTCGCGTGCTCACTGCTGTCCTCCGTAATCAGGCTAAGCGTGGAGTAGGCCGAAACTTTCACAATTGCAAAGCTCACCCCAACGGTCGCAAACAAAAGCTGTGAGATGCCGAAGCCGCCGATGGTAGCCATCAGCAGGCTTGCGGTTACCACAAACGCGAGGGAGAACAGCATGGAGAGTTTGTAGCCGAAGCGCGGAATCCACGAAGCAATCAAAAAGGAAGCGGCAGCAATCGAAAGATCTTTCCAGGCCTCGAGCACGCTCGCCCGTTCGGGGGTGATGCCGTACTCGTTGATCACCTGCAGCACCACAACGCCCACACTGTTGAGCAAAATGGCAAAAATGATGTAGTTGCAAATCAGCGAGAGCTTGATTTTCCAGTTCTTCATACAAGGAGGATAGGTGAAGGATGTGGACTTTAGGTAAAAGCCGTTCAGGCTCATACAGGCTTTTTCAACCGGCTCAAACATATCCGAAAGAGACCTAAAATAAAAGCGGTTTTTTGAACAGACTTTATCGGGTTCATGCCGCAATCGTTTGCAAATACCCTTGAATTGGGTGTGATTTAATCCTCCAACTTTAGTATCATCCCCCTTTGTAAGCGGTTTCTTATGCCCGCTGCCGGATATGGGTTGTTTGATGCAGTCTGTTGCAGCCTTCTTCTGTAAAATTGGATTCTTGCGTGATTATGCAGGGTCATACGCCTGATCTGCGGAATCTGCCTTTTTTGATCCGACTGTCCGGACGGATGCCCGGGATTATGATGAAACTGTTCTTGTTTGCATGCTGTCCTTTTTATGTGATTATAACTTCAATACTAACATTAGTTTAATATATGATGAAATCAATCTTTTCCGTAGGGATAACGGTTTTGTTATCAGCAGCCTGGCTTACCGCCTGTGCGCAGTCTGATTCGGCTGACCGTAGTTCAGCTTCCGCTCCGGGGGAGTGGATCCACCTCTTCGATGGCTCGTCAACCGATCACTGGAAGGGCTACAATATGGAGGGCTTCCCCGAACGCGGTTGGCATATTGAGGATGATATGCTCGTGTTCCGACCCTTTCAGCGCGACGACTGGACCTCCGGTCTTGACATCATCACCCGACAAACGTTCAGTGATTTTGAGCTGGAGCTGGAGTGGATGATTGAGGAAGGCGGCAATTCCGGCATCTTCTACTTTGTACTTGAGCAGCCGACCGAAGCCATTTTCTGGTCAGGGCTCGAGATGCAGATTCTCGACAATGAAAACCATCCGGACGCCAATCAGGGCGTGGACGGCAACCGTCAGGCAGGTTCGCTGTACGACCTCATCCCGGCGGTACCGCAAAATGCGAACCCGCACGGCGAGTGGAATCAGGTGCGCATCATCAGCAACGGCAACAGCATCGAACACTGGCAGAACGGGGAGATGGTCGTTTCCTTCGAGCGCTTCACCGTGGAGTGGTTCGAGATGCTGCGCAACAGCAAATTCCGCGGACATAACGAGTTTGGTGCCATGCGGGAAGGGCACATCGGCCTTCAGGATCACGGAGATGTGGTCAAATTCAGAAACATCAGAATACGGGAGCTTTAGTTCATGAATCTCAATGTAAAGGCAGAAGAGCAGCACACCTACGATGCCATCGTGGTGGGAACGGGCATCAGCGGCGGGGTTGCGGCCAAGGAGCTGACCGAGCGCGGACTTAAAACGCTGGTACTCGAGCGCGGACGCAATGTCCGGCACATCCTCGACTATCCCACGATGAATAAGCATCCCTGGGAGCTGCCGCACGGCGACCGCGCGACGGCCAAAGAGCTGGAACGCTATCCCGTGCAAAGCCGGACCGGCTACACCATTCGTCCTTCGGTCATGCACTGGTGGGTGGAAGATGCCGATCAGCCCTACGAAGAAAAGCGCCGCTTCGACTGGATTCGCGGCTATCACGTGGGCGGGAAATCCATCATGTGGGGGCGGCAGTCCTATCGTATGGGTGACATTGACTTCGAAGCTAACGCCCGCGACGGGTACGGCGTGGACTGGCCCATCCGCTACAGCGACATCGAGCCCTGGTACGATTACGTGGAGGGATACGTGGGGATCAGCGGGGAAAACCTCGGTCTGCCGCAGCTGCCCGATCAGAAGCTGCAGCCGGCTATGGACCTTAACTGTGTGGAGACACATCTCCGTGAATCCATGATGGCCAACTTTGGGCGGCATCTCATGGTGGGGCGGGCTGCAAACCTCACGCGCCCGATCGGCGACCGCGGAAGCTGTCAGAGCCGGAACCTGTGCTGGCGCGGCTGTCCGTACGGCGCCTATTTCAGCAGTCAGGCTTCGACCCTGCCTGCTGCCGAGCGTACCGGCAACATGCGTCTGCGGCCCAACTCCATTGTGGAGTCCGTGATTTATGATGTGGAATCCGGCCGAGCCAAAGGCGTCCGTGTGATTGATGCCGAAACCCTCGAAACATCCGAGTTCTATGCCAAAGTCATTTTCCTGAATGCGGGATGCCTTAACTCTACCCTCATCATGATGAACTCCCGCAGCGACCGTTTCCCTGACGGACTCGGCAACGACTCCGGCGAGCTTGGGCACAATGTGATGGACCATCACTTCCGCGTCGGGGCCAATGGTGTGTACGAAGGCTTCAAAGACCGCTACTTCTGGGGCCGCCGTCCCAACGGAATTTACATTCCCCGCTACCGAAACATCGGCAACGACCGCCGCGACTATGTGCGGGGCTTCGGTTATCAGGGCGGGGCAAGCCGCGACAACTGGCGCCGTGCCGTGCAGGAGCTGAGCGTCGGGCCTGAACTCAAGGGCCTCATTCAGCAGCCCGGCGACTGGACCATGGGCCTCACCGCTTTCGGGGAAGTTGTACCGGTGCACGAAAACAAGGTGCACCTCAACTTCGAGAAGCGCGATAAATGGGGGATGCCGACTTTTGTGATGGATGCTGACTTTGGCGAAAACGAGCATAAAATGCGCGTCGATATGAAGAACGATGCCGCCGAGATGCTCGAAGCAGCAGGCTTCAAAAACATTCACACCTTCGACGATCCCGGCGGGATGGGCCTTGGGATTCACGAAATGGGCACCGCGCGCATGGGCCGCGACCCGCGTACCTCGGTGCTGAACAAGTGGAATCAGGTGCACGCCTGTAAAAATGTGTTTGTGACCGACGGCGCCTGCATGACTTCCGGTGCGTGTCAGAATCCCTCCCTCACCTACATGGCGCTCGCCGCCCGCGCAGCAGATTATGCCGCAAGTGAACTCAGAAAAGGAAATCTCTAATGGAAGAAAAAGAACTCATTGACCGCCGCGAAGCCCTTAAGCGGGCCGCGCTGATGCTGGGCGGCATCGCCTTTTTGCCTGCCATTTCGGCTGTACTCAAAGGGTGCAGCGTAACCCCCGGTGATTGGACGCCCGTTTTTCTCAATCACGCGCAGGCTACCCTCACCGAGCACCTCGCCGAGGCCATCCTGCCACGAACCGACACCCCCGGCGCCCTCGATGCCGGCGTACCCGCCTTCATCGACCGCATGGCGGCAGAATTCCTCAGCGAAAGCGACCGGGACGGCTTCATCGCCGGTCTTGACGCCTTCGCCGATGAAGTGCGGCAGGCAACCGGGCGCCCGTTTCACGAGCTCAGCAACGACCAAAAACTCGCTTACATCACCGTAGCTAACCGGGAAGCCGTCGAAAGCGAGGCCGAAGAAATGCCGTTTTTTCTGAAATTCAAGGAAATGACCCTCATCGGCTACTGCAACTCCGAGGCGGGCATGACCGAGCACTTTCGCTACATGCAGAACTTTGGTCCCTACCGCGGGTGCGTTCCGCTCGAGGAAGTCGGCCGTGCCTGGGCTCACTTCTGAGCCATGAACCGAAACTTGCGGACCTCCCCCGGGACCGTCCGCATCTGAACCTCTTTCCCAAATAAAGAGGATGAAGTGAACAGAAACCGCCGGATGCGGTCAGCAATTCTTCCCCCAAAGGATTGAAACGTCTCCGGTGGTTTTCTTTTTTAGGGGGATGGGCTTCCGGGCCTGAACCCGTGCCGGAACCGGCATCAGCATTCTTGCGCCGCCGCGCGCCGGCATCAACCGGAAAACCAACCAAGAGCGGGTATGAATTACATTGACTGGATCGTCATCAGTATCTATGCCGCCGGCCTGATCTGGCTGAGCTGGCACCTGAGCAAAGGCCAAACAACGACCGAGGACTACTACCTCGGCGGCAAGACCTTCAAATGGTGGCAGGTCGGCCTGTCGACCATGGCAACGCAATTGGGCGCGGTCAGCTTCATTTCGGCGCCGGCTTTTGTCGGGCTGCGCGAAAACGGCGGCCTGCAATGGCTCACCTACGAGTTCGCCGTCCCCCTCGCCATGATTCTGCTGGTGATTGTCATCTTCCCGCCGCTCTACCGCAGCGGCGTCATCAGCATCTACACCTACCTCGAAAAACGCTTCAACAAACTCACGCGTCAGCTCCTGAGCGGCGTCTTTCAGTTCAGCCGGGCCTTCGCGGCGGGCATCACCGTGTACGCGGTCGCCATCGTGCTCGAAGCCGTGTTTCAGATTCCGCTGTGGATCAACATCGTGGCCGTCGGCATTATCGCCCTGCTCTACGACTACCTCGGCGGCATGAAAGCCGTCGTGATTTCGGATGTGATTCAGATGGGCATCCTCTTTCTGGGCTTCCTGATGTGCAGCTGGTTTGCGTGGCAGCTTTTAGGCGGCTGGGAGATTTTTATCGAAAACCTCGACCGCGACCGGCTCACTGCGGTTGACTTCAGCGGGTTCGGGGTAGGGGATGGATCCGAGTTTGGCTTCTGGCCCATGCTGCTCGGCGGCTTCTTCCTGTACGCGGCCTACTACGGCTGCGACCAAAGTCAGGCGCAGCGCATCCTCGCGAGCATGAACATGAAGGAAGTCCGCAAAGCGCTGGTATTCAATGGTTTGGCGCGCTTCCCGACCGTGCTGCTCTACTGCGTGATGGGCCTGCTCATCGGCACCTTCGCTCTGATGACGCCCGAATTTCTCAGCCTCATCCCCGCCGACCGGCCCGATTACATGGTGCCCTACTTTATCGTCACCTACCTTCCGCACGGACTCATCGGCCTGCTTGTCGCCGCCATCATGGCCGCTGCCATGTCCTCACTCGACTCCGCCCTCAACTCCCTCAGTGCCGCAACCGTCGAGGATTTCGTGATTCCTGCGCGGGCTGAGGCGCGACCTTCCACCGACGAGCAGTTCAGCCTCTCCAAAAAGTACACCATTTTCTGGGGCGTGATCTGCGTGCTGCTCGCCTTTGCCGCCGGAAACATCGCCCCGACCGTAATTGAAGCCATCAACAAAATCGGTTCACTGTTCTACGGCCCAATTATCGCGACTTTCGTGTTAGGTATGCTCACGACAAGCATCACCGGCCGTGCTGTAAATTTTGGAATCATAGCCGGTGTGCTCTTCAACATGGTACTCTGGCTCTTTTTCGACGGCTTCATTTTCTGGTTCTGGTGGAACTTCACCGGCTTTGCCGTCACGGTCGGGGTCGCATTCATCCTCAGCCGCATACAGCCCGGCACCGTTACCCCGGAAGTGCTCGTTGACCTCAGCGCGATTGAAAAACGTCCGATCGAGACCCTCATCCTCGGCCTGTATTTTGTGCTGATTGTTGCATTCAGTGTATCGCTGGCCTTCGTATTTTGACCCAAAATTGCGGACAACCCCAAACCCATCCTCCTTGGAAAACTTCTCCATCCCCGACATTCAGCCTGCCGAGCTGGAACATCCGCCGGTTGAGCGGGCCGAGACCATTCCTTCGCACTGGTACACCTCCCCCGAATTTCACCCGCTGGACCTCGAGGCCGTGCTTGGAACCGGCTGGCAGTGTGCGGGGCACATCAGCCGGATTCCGGAGGCGGGCGATGCCTATCCGCTGCTTGCGGGGGGGAATCCCGTGCTCATCCTGCGCGACAGCGAAGGGGAGCTGCGGGCGTTTTACAACGTATGCCGGCACCGGGGCGGGCCGCTGCTGAAAGAGCCGGGTTCGGCGCGCTTCCTCAAGTGCCTGTATCACGGCTGGACCTACCGCCTCGACGGCTCCCTGCGCGGGGTACCGCATTTCGACCGGGCCGAGCTTTTCGACAAGGACGCCTTCGGCCTCACGCCCCTGCGCTGCGAAATCAGGCAGGGCTTCATCTGGATTTCCCTGCAGGAGGACGGAGCAGAGCCGCACCCGCTCCTGGATGAACTCCTGCACGGCATTCAGGACCGGACCGGTCATCTCAACACCGAAACCCTGCAGTTTGCCGGGGAGGTCGTCTATGAAGTCGCCTGCAACTGGAAAGTCTATATCGATAATTACCTGGAAGGCTATCACATCCCGCACGTGCATCCGGAGCTGTGCGATCTGCTGAGCTTTCAGGACTACAAAACCGAGTGTGCCAAATGGCATTCGCTGCAGTACAGTCCGTTCCGGCAGGCCGAAAGCATCTACAGCGACGGCAGCGGGGAGGCCTACTACTATTTTGTGTACCCGAACACCATGCTCAACATCCTGCCGGGCCGGGTGCAGCTCAACCGGGTTGAGCCTGTTGATGCGGGTCATTGCCGCGTGCATTTTGAGTACTATTATGATGATGTGACCTCCGAAGCCGGAAAAACCAAGCATCAGCAGGACATGGCCTACAGCGACAAGGTGCAGCAGGAGGATATGGATATCTGCGAGGCAGTGCAGCTCGGCCTGCGCTCCAAAGCTTACGACCGCGGACGCTTTTCTCCGAAAATGGAGACCGCCCTGCACCATTTTCAGGGATTGCTGAAGCAGAGTTATGCGCGATTCCTTACCTTGTAAAATGAGTTGCAGCGGAAAGCGGTACAGCGTGTATCTTCCCCCAACATTGCACTTCGCGCGGCTGACTTCCGGAGCAGTCGCGATCATTCTTCAAACCCCAACAAAGCCTTCAATCGAATGAAAATATTAGTAACCGGCGGCCTCGGCTACATCGGCTCGCACACCGTTGTTGAGCTGCATCTTGCAGGTCACGACATCGTGATTCTCGACAACCTCTCCAACAGCATGATCAACGTGCATCAGGTGCTTGAAAAAATCTGCGGACGCAGCCTGCCTTTTTACGAGGCCGACATCATGGACGACAAGGGACTGCGGGAGGTCTTCGAAAAAGAAAGCGGGATTGACGGCATCATCCATTTTGCTGCCAAAAAATCCGTATCTGAATCGCTCGATTTTCCGGTGATGTACTATGAAAACAACATCAAGGGCCTGATCAACGTGATGCGTATGGTCGAAGATTACAAGGTGCCCTACTTTGTGTTTTCGTCGTCCTGCACGGTGTATGGTGAGCCTGATAACGTGCCTGTTACGGAATCAACCCCGACCACAAGTTCACCAACGCCCTACGGCAACTCCAAACTTTGGGCCGAGCTGATGATCACCGAATTCACCAAGCTCACCCCGCACGTGAAATCGGTGCTGTTGCGCTACTTCAATCCGGTCGGTGCGCACGAATCGGCCCTTATTGGCGAACTGCCTCGTGGGGTACCAAGCAACCTGATGCCCTTCATCACACAAACCGCCGCCGGCTGGCGCGAACAGCTCAGCATCTTCGGTCAGGACTACAACACCCCCGACGGCACCTGCATCCGGGATTTCATTCATGTTGTTGACCTGGCTAAAGCGCACGTTATTTCCCTTGATTACGCCCGCGACAACGATTTCCGCACGGAGATTTTCAACGTCGGCACCGGAAACGGACACTCGGTTTCGGAAGTCGTCGAATCTTTTGAACGCAGCACGGGTGTGAAGCTGAACTACCGCTTCGCCCCGCGGCGTCAGGGGGATGTCGAAAAAATCTGGGCCGACACGACGAAAGTGACGCAGGTCCTCGGCTGGAAACCCGAGTACAGCCTCGACGACATGAGCCGCACCGCCTGGAAATGGCAGCTAACCCTGGGCGACAAACCGTAAAGCAGCAAAGCTGAGCACACAAACCCGGCGCGGCATGCCGCGCCGGTTTGGTTTGTTCCCTGCCACGTCCACAATCCAACCCCACCCCCAGCCCGTCATCCCGGAAATGCTGCGGCGCGGGGTTTTGAACCCGCACGAAACTTCTTGCAGCATTATCCGGGATCTGCCAGGCGGGACCTGCCGCCATGTGTTTAGAAGGCCCCAGATGCTTGGTTCCGCAAAGTCCGTTTCGAACTTTGGGTGTCGAACAAGATACATGGTCACATGCCGAAGCTGGTAGGTCCCGGATAACGCCGCTGGCAACCGGGGCATTTATGTAGCGTCGGTGTGGGCGTTTCCGGGATGACGTGTTTGATTTTGTTGAAGATACGGCGCGCGAGAGCGCGCCGGTTCGGTTTGCTCCCTGCCACGTCCTACAATCCAACCCCCCCAAGGCCGTCATCCCGGAAATGCTGCGGCGCGGGGTTTTGAACCCGCACAAAACCTCGTGCAGCATTATCCGGGATCTGCCAGGCGGGACCTGCCGCCGTGTGTTTAGAAGGCCACTGATGCTTGGTTCCTCAAAGTCCGTTTCGAACTTTGGAAGGCCTGCAACCCACATGGTCGCAGGCCGAAGCTGGTAGGTCCCGGATAACGCCGCGGGCAATCGGGGCAATTATGTAGCGTCGGTGTGGGCGTTTCCGGGATGACGTGTTTGATTTTATTAAATATACGGCGCGCGCGGGGCGCGCCGGTTTGGTACCTGCCTACCCCGATCACAATCCACCCCCCCCAGGCCGTCATCCCGGAAATGCTGCGGCGCGGGGTTTTGAACCCGCACGAAACTTCTTGCAGCATTATCCGGGATCTGCCAGGCGGGACCTGCCGCCATGTGTTTAGAAGGCCCCAGATGCTTGGTTCCTCAAAGTCCGTTTCGAACTTTGGAAGGCCTGCAACCCACATGGTCGCAGGCCGAAGCTGGTAGGTCCCGGATAACGCGTTTGATTTTGTTGAAGATACGGCGCGCGCTGGGCGCGCCGGTCTGGTACCTGCCTGCCCCGATCACAGTTCAACACCACCCAAGCCCGTCATCCCGGAAATGCTGCGGCGCGGGGTTTTGAACCCGCACGAAACTTCTTGCAGCATTATCCGAGATCTGCCAGGCGGGACCTGCCGCCGTGTGTTTAGAAGGCCACTGATGCTTTATTCCGCAAAGTCCGTTACGAACTTTTGAAGGCCTGCAACACACATGGTCACATGCCGAAGCTGGTAGGTCCCGGATAACGCCGCGGGCAACCGGGGCATTTATGTTGCTTCGGTGCGGGCGTTTCCGGGATGACGCGTTTGATTTTGTTGAAGATACGGCGCGCGCTGGGCGCGCCGGTCTGGTACCTGCCTACCCCGATCACAATCCAACCCCCCCAGGCCGTCATCCCGGAAATGCTGCGGCGCGGGGCTGAATAACCCGCACGAAACCTCAAGCAGCATTATCCGGGATCTGCCAAACAGGACCTGCCGCCATGTGTTTAGAAGGCCCCTGATGCCTGATTCCGCAAAGACCGTTTCGAACTTTAGAAAGCCTGCAACACACATGGTCGCAGGCCGAAGCTGGTAGGTCCCGGATAACGCGTTTGATTTTGTTGAAGATACGGCGCGCGCTGGGCGCGCCGGTCTGGTACCTGCCTGCCCCGATCACAGTTCAACACCACCCAAGCCCGTCATCCCGGAAATGCTGCGGCGCGGGGTTTTGAACCCGCACGAAACTTCTTGCAGCATTATCCGGGATCTGCCAGGCGGGACCTGCCGCCATGTGTTTAGAAGGCCCCAGATGTTTGGTTCCGCAAAATCCGTTTCGAACTTTGGGTGTCGAACAACATACATGGTCACAAGCCGAAGCTGGTAGATCCCGGATAACGCCGCGGAGTTTGGTGTGTGTATTGCATCAGGGTGGGCGTTTCCAGGATGATACTCGAAGGTCATTTTGCAAGTAGTTCACGAGCTGCCTTGTGTACTTCATGACCGGCAATGGGGGTTATACTTCCTGATTTGATCTCAGCTTTTCTTTTTTTGATTTCAGCAATCCAGGCTTTTTCAACTTCCGAATCAGGTTCCTGATCAAGGCTTTCGATGAGCTTTTTGGCTAATTTTGCGCGATCGCTTGCATCTAAGCTGAGGGCCGAATGCTGTATATCTTTGTAATCTGTTATCATGGTTTTGAAGTTTGCTTATTTATTCAATGGATTGATAAAAAGGTGCTGCTATACTGTACTAAAGATAAAATAATAATAAGAGGGTGACCGAGAACCCTTACTTTCCGTGGAATTTAAGGTTTTTTTAAGGTATTGTTTTTACCGGTTTCGGCGCCGGCCACCATATCAATTTTGGAATCCGCACCTGCAGAGACGCGATGAATCGCGTCTCTACGAGGCGACATTCGGGGTAAATTATCAGTTCGCTGCCCGTGGGATTGTCCCATCAATTACGCGGTGCCGGTAATTTGATTGGTTGCCTTCGATCTGCATCTCCACACCCCGCCCCGCAACTTTCTGATTTTTTAAACAGCCTCAGATGTTGTTCCGGTGGCAACTACTCAATCAGCTTCTCATTGGGCGCACCCCTCTGCGAGAGGGGAATTTATAAGATCTGATTTAACAGTAACATTTGAGCCTTATTTGCACGCTTTTTTTTGAACTCAAAGCCACAATCAGCCCTGAAGGGGCGACATCCCATAGCCCGGGGTGCCAACCCCGGGATCACGGTCCAACAAAAATGGAGCCCTGAAGGGGCGGCATACCATCGTGATTGATTTTTGCCAACAATGTTCGAATCGTGCACGACCCTTGCTGGTAAGGCCCGTAATTTATTTGGGGGGTCGCATCCGCATCATTCCTACCTCTCACGATTTACCATGTTGCACCGAATTTCGAAGGCTTTGAGCAGCATCGCGTCACACCCCGTCCCGTCACCCACGAGGCGCTGAAAGAGTTTGCAGGCTGTTCAGGCTTCAAGACCCTCCATACGCTCCAACCGGGGCCACCCCTCTCAAGAGGGGAATTGTTAAGCGTTGATTTAACAGTACCTTTTATGCCCTATTTGAAACCTTTTTTGTGCTTGAAGCCTAATTCTGTTGATGCTAACCAACAAAATACTCTTTTTTTGTTGATTCATATCAACAAAAAATGTATCCTGCGGCTTCAATCGTAAGCCTAACAAGTGGCTGTGGCTTTGTCTCCGTCTTCAGCCCTCCGTCCGCATTAATCTTTCGAAAATGGACCCTCTCTTTACGTTTCATCTCAGTGCAATCCGACAGGTTGACCGGAGGTTTACCCGTTTTTTGTATGACAACATCAACTGGGATCAGCGGATGCTCGCTATTAAAGGGCCGCGGGGGGCGGGGAAGACGACGCTCATGCTGCAGCGTATAAAGTTCGGCCTAAGCCTTTCCGCAACGCAGGCTTTGTACGTAACCGCCGATCATTACTGGTTTTACACGCATACGCTTTTTGAGACAGCGGAAGCTTTTTACCTGAATGGCGGGCGGTTTCTGTTTATTGATGAGGTTCATAAATACCCGTACTGGGCGCGGGAGCTGAAGAATATGTATGATGGGTTCCCCGAGCTGCGGATTGTTTTTTCCGCTTCCTCAGCGCTTGATATTTACCGGGGCGGGGCGGATCTGAGCAGACGGGTGATGACCTATGAACTGCCCGGCATGTCCTTTCGGGAGTATCTCGGACTGAAGCAGATTTTTGCTCACCCTACGCTATCCCTGGAAGAGCTGCTGCTCAACCATGAATCTGTGTCAGCCGATATGCTCGGTTCATTTCAGCCGCTGCCCCTGTTTCGGTCCTACCTCAGCACGGGCTATCTGCCCATTATTGTGAATACAAGAGAGGAAGACGTCCCCGCCCTGCTCAATCAGATCATCAACACCGTGGTAGAATCTGATCTGTCGGTGATTGCAAATTTCGATGGCGGTACCGCGCAGAAGATTAAGAAGTTGCTCGGCGTGATTGCCGAATCCGTTCCGTTTAAACCCAACATATCAGCCATTGCAAGGAAGCTGAATGTGAGCCGGGAATCGGTTTATGCATGGTTTACCTATCTTGATGAAGCCCGGCTGCTGAATATGCTTACGCGTAAGGGAAAAGGGATATCTACGCTGCAAAAGCCGGAGAAAGTTTTTCTTGAGAATACCAACCTTTCGTACGCGCTGCGGCAGACACCTGATGCGGGTTCGCTTCGTGAGTCCTTTGTGATGAATCAGCTCAGCAACGCGGGACTGAAGCCGCTCCTGCCGGAAACGGGGGATTTCCTTGTTGAGGATGTACATATCGAAGTAGGGGGAAAACAAAAAACGGCCCGTCAGCTTTCCGGTGCAAACCGAAGCTTTATCGCAGCCGATGATATTGAGCAGGGCTACGGGAATAAGCTCCCGCTGTGGCTGTTGGGTTTTCTGTATTGATTTACAAAGATGCAGCTCATGGAGGACTCAAACGTCACGTTTTACGCGCCTTATTTTATAGGAAAAAATAAGGCACTTCCTTCGGGTCACGTTCGGGTCATGTTCGGGGCTGTCCACTTGTTTTGCAAATGAATCCCGAAGGAGAAGCGATGCTGTGCAAGTATAGGTAGGTTAAATTATTTTTTTGCCCCTGTATTCGCATATGTGGTAATCAACCGGTGCAGGGGCGGACCTGCGTGACGCGCCCTTACAACCGGATGCGGCGTCGGCTATCAGATTTGGTTTTGAAATCCCCCCCCCGTAGAGACGCGATGAATCGCGTCTCTACGATGCAGTATTCGGGGCAAATTATTAGTTCGCTGCCCGTGGGCTATTCCACCAATTGCCGCAGTGCCGGTAATTTGATTGGTTGCCTTCGGTCGGACTCTCCACACCCCGGCCCGTCACCCACGAGGCGCTGAAAGGGTTTGGATGCAGCTTGGGCTTCAAGACCCTTCATAGGCTCCTGCCGGGGCCACCCCTCTCGAGAGGGGAGTTAGTAAGTGCTGTTTTAATAATAGCTTCGATGCCATATTTAGATTGTTGTTATGACTTGGAAATCCTGAAACACCACGGAGCCAAAACTCCCCTCTGCGAGAGGGGTGCTGGTTGTAGGGGCGGTCCTGCGTGTCCGCCCTTACAACCGGTTTCGGCGTCGGCTATCAGATTGGTTTTGAAATCCGCCCCTGTAGAGACGCGATTCATCGCGTCTCTACACGCAGGGGTTCTGTGGTAAGAATTGGTTTCCTGCCCGTGTGCTGTCCCACCAATGGCCTCTCTTTCGGTAATTTGGTTTCTTGCCTTCGACTGGCATCTCCACACCCCGGCCCGTCACCCACGAGGCGCTGAAAGGGTTTGGATGCAGCTTGGGCTTCAAGACCCTTCATAGGCTCCTGCCGGGGCCACCCCTCTCGAGAGGGAAATTGGTAAGTGCCTTTTTAATAAAGACTTCGATGCCTGAATTACAACATTTAGTTTTGAGCCTGGAAATCCTGAAAAGCCAGGGAGCTAAAATTCCCCTCTGCGAGAGAGTTGCCCGGGTGAGCGAAGCGAACGGGCGGGGTGTGACCGCCTCGGTGCCGGGATTCCAGCAGCTTACGCCAAGGAGCTTCTGCCCGCAGGCTGCCCCACCACAATTGCCGTTGTGCCGGTAATTTGGTTCGTAGCTTTCGGTCGGCCTCTCCACACCCCGGCCCGTCAGCATTTGGGCGTTGAAAGGGATTGGGTGCAGTTCGGGCTTCATGGCCCTTCACGCCCAACAACCGGGGCCACCCCTCTCGAGAGGGGAGTTTTGTATCCCAAATAATATCAACATCATAACCTGCAAAAGACACACTGACACACCGACATACTGTTTCTTGACACACTGAAAAAGAACCACCCTTCTCAAGAGGAGATTATTTACATCCTCAACAATATTAAGCATGAAGCCTGATACGAGAGCTGCTAATCTCAGTACGCAGAACTTTGAACTCAGAACGCAAAAAACGCTGCAAATGCAGCCTGTCATATTCGGGTCATATTCGGGTCACGTTCGGGTCACGTTCGGGTCTTGTTCGGGTGGGGGATGGGGCTGTCCGCCTGGGTTGCGAACGAAACCCGAAGGAGTACCAATGCTGACCCACGGCCCTCATGAGCGGTGCACGATCTCGACTGTGCGGGGCATGGGTTGCGGTGGGTCCGAAGGTTATATCTGCGTTACTCGCCCTTTGAGGAGATCTTCACACCCCGCTCCGGCGGCTTAGTACGGCAGAGAGCTAGTGTATCGGTGTTTCAGCGTGCCAATATGGATATGTGCTATTGTTATTGTTTGGGATATAAAAAATTTTCTTTCGAGAGGGGTGCACGGGTGAGTGTAGCGAAAGTGCGGGGTGTGGAGGGCATTATTGTAGTGTGTGCTCCCTAAACCGAAGCCAGGTTATATTTATACTAACAAAGAGGCGATTAGCTGGCTGAAGGATGATTAATCACATCTTTACCTCGACTGAAAGCTTCAACAATCTAGAGAACTTACAGGATGTCGGCGTGAATAATATGGAAATAGGTTTAATTACTCATGGGGTTTGAAAAAGCCTTTGGTCATACTTGGCCGATCTTTTTTTGGGTTTTGCTCTCTAATTTCAACCGTATCGGTGATGTTTACAGCTTTACATCAGCAAGTGATTTATTATATTGCTATCGGTATGAAATTAAAGTCATTAATATACATGTTTGCATAACTTTATGAATATAAATTATTTAACGTCTATAGTTAGTTTCAATTTTTTTGAACAAAACGGACCGTTTTCTCTACTAAATACCGGCGTGATTTGATATGAATGCTTTAGATCTTCACAAAAGGGTTACTGATGAGTACAAGCAATACATCAAATCTTTCATAAATATTAAAGATGAGAGTATTCTTAAACATGTAAAAGAAAAGTTTGATACCAATGGTCTTTTACCAGAGCCCCTCGTACAGTTTAACCCTGCTTTTGATCGTTCAGAAAACATTGATGCTCTTTTGGCTCGTGGTATGCACAAAGATATTCCCAACATATTGGGTAATTACCGTCTATTCCGGCATCAGGAAGAAGCGATCAGACAGGGGATAAGCGACAATGGGTTTATTGTTACATCAGGAACAGGATCAGGTAAGTCACTGACATTTCTGGCGACCATATTCAATTATGTTCTAAAACATAAAGATTCGCTTAATTCAATAGCTGCTGTTTTGGTCTATCCGATGAATGCGCTCATTAATTCGCAGGAGGAAGAAATCATGAAGTATGAGATCAATTACCTGCGTAGTTTTATGAGTAAGGCTAATCAGGAGATTTGCGATCCGGATAGCAAAGCCAATGAGGATAAGGCTATGGCTGAATTGCTTGAGATGGCCCGCAAACTATCATCCAAGACGTTTCCGATTCGATACAGCAGTTATACGGGGCAGAGCAGCGATACACAGCGTCAGGCGGTTGAACAGACTAAGCCGCACATTCTGCTCACCAACTACATGATGCTTGAACTCATTCTCACGCGTGAGAAAGAAAGCTGGATGCGGCAGGCTATGGCTGCCGACCTTAAATTTTTGGTTTTTGACGAATTACATACCTACAGGGGGCGGCAGGGTTCTGATGTAAGCATGCTGGTGAGAAGGATTAAGCAGTTAAAGGGTGAAGAAATTATTTGTATTGGTACTTCCGCTACTATGGCAACTGAAGGAGGCCTTGAGGAACAGAAAATGGCTGTAGCCGAAGTTGGCAAAATTATTTTTGACCGTACTTACAAAACTGATCAGGTTATTGGTGAGTACCTGCAGTTCTACACCGATCCTGATACTGCCTATACCCCGGAATCGGTTCGTGGCGCTTTTGAAGTTCCCGTTACCGCCGAAAATTTCAGGACACACCCCCTTTGCATGTGGCTCGAACGTGAAGTTGCTATCATCGAGAAAGAACCTAATCACTTTCAGCGGGGAACACCACAACGCATTGATCAAATTACAATACAGCTTGCCAAATATACCGGAGCAGATCACAGTACGGCCTCTGTAACCCTGACCTCTCTTCTTGCAGTTCTTGAAAACCTTAACGCAGAGGCGGCAGCTCGGAAAAGCCGGGAGAGCTTTCTTCCTTTTAAACTGCATCAGTTTGTTTCACAGACAAGTACGGTTTTTGTGACCCTTGAACCACCCGGCAGGCGCAGGCTCAGTCTTTATACTGAGCGGTACCTTGTCGGGGAAGATCAGGAACAGGTGTATCTGTATCCGCTGGTATTCAGCCGGCATTCAGGACATGAGTTTCTGTGTGTGCGCAAAGATTTCGAGAAGCACGAACTAAAGCCGCGCGACCCCGACGAGGTTACGGCTAACGTTACCCAAAGTGGTCTTAAGAAAAACCACAAAACCGGTAAACAAAAGCAGAAACTATCGCCTGAGTTGTTTCCCGACGGCTACCTGCTGTTTGATTATGAAGGCGAAGACCCGATCTGGAGCGATGACCAAATTCGCGAGCTGCCCGACACCTGGTGGAGTGAGGTTAACGAAAAACCGAGGCTTGAAGACTATCACAGCTATCGGGTTCCGAGGCGGATTTATGTAAACAAACGGGGTAAGTTTTCCGATAACCCTACGGAATCATGCCCCTTTGCGGCTTGGTTTGTGCCTGCCCGGCTGCTGTTTGATCCAACCTCCGGTATGGTGTACGGCAGCAATACGAAAGAAAATACAAAGCTTATGAAGCTCGGTAACGAAGGCCGAAGCACCGCGACGACCATTACAGCTTTCGGGGTTGTCCGCGAACTCATCCGGCAACAACAGCCCGATAAAATTCAGAAGCTGCTTAGCTTTACCGATAATCGTCAGGATGCTTCCCTGCAAGCTGGCCATTTTAATGATTTCATTGTAACCGTCCGGCTCCGCTCTGCACTCTATCACGCACTAAAAAATGAAGACAAGAACAAGCTAAAAGTGCGTGATTTGGCGGATGCCGTTTTTGATGTTCTTAACATTAAAGAGGCAGAGTATGCACGTGAACCGAATGATGATTTTCCGGATAAAGAAAATGAGGATGCTTTCAAAAGCTACCTGCTCATTCTGCTGCTGCTTGATCTGAAAAAAGGCTGGCGCTATAACCTTCCCAACCTCGAGCAAACTGGTCTGCTTACCATTTCCTATGACAGGCTGGATGAATTTTGCGGCAGGGACGAATATTTTGCCGGAAATGAAATTCTCGCAAATGAAACCCCTGAAAGCAGGGTTGAAATTCTGACCAATCTGCTGCACTATTTCCGAACCTCCAACGCCATCACACATCCGTATTTTGAAAGCTACAGAAGCCAAACGGAAAGTATGATGCAGCTTAAGCTGGACGAAAATAAATTCTGGTCTCCTGAAAAAAACTGGAGAATTCCTTCGCCGACATACATGCGGTATAAAAATCCAGGGAAAACAAGTCGAGATTTTCCGACGGAATCCATTGGCCCTCAGTCCAAATTTGGTAAGTATATCAAGCAGCTTTTCGTCAAGAAGGGTTTGGAAAAACCAAATACAGAGGCCTATGAGGTCTGTGCAGAAAGAATCTGTCAGCTCCTCAAAAAGGCCAATCAGCTCACAGTCAGCGAAATTAAAGGGAAAAAGGATACGGTTTCGGGCTATCGGCTTCGAACAGATAACATTGTGTGGAGGCTGGGCGACGGCAAAACGGTGTGGTCAGACCCCGTCCGGAACCCGTCATTTAAAGATCTGAAGATTAAGCCTAACATATTTTTTAAGGAGCTGTATGAAACGGATTTCAGTACCTTCACCAAAACCATACGCGGTGCAGAGCATACCGGGCAGGTAGATGCCGATGAGCGCATTAAACGGGAAAATGAATTTCGTAAGGGCAAAATTTCTGCTCTGTTCTGTTCACCTACTATGGAGCTGGGCATTGATATTAAGGAGCTGAATATTGTGCATATGCGAAACGTGCCCCCTAACCCGGCCAACTATGCGCAGCGTAGCGGAAGGGCGGGCCGAAGCGGACAAACTGCTGTCGTTTTCACCTATTGTGCCAACCGCTCCCCACACGACCGCAATTATTTTAGCAAACCCGAGGAAATGGTTTCAGGCAAAGTTGTGCCACCGCGCATCGACCTCATCAATGAAGAGCTGCTGCTTAGCCATCTGCATGCTTTTATCCTGATGAAACTCTCCCTTCGTGAACTAAGTGTTTCTGTTAAAGATGTAATTGATGTTAGCCGCCCCGATACCCTGCCCGTTCGGGATGAAATCAGAGAAACCATTCATCAGGCCCTGAAATCATCAGACAAATGGGCCAATGAATTTCTTACGGTCATCAGCGGCCTGATTCCGCGGCTGAAGAAAACAAGCTGGTACTCCGACGAATATCTTTTCCAGAAGGCGGGTAATTTCTGGCATGATTTTAATTCAGCCTTTGAGCGCTGGCGGGTACTCTTCCGGCATGTGCAGCAGACCATTTCAAGAGCGCAGAAAATTCAAAAAGATCCCACCATCAAGTCATCCAGTCCGGAGAAGCGAAATGCCGACCTCCTCCTAAAATCTGCACTCCGGCAGCAGGAACTGCTGCTCAACGACAAGCGCGACCGCTTCGGCAATGAGTCGGAATTTTATGTGTTTCGCTATCTGGCCGCAGAAGGCTTCCTGCCCGGTTACAACTTTACTCGCCTGCCGGTTCGGGTGTATGCCGGTTACCGCAGTCAGCAGCAGGGCAGCTATATCTCCCGCCCCCGGTTTATTGCGCTCAAGGAATTCGGGCCGGGTAACCTTATTTACCACAATGGCAGCAAATACCGCATTCACCGCATGATGCTGGCCGACCTTCAGCTGCGTCTGCAAAAGGCCGTCGTATCAAAGGAAACAAGCTATATTTTTGTTGGGGATAAAGATGCAGAATCCAACAATGACCCCATCACACGAAAAGCACTTGATTCCGGTGAAACCATGACCGTCATTGCCAATCTGACGGAGCTCAGTGAAACCGAAGCCCTGCCGCAGGAACGTATCTCCTGTGAAGAAGAGGAGCGCACCTCTACCGGCTATCAGATCGACAACTATTTCAGCTATCCGCAGGGCATTGAGGCGACCCAGCAGGCCAATATTAAAGTAGCAGGTGAGCCGCTGCTGCGCGCCATTTACTGCCCTGCTACGCAGCTCGTGCAGGTTAATCACCGCTGGAGGAGGTCACAGGCTGAGGATAGTTTTCTTATTCATGAAGAAACCGGCGTATGGTTGCGTCAATCAGACCGGGATGATCCCGAAAAGAAAAAGTATCTGCGCGAGGTGCGGATTTTCGCCCGCGATACAGCCGATACGCTCTACCTGCAGCCCGTGAAAGAGCTGGGCCTGGAACCCGATCAGGTCATCACCCTAGCTTATGCGCTCAAACGCGGTGTTGAAACCGTGTTTCAGGTGGAAGAAAGTGAAATCGGCGTCTGGATTCTCGGAAGCCCGGAAGCGCCCAACATCATGCTGTATGAGGCTGCTGAAGGCAGTCTTGGTATCTTGTCGCAAATGATTAGCGAAGACGCTAAAATGAAGCAGGTCTACACCGAAGCCTACCGCATTCTTCATTACGATCCGGAAACCCGTACCGAAGACGGTGAGAATCTGCTTAAGGCTTCCTACAGCGATTTGCTTTCCTACTACAATCAGCCGTATCACGACAGTCTCGACCGGACCAAAGTGAAGGAGCCGCTCGAGCGCCTCATGGATAGTGTGCTGGAGCGCTTTATCCAAAACCGCAGCTACGAGGAGCAGTATCAGTGGCTGCTGAAAAACATCGATTATACCTCTGCCACTGAAGCACCGCTCATTCACTATCTTTATAAAAACCGATATGTGCTGCCCAATACCGCACAGGAGAATCTTAGCAGTTTTTTCATCAATGCCGATTTTGTGTTTTATGACCCGCAGGGCAAGCAAAAGGCTTTTCTCTTTTGCGATGGTAGTATACATGCCAATGACAGGCAGCAGAAAGAGGACGAACACAAACGCAACCTTATGCGCGACAGCGGTCTTGATGTTATTACCTGGTTTTTTAACGAACGCTCCGGTGAGGACATTACCGCTTCTATTGAACAACTTATTTCCCGACGCAAAGATATTTTTCGAAAACTATGACCCCTGTTCCTGTTTCAGCTCCTGCTGCTCAGCACTCACCCGGCGAGCTCGTGCGCTACCGCGATCGTCGCTGGATTGTGCTGCCCTCACCCCATCCCGATATCATTCTGCTTAAACCGCTGGGAGGGTCCGATCAGGAAATTACGGGGGTACACCGTAAGCTGCGGTTTGAAGGTGAGGATATCGTGTCCGACAGCTTCCCGGAGCCGGAACCCGCACAGCTGGGCGCGTTCCGCACAGCGCGGCTGCTCTACGACGCTGCCCGGCTGTCGTTCCGCCATGCGAGCGGCCCCTTTCGTTGTATGGGCAAAATCTCGTTCCGGCCGCGGGCGTATCAGGTCGTGCCGCTGGTTATGGCGCTAAAGCAGGAAGTCACCCGGCTGATGATTGCCGACGATGTGGGCATCGGGAAAACCATCGAAGCCCTGCTTATCCTTAAAGAACTGCTGGAGCGGGGCGAAATCCGGAACTTCGCAGTCATTTGCCCGCCGCATTTGTGCGAGCAGTGGCAGGCTGAGCTGCGCGACAAACTCGACATTCAGGCTGAAATCATCCGTTCGAGTACAGCCGCCTCCCTTGACCGCCGCCTGCCCGACGACCGCTCCGTGTTCTTCCACCTGCCGTATCAGGTCATCTCCATCGACTACCTCAAATCGGACCGCCGCCGGGCGCTCTTCCTTCAGGATTGCCCTAAGCTGGTGATTGTGGATGAAGCCCATACCTGCGCCCTGCCTGCCGGCGCCAAAAATGTTAAACAGCAGCTACGGCACGCGCTGCTGCATCACATCGCACAGGTGCCCGACAGGCATCTGCTTATGCTCACGGCAACCCCGCATTCGGGCAAAGATGAAGAGTTCAAGTCTCTGCTCGGGCTGCTTAATCCCGCATTAAAACACCTCGACTTCGACCACATTACAGCGCAGCAGCGCCGGCAGCTTGCAGATTACTTCATTCAGCGCAAACGCCCTAACATCATCCGCTGGCTAAACGAACCAGGCCTGTTTCCCGAACGTGAAATTCGCGAAATCCCTTACAACCTCCACGCCGACTATAAGCGCGCCTACAAGACCATAAAAGCTTTTGCGCGGGGCATCTCACTTGCTGCGCAACCCGGCAGTGCACGGGGGCGCATGCGGCTGTGGGCCGCTCTTGCCCTGTTGCGCGGGGTGATGTCGAGTCCGGCTGCCGGTTTTGAAATGCTGCAAAACAGGCAGCAGCGCGAGCTTGCCAAAGAAGAACTCGATGAAGCGGCAAGCCTGCCCAATCCCGTGCTTAAATCGGATGAACTGGATTCCGATTTCACGCAGGCCGAGCTGCTCGATAATGCCGGGTTGGGATCCGGTGAAATCAGGCGGCTGCGAGAGCTCAGCAAACTCATGCAGGGCCTGTACGGCCCGGAAAAAGACGCCAAGTTGAAGCGTGCTGCGGCACAGCTTAAGGAGTGGCTGCGTGAGGGGCATCAGCCGATTGTGTTCTGCAAATACATCCCGACGGCCAAATATGTGGGAGAGCACCTCAAAGCGCTGCTGCCTGCCAAAACCGAAATTATGGTAATCACCTCTGAGCTGGCCGATGAGCAGCGCCGCGAGCAGGTCGAACTGCTGGGCCGCTCTTCCAGCCGGGTGCTCGTTGCAACCGACTGCCTCAGTGAGGGCATCAACCTGCAGGAGCACTTCACCGCCGTGCTGCACTACGACCTGCCCTGGAACCCCAACCGCCTCGAACAGCGGGACGGGCGCGTGGACCGCTTCGGGCAAACCGGCGTGCCCGGCGCCGCCCAAAATGAGGTGAAGGCCTACATCCTCCACGGCCAAGACAATGAAATTGACGCCAACGTGATGAAAGTCCTCATTCGGAAGGTGCACAACATTCATCAGTCCATCGGAGTCACCATAAACTTTGGTGATGAGGCCGAATCGGTAATGGATACCGTGTTCACGAAAATCCTGTTGGGGCAGTCTGACGAGGACGCGCCTCAGCTTTCGCTTTTTGAGGAGGAGTACTTCAGTGCAGAGATCGAAAAAGCACGCAAGCGGGGCGAGAAGCTGCGATCCATTTTTGCCCACGAAAATGTCAGTAAAGACGATATTCAGCACAACCTTAACGAAATTGATGAAGCCATCGGGGATGTAAGCGCGGTCGAACGCTTCGTGACAGGCAGCCTGCCCCTGCTTGGCGCGGAAATCAGCCGGATTGGCACCGGCTGGATGGTCTCCCTCATCAATCTGCCGGACCATCTGCGAGGCCACTTCCCGGGACAGGACCGGGCCCGCATTTCGTTCGAGTCGCCTACCCCAAAGGGGTTTCGCTATATCGGGCGGAACCACGCCTTTGTTGAGCAGCTCTGTCAGTTTATGCTGGCCCTCGCCTTTGATGGCAGCGACCGCTTTGAGCCGGTTGCGCGGGTTTCAGCCATTATGACCAATGCGGTGCAGCGCCTTACTGTGCTGGTGATGTTCCGTGTGCGCAACGTGATTCGTGAGCTTAATACGGCCAATCAGGTGGTTTCGGAGGAAATGTACTTGTGGGGATTCAGCGGCCCTGAAAACGACCGAACCTATCTTGGCTTTGAAAGTGCCCGCGAACTGCTTGCCACCACCCAAAGCGCGCAGTCGCTCTCTGCCGAGCGGCAGAAGCAGGATATTGAGCGTGCCCTCATACAGCTCAGGTCGCTCAATGCGCAGCTGAGTGAGTTGGCGACCGAGCGCGCGGAGCGTCTTGTAGAAGCGCACGGACGTTTCCGGAATCTCGTCGGCGGCAGGCGCTATGAAAAGGTCACCCCCGTATTGCCGCCCGACATCATGGGGCTGTATGTGCTGCTGCCGGTGCCCAAATCCATGTAAACAAGCGGGATAAGAGTTGTTTACTGCTGGAAATAAAGCGGGTATTGCACAAACAGCACGAAGCCTATTCGCTTTGGTGATAAGAACCATTACCCGGAATCAGCGCGAAAACCCTTCAAGGGTTTTGAACTCTTGAAGGGTTTGTTAGGCTTCGAGGCTTATTATTTTCCCTTGTCCTGAGACCGTCATCCCGGAAATGCTGCGGCGTGGGGATTGGTAACCTGCACGAAACGTAAAGCAGCATTATCCGGGATCTGCCAAGCGGGAAATGCCGCAATATGAATTTCCGGCTGCGATGTCGGTTCTGCAAAGTCTCGTGCAGCGTTTTGGTGGTGGGCTACAGGGAAGGTCGCAGGCCGAAGTTGGTAGATCCCGGATAACGCCAGTGTGTTTTGAGGTGATTATTTGCTTTGGTTTGAGCGTTTCCGGGATGACGGTTTCGTGGTTAATTGTTGTTACTGCGTATGTAGGGTGTCTTATCTTATTTGTCTGTGGCGGGATGTGATAGCCCGGATGCGGGAGCTCGGCTCCTGACGCCACACAGGGCAACGTCAGGGTACGCGATGATAGAACGCGGATTTTAGGGATTTTGCGGGATTTGTGCGGAATGCATCCCGTGGTGGGTCTCAAATTGGTTCTGGCACCCGGCACTGTAGAGACGCGAGATTTTGCGTCTCTACGCGGATGACCAATGCGGAAAACCCGACTGCCCTGTAGGGGCAGCATGTGGGTAGAAAATCGTCATTATCCAAAAATATCGCGTGCCGTAGGTACGCCCTGTGCAAACGGCTGTCTGAAAATGCACCGAAGTAGGTCTCTGACGTGCGCATCATCCCGATAATATTCGGGTAATTTTAGGAGGCCCCATTTTTTCGTATCTTCAGACGTCTTGCTTTCGGCATTATCGGAAGCTTTTTGTTTTTTTGAAATTGGTGATCAATGCAAATGTGGAGATCAGCCTTGACATCTCGCTTGGATTGAAAAAGTCAGCTATCATGGTCGCTGAAACGTTAAACTTAACTTTCACGCTAATCCAGGAGCTAATTATGACAATTACAAGCATACTTAAAGGTGTTTGGTGCGGAATGGTGTTCTTGTGAGGCAACCATGGTGGTTTTTCCAATCCAGGCGGGAGATGGGGTAGCTGTTCCGAAGCATTTTTGCACCCAATAGGGCGCCGGGGGTTCGATTCCCCCGCCTCACACCATTTTTTGTAGGCGCCATATTACTGTGGATGTATCTTTTTCGAACCCTCTCGCGGGGTTAAAAACTTGATCTGACACCCGGCATTGCAGAGACGCTATTCATCGCGTCTCGATTCGACCCGTCTATGCGATGCGGGCGATCGCGGTTGATAATAGGTTCGCTGCCCGTAGGCTGTCCCACAAATTGCCCAAGAGCCTGTAATTTGGTTTCTTGCCTGCGACCGGCTTCTCCACACCCCGGCCCCTCAACATCGGGGCGTTGAATGGAGTTGGAGGCTGTTCGAGCTAAATGGCCCTTCACACGCTTCTACCGGGGCCACCCCTCTCAAGAGGGGAGTTTGTATCCCAAGCAAAAACAATATTATGGCTCAAAATTGACACACTGACATACTGTGCTGTGACACACTGAAAATGGGGGCCACCCCTCTCAAGAGGGGAGTTTGTATCCCAAGCAAAAACAATATTATGGCTCAAAATTGACACACTGACATACTGTGCTGTGACACACTGAAAATGGGGGGCACCTCTCTCAAGAGGGGAGTTTGTATCCCAAGCAAAAACAATGTCATGGCTCAAAATTGAATCCCTGACATACTGCCTTAACTGACATACTGATCAAAAAAAAGCAAGGTGCTTTGAGACCGATTTGGGATGCCGGGAATCAGCACTGCTGACAGTGATGCTCTCGGAATTTTTCCTCACAAAAAAGAATGCCGGATTAATGAGGAAGTTTGGGGTTCAATGACCCTTTTTTTGCAGGCTTTTATTATACTGCATTATTTATCAGGGTCTCTGACATGACTTTTACTTCTATCACCATACAGGGCAACATTATTTCGCTGGAGATGCTGGATAAAATCCGGCAGGAACAGCAGCTTACGGGGCAGCAGGCGGCTGATTTCGGGTTTGGGAAAAATGATTCGCTGCGCGATCAGATTGGGCAGGCCTGGCAGGATGCCCGGCTGCAGTGGCAGATTTTTAGCGCCAAAATGGAGAAGCTGTCAGAAAGCGAGTACGGCACTGCCCAAACGCGCACAACCTGGATGCTGCCTTTTTTGCTCAACCTCGGCTATCAGGCAGAGAGCAGTACCGCGGAGAGCGTTGCCGGCAAAACGTATGCGGTTTCGCACCGGGAGAACCGGCTCGACCGCTTTCCGGTGCTCATTATGAGTTTTAAGGATGAGCTGGACCGTAAACCCGCAGGCGGTCGCCTGAGCATGTCGCCGCACGCCCTCCTGCAGGAGTACCTCAACAATAGCGATCATCTGTACGGACTGGTGAGCAACGGGCGCAGCCTGCGCCTGCTGCGCAATTCGGCCCGGCTTGCGCGCCTTGCTTATCTGGAGTTCGACCTCGAAAAAATGATGGAGGAAGAACTGTATCACGAATTCGCCCTGCTGTTCCGGGTGCTGCACGCTTCCCGCATGCCGCAAAGCCGGGAGAAGGCCGAAACCTGCCTGTTTGAGGGCTATCATCAGGATTCCCTTGATGCCGGCAGCCGCATCCGTGCGAAGCTGCGCATTGCCGTGAAGGAAGCGATGGAGGTGCTGGCCAACGGGCTGATTGCGCACCCTGCCAACACGGCTTTCGCGCAGGCGATACGCGAGGAGCAGGCCGACCCCGTCCGTTTTTACCGGCTGCTGCTGCGCACCATATACCGCATCATTTTTCTGGCTACCATTGAGGAACGCGACCTTGTATTTCCGCAGAAAAAAGCCGGGGAGGAAGGCTACGAAGCCGGGCTGCAGTACAAGCAGATCTACCGCGATTTCTACAGCCTGGAGCGGCTGCGCGGCCTTGCCGTTTCTGCTGCCTGGATCGATCCGCTGAAAACCGACCTCTGGCAGAGTCTGCTTACGTCATTCCGTTTGTTTGAGCCTACGCGCGCAGGCGAACAGATTGGCATTCAGCCGCTGGGCGGCAGCCTGTTTGCAGAACAGGGCCTTGAAGACGAGGTAAACCTGTACCGCCTCCGGCTTTCCAATAAACACACCCTTCAGATTCTCGGCAAGCTCACCTCCTTCCGGAATGAGGCCGGTGCCCTCGTGCGGGTGAACTACCGCGATCTGGATGTGGAAGAGTTCGGCTCGGTGTATGAAGCCCTGCTTGAGCTGCATCCTTATTTTAAAACCAACACGGCTACGCCCGTTTTTGCTTTCACGGAAGGCTCGGAACAAAAGCTCACCGGCTCTTACTACACCCGGCACGATCTCGTGGCACAGCTCATCAAAACGACCCTGATGCCGGTGATTCGGGAACGGCTGCACGGGGCGAAAGGGGCTGCGGTGCAGGCGCAGGCCCTGCTTAGCATCAAGGTCGCCGATACCTCATCCGGCTCCGGTCACTTCCTGATTGCCGCTGCACGGGTGCTGGCTTTTGAACTGGCGAAGGTACGGGCTGGTGAGGAAAATCCGGGTGAGCACTGGGTGCAGCAGGCCCTGCGTGATGTGATTCAGCACTGTTTGTACGGGGTGGATAAAAACCCCGCTGCCGTGGAGCTCTGCCGCATCAGCCTTTGGCTGGTCGGGCACAACAGCGGCAAACCGCTCACTTTCCTGGAGCATAAAATCAAGCAGGGCGATTCCCTGATTGGCGTTGACCGCCTCGACCGGCTTGCCGGACTCATCCCCAACGAGGCTTTTAAGGCAGCAAGCGGCGACGACAAGACTGTGGTGAATGCGGCGAAGAAGATCAACCGCGACTTTTTGAAAGCAAAACAGCTCGATGTGTTTCAGCAGCAGGGGAGCTGGGGGCAGGGTCAGCAGGAGCTGGCCGACCGTTATGAAGCCCTGAACGCGGCTGCGGTGGAGCGAGTGGAGGATTATTTCGCCAAGCAGCGCACCCTCGAAAAGCTGCAGCTCGACCCCGGTCTCCGGCACAAGCGGCAGGCCTGCGATCTGTTCACCTATGCTTTTTATCAGTCCTACCCCAAGGGCAGCAAGCCGGAGGACTGCGTAACGAGCGCCGATCTTGCGCTGCACCTGAGCGAGCCGCGGCGGGCACAAAACCTGAAAACAGCCCGTGCCGAGGGCCTTGCCGGGGAACAGCACTTCTTCCACTGGCCGCTCGAATTTCCGGACATCGCGCAGCGCGGTGGCTTTGATGTGATTCTGACCAATCCGCCCTGGGAGCGCATCAAGCTGCAGGAAAAGGAATTTTTTGGACCGCTTGATGATGAAATTGCCAACGCCCCGAATGCTGCGGCCCGGAAGAAGCTGATTGCGCGCCTGCCGCAGACCAAGCCTGCCTTGTGGGAAGCCTACCGGGCAGCGCTGCATGAGGGTGAATCGGCCTCGCGCTTCATTCGTGACAGCGGACGCTACCCGCTCACGGGAAGAGGCGACATCAACACCTACAGTATTTTTTCGGAACTTGTGAAGGATGCCCTCAGCGCGGAAGGCCGCGGCGGATTTGTGGTGCCGACCGGCATTGCAACCGACGACACCAACAAGTTTTTCTTCGCTGACCTGGTGGAAAGCGGTCGCCTTGAGTCGCTGTTTGATTTTGAAAACCGGAAGAAAATTTTTGAAGCGGTTGATAGCCGGTACAAATTTTCCCTCCTTACCATTGGTACTGCAGTGGCGGAACGGCGGATGCAGTTCGGGTTTTTCCTGCACGATGTGCTTGATCTGCAGGATGCGCGTCGGGTTTTTGGTTTGAGCCGTGAAGATTTTCTGAACATCAACCCCAACACCAAAACAACCCCGATTTTCCGCACCCGTCAGGATGCCGAGCTGACCGCGAAAATCTACAGTCGGGTACCGGTACTGGTGAATGAGGAAAAGGGGCAGAATCCCTGGGGTATCAGTTTCTCAACGATGTTTCACATGAGCAACGACTCCGGCCTGTTTCGCACCGAAGCCCAAATGCGCAGCGCGGGTTTTACACTGATGGGGAACCGTTTTGTGAAGGGGGAGGAGGTTTGGCTGCCGCTGTATGAGGGAAAATTCTTTTGGCATGATGATCATTGGTGTAATGATTATTTATATGCTAAAGACCGAAATAAAACCCGAAGATTAACAAGTTCTATAAAGGATGAATGTGAAGTAACTATTATTCCCTGGTACTGGATTTCTTCTGATAATGTAGGTTACTTAGATCGTAATAATTGGTTTGTGGGATTTAGGGATGTAACTAATAATACAAATGAAAGATCTTTTGTTTGTTCAACATTGCCTAAATCAGGTGTTAATCATAAGGCACCATTATTTTTTTTGAATAATGGAATTAAAAAATTGGCTTATTTGCAAAGCCAATTAAATAGTTTGATTTTCGACTATTTTGTGCGTCAGAAAATTGGTGGAACATCGATGACCTATTTTTATGTCAAACAATTCCCAGTTATTTCGATAGATATTCTAGATAACTCAATATCGATTATTGCAAAAATACACGAGCTGATTTACACCTCCTGGGACATCAAAGCTTTCGCCGATGATCTCTGGCGGGAGGCGGATGAGGGGCTGCGTGAGGCGATTCGTCAGCAGTGGGAGGACAACGCTCGCGAGACCGGCGGTCACCCGTGGGAGATTCCCGACTGGTACACGGCCTACCCCGAAATCGTGTGGGTTCCGGAGCCGGAATATCACAAAGCAAATGGTGATATGCGGGAGGGGTGTCCGCTGCCGCCCTTCAAATGGGATGAGGAACGCCGTGCGCGATTGCGCGCGGAGTTAGACGCGCACTTTGCGCTTCTGTACGGTCTGGAGCGCGACGAGCTGCGCTACATCCTCGATCCGCAGGACGTGCACGGTTCCGATTTCCCCGGCGTGACCTTCCGCGTGCTCAAAGACAAGGAGCTCCGCAAACACGGCGAGTACCGCACCCGCCGCCTCATCCTCGAGGCCTACGACCGCCTGCGCCCCGCCTGGGACATGGAAGCACACCTCGCCAAAATGCAGGAAGTCTGGGAAAAGTATCAGGTAGATTTGACGAAAAAGAAGAAGAAACCCAAGGCTAAGGCTAAGGTTAAGGCTAAGGCTAAGGCTAAGGCTAAGGCTAAGGCTAAGGCTAAGGCTAAGGCTAAGGCTGAGGCTGAGGGTGTAAGTGAGCCCAATCAGGTTAATGCACCCGGTGCGGCCTACGGGCAAGACAAGGATGAAGCTCCGGAACAGGGTTTCAGTATAAAACGCGTATCGCGCAAAAACCTCCCCCCAAGCGCGACAAATCAGGGCGATTTGTTTTAGGGGTTTAGCCGTGTGACAAAGAACAGAAAGGAGATTTAATGATGCACCTATCAGATGAACTCAAAGCGAGAATGGCGCAGATTAACGCGCTTATTAAACAGCATAAATATAATGATGCGGTAAATGATATTTATGCCTTGAAGCGGGATTACAAGGGGATTGAAATCCCGGAATATGAGCGGTTTTTAGAATGGTATGTTAGGGATATGCGTGATCGCATAGCTGGTACTCTTGAACGGGAACCGCAAGCGTGGTTTAATGCAGCATATGATTCATATAAAAAAGGGTATAAGCTTATCGCAGTACTTACATGGGAGTTTGCAGAGGCTTGCAGCCCGGAAGGGAAATATCCGGGTGCGTCCAACAATCGCGGACTTGCATTACAAGAATTAGGCCATTACGAAGCAGAGATTGGGGCGTATGAGAAAGCGGAGGGGGATAGTCCGGAGGGGAAATATCCGGATGCGTCTTACAATCGCGGAATTGCATTACGAGAATTAGGCCGTTACGCAGAAGCGATTGGGGCGTATGAGAAAGCGGAGGGGGACAGCCCTGAAGGGAAATTTCCGGTTGCGTCGAACAATCGCGGAAATGCATTAGGAAAATTAGGCCGTTACGCAGCAGCGATTGGGGCGTATGAGAAAGCGGAGGGGGATAGCCCGGAAGGGAAATTTCCGGTTGCGTCTTACAATCGCGGAAATGCATTACGAGAATTAGGCCGTTACGCAGAAGCGATTGGGGCCTTTGAGAAAGCGGAGGGGGACAGCCCGGGAGGGAAATATCCGGATGCGTCTTACAATCGCGGAATTGCATTACGAGAATTAGGCCGTTACGAAGCAGCGATTGGGGCGTATGAGAAAGCGGAGGGGGACAGCCCTGAAGGGAAATTTCCGGATGCGTCAAAGAATCGCGGATATGTATTAGAAAAAATAGGCCATTACGAATCAGCGATTGGGGCCTTTGAGAAAGCGGAGGGGGATAGCCCGGATGGGAAATTTCCGGTTGCGTCTTACAATCGCGGATATGTATTAGAAAAATTAGGCCATTACGAGGCAGCGATTGGGGCGTATGAGAAAGCGGAGGGGGACAGCCCGGAAGGGAAATTTCCGCTTGCGTCAAACAATCGCGGAAATGCATTACAAAAATTAGGCCGTTACGCAGAAGCGATTGGGGCGTATGAGAAAGCGGAGGGGGACAGCCCGGAAGGGAAATATCCGGATGCGTCTATAAACAAAGCAATATTGTATTACAATATTGGAACCTATCCCAAAGCCATTGAGGCCTGTAATAAAGCGGTAGCCGACAGCAAGGATACCTATGTGAAAGCCCGGGTATATTGGTCAAAAGCGCTGTTCGCGCAGGGCAGGAAACCTCAAGCCTACAAGCAGGCGGTTAAGGCCATCCTCATCGATAGCAATGATTTGTTTGGAATCGGCCATTTATGCGCCCAATTTAAAGAGGAGGCTGTAATTTCGGCTGCCGCTTTCAAACGATACCAAAACCGGCAGGCCTACCTGCTGCAGAAAAATATTGAAAGCCGGCCCGATAATGTGCAGGCTTACGGCAAGGACACGCTCGACAAGTATGAGCTGCCCGTTTTTGATCAGCTTGATAAATTTTTGCTCATACTGGGCTTTGAAGCGCTCACGCCCTCACTCTCCCTGAGCTTTCAGGAACGCCTCACCCTTGCCTACCTAACCGCCTACAGCCATCAGCAGCCCTGGCGAACCTACGATTTCATAGACAATAATCTCGACAGCAGGTTTGCCCTCAGCGATATGGACCTGTACTTCTACCTGTCTTCTTCCTACCACATCGCAGATGATGTCACAGATTTAACCTCGACGGCCAACCTTGGCGCCCCCAAAGAAGACCCGATTTTTTATGCGGCCTTCCAAACGCTCAGCCAAGCTATAAAAAGCGCCGAAGAGAACAAGCAGTTTGCTGACGAATACCTGCTCGAAATCAACCCTGAGTTGCTCAAAATGCGCGACCGGCAAATCCTTGAAACCAACCGCAAGCCGGAAATCAACGATGCCTTAGCCGCCATCTTAGATCAGAAGCCCTATGAAATCCCCATGAGCGATACCGAGCTCACAGGCATGCTTGTGGGGTATTTGGTACAGCAAAAGGCTTTGGCTGTGCCGGATTACGTTGAAACCCAGGAAAAAAAACTTGCCCTTAAAAATTTCAGAAATGAGCTCTTAAGCACAAAAAGAGACTACAAAGACCTGGCAGCACTGACCCGGAAAATGATTCGGGTTGGTGTTCCCTATCAGCTTGCATTTTATGAACTTACAGAGGTTTATATTCAGGCAGAGCAAGACTCTGATCGCCACAATATTGCCATTATGAAGGTTGTGGCACTGGTATCCCATTATCTTGACTATCTTGAAAAACCGATCCATGAAAGTATACTTTTTGAAGCAGCTGCATTTATGATACCGCAGATCAGTGAAATCATTCCGCCTCCATATAAAAGATTAGCATCCGTAACCTTAACGTTACTGGTTGCAGCGGCTAAAAAAACGCTCAAAGACAACCACAAAAAAAATGTTGAAACAGAGTTTGAGCGCATACTAAGCGAGCTGAGATAAGGCCTGGGTTCCTCAAGCCCATAGTCTGAATATTTGTCCATCTAAGCATCCCAAAAACCATCATCCCCTGAACCAACACGCATGGATTACTTTACTTCCTTCACAGAATCTGGTCTGAATGAATTTATTCGCAAGACCAAAAAACAGCTCCTCCTCTGCCTGCCCGCCCTGCACAAACAAACCGCACAGGCCCTATTGGAGCTAAACCAAAGGCGCTCCAGCCCTGATATCCGCCTGATCATCGACTTCGATTCTGAAACCCTCCGTCGGGGTCATGGCGATTTTGAAAGCATCGCCATGCTGCGCGAAGCAGGCATACCCATGCAAACCATGCCCAAGAACCGCATCTCTTTCATCATTTCCGATGATACGGGCTACTACCTCTTCACAGAATCCCGCATACTGGCATCAGGCGAAACGCCTTATCTCAACGCTGTTGCAATCGATAGGATTAACCTCTTAAAGATGATGTACTTTTTCTTCAAGACGGTGACGCCTCAGGAATTAATAATAAATGTCAAAAAAACGATGGAAGCGGAAAGGGAAATGGCAGACTATAGCCACATATTAGTTTTAATGCAGGCTGAGCTTAAAAAAAGCAATCCGATTACGGACGAGAAGTTCGAAGAAGTAAAAAAGGACATTGAAAAAAATCCGCCCCTCAAACCCGATTTCAGACGCATTGTAGATTTTTACTCCAACAAATTTCAATATGTGAAACTGAAGTTTGAGGGGGGTAATATTAAATACAAAAAGGTAACCATACCCAAAGATGCCCTGCCCATCAATAATTCAGATTTAAAAAATAAACTGGAAAGTAAGCTGAATGTATTTAATAAAGGTGTGATAGATAAATACTTTCAGCCATTAAATGAATTTCAGAAAGGCTTAAGTAAAATTCGGGAGGTATATTTGAGCAAAATGCCAAGCAGAGATGAAAGTTTATTGAAAGTTGAAGATAAAATTAAGTTTGAGATAGAAATTGAAAAAATGAAGGCAAGGTTACACCATGTTGGAAATGAGTTGGTATTTGGGCTTTTCAATCAAGTTAATGAAGTAAAAGAAGATTTTAGCACTGAGTTAAGAGCTTTTTTGGAAGAGAATAAGGAAAAAATACTAAAGGAAAGGTTTAAGATATATAAAAATGATAAAGAGCGTATGTCGTATTTTATTAACGATTACTTGCAGAATATAATTAATAAGATTAAATGGCCCAAGATTCCTGAATTGATAGATAGGATGATGTTAACTGTTCGCTATAGCGACATTACTTATGAAGACTTAAGAGATGAAGAATTCCTCAATGAGCTTGTAGAAAAAGGAATAATTGATTCCGCTGATTATCATCAAATTACAGATATGGAACAAGGCTTAGGGTTAAGCGATGCTTGAAACGGTGAAATATCCGGTTGCCATCAATTTTGTTGATGGGAACCTACAATTTGACCTTCTTTTTGTTGATCGGGATCAACAAAGGTAAAGATTCCAAAACCCTGGAGGTTTCGAAAACCTACAGGGTTTTTGCCGCTGTTTTTTTCGATGCAGTAGAGCAGAGACGCGAGTCATCGCGTCTCTGCGCGTGAAGTTCGGGGGTAATTATCGGTTTCTTGTCAGTGGGCTATTCAATCAATTGCATCAGTGCTGGTAATTTGTTTTGTGGCTTTGAGCGGCATCTCCACACCCCTCCCCGCTGGCATTTGGGGCTTTGATAGGGTTGGGGTGCTGTTCGGGTTTGGTTGTCCCTAACGCGTTTCTTCCGGGGGCACCCCTCTCGAGAGGGGATTTTTAAGTGCCTTTTTAATAATGGTATATGCTTCCTGTATAGGTGGTTGTTTTGATTTGAAATGAATAGCCCTGAAAGGGCGATATATCACAGCCCGGGGTGTCAACCCCGGGTTCACGGACCACACCCGAATACAGCCCTGAAAGGGCAGCATACCTCCGGAGCGCGATGCCTGAACGGATGGAGCCGTTCCAAGATGATGGCCTTGGGGGTTTTGGGGTTAATTCTTGTTTTCGTGCTCGTGGGTGGGGGCGTCTATTGCCTTTGTGATGGTAATTTGTTTTATGGCTTTGGTCCGCATCTCCACACCCCGCCCCGGAGGCATTTGGGGCTTTGATAGGGTTGGGGTGCTGTTCGGGTTTGGTTGTCCCTAACGCGTTTGTTCCGGGAGCACCCCTCTCGAGAGGGGAGTTTTAAGTGCCTTTTTAATAATGGATTATGCTTCCTGTATAGGTGGTTGTTTTGATTTGAAATGAATAGCCCTGAAAGGGCGACATACCATAGCCCGGGGTGTGAGCCCCGGGAAATTGGTCCCCATTCACGACAGGAGCCCTGAAGGGGCGGCATACCATCGTGATTGATGTTTGCCAGAGGTGTTCGGATCGTGCATGCTCATTGCGGGTAAGGCCGGTAATTTGACTTCTGGAGGCCGTATGTGCTTCGTTCCTACCTTTAACGAATTATCAGGTTGCACCAAATTTAAAAGGCTTCGACCAACTCTCCCACACCCCGCCCCGCAACCTTCTGATTTTTGAATAGGCTCAGATATTGTTCCGGCGACAAACCCCAATCAGCTTCTGATTGGGGGCACCCCTCTCAAGAGGGGAATTTAAAAGCTCAGTTTTTACAATAATATTTGAGCCTTATTTGCATGCTCTTTTTTTTTGGCTGGAATCCATATACGAACACGGAGCCAAAACTCCCCTCTGCGAGAGGGGTGCCCGGGTGAGCGTAGCGAACGGGCGGGGTGTGACAGCCGATATGCCGGTATTCGCCACTTTACGCCACGGAATGAAAACCGAACGTCCGGATTGGGTCGTAAATCATTTCCACAAACTGACTGCAGCCCTTAAAGGGCGACATACCACCGGTGTTGGGTTTCGAATCATACACAACCATTACGGATACGGCGGGTATTTTATTTCCGGAGTCGCACCAGCGTCGCTTCTTCCTTTTATAGCGACTCAGCTTGCACTGAAATGCATAGCCTTCGGTCAGTATTCCCACACCCCGTCCCGCCACCATCGGGGCGTTGAATGTGTGCAGAAACAATTTCGGCACCACAAACCCTCACAAACTCCTACCGGGGCCACCCCTCTCAAGAGGGGAATTGATAAGTGCCGTGATAATAATAACTTTCCTGACCCTATTTAGATAGTTTTTTTGACTAGAAAGTCCTTAAAAGCCACGAAGCCAAACTCCCCTCTGCGAGAGGGGTGCCCGGGTGAGCGCAGCGAACGGGCGGGGTGTGACAGCCCCTGTGCCGGTATTCGCCACCTTACGCCACGGAATGAAAAACGAACGTGCGGATCGGGTCGTAAATCATTTCTACAAACGAACCGCAGCCCTGAAAGGGCGACATACCACAGCCCGGGGTGCCAACCCCGGGAGTGCAGTCCCCGAACGAAAAGAGCCCTGAAGGGGCGGCATACCATCGTGGTTGATTTTTGCCAGAGGTGTTAGCATTTTGCATGATTATTTCGGATAAGGCCGGTAATTTGATTTTGGAGTTCGTATGTGCTTTGTTTCTTCCTTTTACGATTTATGAGGTTGCACTCAAAGTTACAGGCTTCGACCAACTCTCCCACACCCCGCCCCGCAACCTTCTGATTTTTGAATAGGCTCATATGTTTTCCGGCGGCAAACCCAAATCAGCTTCTGATTGGGGGCACCCCTCTCGAGAGGGGAGTTTTGTATCCCAAATAATAACAGCATTATAGCCCAAAAATGACATACTGATATACTGTATCATGACGCACTGAAAAAAGGGGTGCCCGGGTGAGCGTAGCGAACGGGCGGGGTGTGACAGCCGCAATGCCGGTATTCGCCACCTTACGCCACGGAGTTCTCTCGCGCCGGTTGCCCATCAATTCCGCTGTGGTGGAAAATCGGTTCGTGGCTTCGAGCAGCATCGTATCACACACCGGCCCGCCGGCATCGGGGCGTTGAAAGGGAATGGATGCTGTTCGGGTTTCATGGCCCTTCACACGCTCGTACAGGGGCCACCCCTCTCAAGAGGGGAGTTGTCAAGTCCCGTTTTAATAGTAACTTTTGTGCCCAGTTGTCATGCTCTTTTTAAACTCAACGCCACAATCAGCCCTGAAAGGGCGACATAACACAGCCCGGGGTGCCAACCCCGGGAATGCAGTCCCCGAACGAAAAGAGCCCTGAAGGGGCGGCATACCATCGTGATTGATTTTTACCACGGTTGTTCGAATTCTGGATGCTCATTGCGGGTAAGGCCGGTAATTTGATTTTGGAGTTCGTATGTGCTTTGTTTCTTCCTTTTACGATTTATGAGGTTGCACTCAAGCTCACAGGCTTCGACAAACTCTCCCACACCCCGCCCCGAACCTTCTGATTTTTGAATAGGCTCATATATTGTTCCGGCGGCAAACCCCAATCAGCTTCTGATTGGGGGCACCCCTCTCCAGAGGGGAATTTATAAGCTCAGTTTTTACAGTAACATTTGAGCCCAATTGGCATGCTCTTTTTTCGCTGGAAGCCAAGTTGGTTTCGAAGAAAAAAAAAGCAACGCATTCATCTTCGTTTTGGGGTGTTTAATCTATGACAGGGGCATTGATGTTCTCTGAGTTTTCCCCAAAAAATAATGATTGGTATGGCTTGTGGCTTGTGGTCGATTTTTTTGGGTTTTTTAAGGGTGTTGCGTTGCTGCGGCTTTTTTGGGGTGAGTTGTGGCGGTTATTTTCGGTAGGCGAGGCTGAGGCCGAGGATGCTGATGAGGAGCATGAGCCAGCTGAACCAGTCGCCGAAGCGGGCGTAGAGGGTGAGGCGGGTGTGGGTGGGGACTTCGAGTTCGAAGGCGGTGCGGGTCCAGTATTCGGTACGGGTGTGGGGGCGGCCGTCGGGGGTGATCATGCCGGAGATGCCGTTGTTGGCGCTTCGGACGACGGCGCGGCGGAGTTCGATGGCACGCAGGCGGGCGAATTCGTAGTGCTGCAGGTGTCCGCTGGTGCGGCCCCACCAGCCGTCGTTGGTGATGACGGCGATGAAGCCGGCGCCCATGCGTACGCTTTCCCGCACAACGGCGGGGAAGACGGAGTCGTAGCACACGACGGCCGGCGCGAGGGTGCCGTTGGTGGCTTCGAATACGTGCATGCGTTCGCCGCGCCCGAATCCGGTTACGTCGCCCCAGTCTAAGGGCAGGGGCAGGCGGCTGAGGGTGTGGGCGAAGGGCAGGCGTTCGACGATGGGGACGAGGCGGATTTTGTTGTAGTGCTCGAAGCTTCCGTCGGGGAAGAAGCCGACGGCGCTGTTGAAGATGTTGAAGGGCCGCCCGAGGTAGTCGGTGCGGTGAACGCGCGGGGGATCTTCATCCTGATAGTACATAAAGAATGCGGCGCCGGTGATGACGGGCACGTTCCATTGCGCGGCTTTTTGGAGGATGTGGAGGTCGTTGCTACTGCGGTTGAGTTGCGAAACCCGGCCCATGAGGGCGTTTTCGGGCCAGAACATGATGTGGGTGTTGGCGGTGACGACGCTGTCGAGCATGGCGGTGAGTTCGAGCAGGGGCGTGGTAGTGTCGTCGTAGCCGGCGAGGGGCAGGTAGGAGTCGTAGTTGGGCTGGGCGACGACTACATGGGTGTGGCCTTCAGGGGTGAAGTCGGTGCGCCAGAGGATGAGCAGGGAGAGGATGATGCTGCCGAGCCAGAGTCCGGCTGCGGTTGCGAGGGCGTGTTTGTCGGGCTTTGGAGGGTGTGCCGTGCTTCCGTTGAGGGCGGGCCTGATGCTGGTTTGCTGATCGGCGCCGAGGCCTTTTCCGGCCAGAAAGGCGATGAGGAGGGTGAGGAAGCTGACCGAGAGGAAGCCGGTGAATTCGATGTACTGCACGGCGAAGGTCCAGGTTGCCCAGGCGTTGGCGAGCACGAGCCAGGGCCAGGCGAGATCCCAATGCAGGTGCAGCCATTCGTAGCTGACCCAGATTGCGGCAGCAGCGGTGTAGGCGAAGGTGCGGTTGCTGATGCGGCGCAGGCACAGGTGCATGAGGCCAAATACGAGCGACATGATGGCGCTGTTGGCGAGGATGGCTGCGACACCGCCGATGACGGTCGCCATGGTGAGCCAGTAGGTTGTGATGATGTTCCAGAGCAGGAAGGCGGGGTAGCTGTGGTAGGCGGCTTCGCGGTAGGTGTTACTCAGTGCGGAGAGGCGCAGCATGAGGATGAAGGCCGGGAACAGCAGAAAGGGGAAGGGGAAAGGGGAGAAGCTCAGGCCCATGAGCAGGCCTGCGGCGAGGGAGAGCTGCCATTTGGACAGCCGAAAGAGGAAGTCAGGCATTGGAGGGGGTTTGAGGTTCGGGGGCTTCGGCGTAGGATTTTCCGGCAAGGATGAAGACGAATTCGCCCCGCTGTTTGGCGCGGCTTTGCAGGGTTCGGTGCACGTCCGTGAGGCTGCCGCGCAGGATTTCTTCATAGCGTTTGGTCAGCTCGCGGCCTATAGCGCACAGCCGGGCGGGATCGCAGGCTTCGAGCAGTTCACGCAATAATTTCTCAATCCGGTGCGGACTTTCGTAGAGCACGACGGTTCGTTCTTCTTCGGCTATGGCCGTGATGCGCGTTTTGCGTCCTTTTTTGGGAGGGAGAAAGCCTTCAAACACAAAGCGGTCGCTCGGCAGTCCGCTTGCGGCAAGGGCCGTGACCCCCGCTACGGGGCCGGGGACGGGCACAACCCGTATGCCGGCCTGATGTGCCGCGCGGGCGAGCAGGAAGCCGGGATCAGATATGGCAGGCATGCCGGCGTCGCTGATCAGCGCTACGGCTTCGCCGGTCCGGAGCCGTGCGATGAGGTCTTCCGTTTTGCGGTGTTCGTTGTGCTGATGGTAGGAGGTGAGGGGCGTTTCGACGCCTGAGCTTCGCAGCAGCAGTCCGCTTGTGCGGGTATCTTCGCAGGCGATCAGGGCAGCTGTTTTCAGGATTTGGAGGGCTCTCGGGCTGAAGTCCTGCAGGTTGCCAATGGGCGTGCCCACAAGGTAGAGGGTACCCGCTTCGGCTTGCTGCAACTTCGGGTCATTCGGGCTGTTTGAGGTCATCAGGTTTGTTTAAGTGGAAAACATGGGTTGTCCGAACGGGCCGGGCCCGTGGTTTCGTTTAATATTTCGTTGGGGGGACGGAAAGTATTAAATTATAAGGCTAAACACTTTGCAGACAAAACCCCCGCGTTAAAGGGGCGCAATCATACTAAAACAGCGCTTATTGCTGCAACCATCATCAAAATCATCAATTGAAATTTAAGAGGAACATCAGCCATGCCAATGGACAAATTTATACCTACCGGACTCAATCACATCACCCTGAGAGTTAATGAAATTGAGCGGGCGGAAGCCTTTTACGGGGATATTCTGGGATTAAAGCTTGAGAAAAAGATGGGCCGCAGCATGGCGGTGTACCGCATCGGCAGAGATTCTATCGTGCTTGTAGAGGCCGAAACGAGCTACAACCGCGATTCGAAGGATTACCGCGTTGATCACTTCGGATTTACCGTGTCTGATCCCGCAATCATCGATGAGCTTGCGGCTTATATGAAGGAGCGTGAAGTGACCATCATCAGCGGACCTGCGAACCGTAAGAACGGCCGCTTTCTTTTTATCTCGGATCCTGACGGAAACCTGATTGAAATTTTCCACGAAAAGTAAGGGCCGTTATCGTATCTCTATTGCCTTTATGTCTGCCCGGAAACGCTGACGCACTGCCGGCTGAAAGTCTGACAGCTTTCCCGCTGCGCGGACGTTTCGGGGCGAATTTCCTGACAATCTCACAGCTCTGACCTAAAGTGTTGCTTGGTATGAAATTTGCAGAGCTATGGCAAAAATTAAACAGCCGCTTCAAAAGCGGCTTTCTTTCTTCAACCGGATATTTACAAAACCCAACGATGAATACTGAAAACAAAACCGGCCTTGAGCCGGAGCAAGAGCAGCAGCAGACATCCGCAGAAGCAACCGAAACGCTTGCGCAGGAAGCGGATACGGCAGGTGCTGATCATTCTGAGGAAATGACTTCTGAAGATTCTGATGAAGTTAGTGCCCTGCAGGCTGAGGTTGAGCAGCTGAAAGCGCAGCTTGCGCAGAAAGAAGATCAGATTCTGCGCAAAATTGCTGAGTTTGACAATATGAAGCGTCGTACACAGCGTGAGCGGATTCAGCTTTTTGATGATGCAAAAATGAAGGCCGTCGCAGATTTGCTGCCGGTCTATGACGACCTTGGCCGCAGTTTGCAGAATGTGCCGGAGGATACCAACGCCGCCTTTGCTGACGGGGTAAAAATGGTGCACAACAAGTTCAGTTCAGTCCTTGAAAAAATGGGCGTTGAGCCGATTGATGAAACCGGCATTCCCTTTAATGTGGAACTGCACGACGCCCTGATGCGTCAGCCTGCCCCTGATGAAAACACCGAAAGCAATACCGTGCTTCAGGTGCTGGAAACCGGCTACAAACTTGGTGAAAAGGTGATTCGTCACGCCAAGGTTATTGTCAGCCAGTAAATTTAAATACACAACTTTTCTGAAAACCCGGTTTGCCGCAGCCGCGCGCAGACCGGGACAAAATCAACTTCATGAGCAAACGAGACTACTACGAAGTACTGGGCGTTGACCGCGGAGCGAGCGCCGATGACATCAAAAGAGCCTATCGCAAAAAAGCGATGGAGTATCACCCTGACCGAAATCCCGGAGATGCCTCAGCAGAAACCAAGTTTAAGGAAGCCGCTGAGGCTTTTGACGTTTTAAAGGATGACCAAAAGCGGGCGCGATACGACCGTTACGGTCATGCCGGAATGAACGGCGGCGGTTTTGGCGGCGGCGGTGCCGGTGGCGGATTTCAGGAAATGGACTTCGAAGATATTTTCAGCCGCTTCGGGGATATTTTCGGCGGTGGCGGCGGTGGTTTCGGAGGCTCCGCAGGGGGCGGACGCCGGCGTTCATCTGGCGTGCCGGGCTCAGACATGAAGCTGAATATGCCGCTCACGCTGGAAGAAATTGCGTTTGGGGTGGAGAAAAAACTCAAGGTCACCAAATTCACCAAGTGCGGCAGCTGCAATGGTACAGGTGCTGAAACCAGTGAAGATTTTATGACCTGCGGCACCTGTAGCGGAACCGGTGAGTATCGTCAGGTTTCGCGTACCATGTTTGGCTCCTTCGTGAATGTGCAGCCCTGCCCGAGCTGTCAGGGGGAAGGCCGCACCATTCGAAACAAGTGCAAGAGTTGTTCGGGCGAAGGGCGCACCAAAGGCGAAGAAACCATTGTGGTGAAAATTCCTTCCGGTGTTACGACGGGCAACTACATCACCCTGCGCGGCAAAGGCAATCAGGGCATTCGCGGCGGGGATGCCGGCGATCTTCTTGTGATTATTCAGGAAAAAGAGCACAAATATTTCGAGCGGGACGGCGATGATATTTTTTATGATCTGCAGATCAGCATTCCCGACGCCATTCTCGGCACCGAGGCCGAAGTCCCGACGCTCAAAGGCAAAGCCAAGCTCAAAATTGAGCCGGGAACGCCATCAGGCAAGCACCTGCGGATGAAGGAAAAAGGTATCAAGCGCCTGAACAGTCAGAATGTTTTCGGAGATCAGTTTGTCCGCATTAATGTGTACATCCCGACCAAGCTAAGCGATAAAGAGCGGAAAGTTGTGGAAGGTTTGCGGGAAAGCGATCATTTCGATCCCAAGCTTCAGGCTGAAAACAAGGACGGTTTCTTCTCGCGTATCAAAAACATTTTTTCCTGATCGCACGCTCAATGAATGCCTGACGCCTTCGTTGGGGTTAATCTTCACTGAACGTTAACCAACAGAACTGGTATATGAAAACACATTTTTTCGGACTTGTAAGCCTGATCGCTCTTGGCATGGCAATACTGTTTACTGCACCCGCTCAGGCGCAGAGCAGCCTTACAGAGGCACAAATCGCAGCGGTTGAATCCGCTGAATTTCGCGATTGGGACGGCAACGTGGTCCGGGTCTCAGATTTTGAAGGCAAAACGGTACTGATTGATTTCTGGGAAACCTGGTGCAGCCCCTGTCTCGCAATTATGCCCGCCCTGAACCAGCTGATGACGGATTTTCCGGATGATTTTGTCGTGCTCGCGGTCTCTCCGGGATGGAGTGATACCGAAGCGGTTGTTCGTCGTTTTATTGATCAGCATGATTACGACTTCATCTTTGTGCACGGCGATGAGCTGGCAACCAAGCTGGAAATCCGCGGTATCCCCTACAAAGTGTATGTAAGGCCTGACGGCACATTCTACAAAACCGAAACCGGATCACGCGGTCCGGAGCGGGAGTTTAACGCCATCAGCGAAGTGATCGAAAACAACCGCGGTGAGTAAATTTCTTCCGCTTGTTTTGACAATCTGAGCCAATCCTGGCTGCATTGCTGAGATTGTTTCCCAATCAGATGGTATTGAAGCCCGTTTATTTTTAAAGCGCCTTTCGGCTGTTTCGCATACGCGGCAGTCGGGGCGCTTTTTTTTTCGGGTGATGGTTACGAAGCCTGAGCGAAGGCAGGGATGCACACACAGGCATATTTATTTTTGGTGCGAAGAAGCCGAATCATCCTATCTTACTTCAAAGCTCTCAATTCCCTAACCGTTCTGTTTTTTTTCGATGGAAGCTGTCCCGTCTTTAAGCAAGACCGAATCTGAGTCCCAATTTCAGTCTGATTCGCATGCGCGAGCGTCGAAAGAGCCGTCGCCGCTGGTTTCCGTTATCGTGCTGAACTGGAACGGCAGCCATCATTTGCGGACCTATCTGCCATCGCTGTTGCGCACGGACTATGCCCGTCTCGAAATAATCGTAGCCGATAATGCTTCAGAGGATGATTCGCTCGCGGTACTTACACGCGAATTTCCGGAGGTCAGGGTGCTGGCATTTGAAGAAAATTTCGGGTATTGCGGCGGAAACAACCGGGCAGCGGCCGCAGCTTCAGGTGATTTGCTGGTGTTCCTGAACAATGATGTGCGCGTTGAACCCAACTGGCTGAAGCCGCTGACACTCCTTTTTGAGCGGTACCCCAAACTTGCTGCCGCACAGCCTAAAATCCGCTCAGACCGCAATCCGGCATTTTTTGAATACGCAGGCGCGGCAGGTGGTATGCTCGATCAGCTCGGATTCCCCTGGTGCAGGGGACGGGTTTTTGACAAGCTCGAGCGTGATGTGGGGCAGTATGATGACTACCCCGCCGAGATATTCTGGGCGTCGGGGGCCGCGCTTTGCGTGCGAAAGAAGCTCTTTTTAGAGATGGGGGGATTTGATGAGGCATTCCGTCTCCACATGGAAGAAATCGACCTGTGCTGGCGGCTGCAGCGTGCGGGGTGGGAAATCCGGCTCTGTCCGGAATCGGTTGTATGGCATTGGGGCGGGGGCAGTCTCGCACAGGGAAATCCGGTCAAAACCTACTACAATTTCCGCAACAGTCTGGCGATGCTGACCAAAAACTACCGGGAAGGCGCCTTGCTGCCCGTGCTTGCTGCACGCCTATGCACCGACGCCCTTGCCGGCATGCGCTTTTTGTTTCAGGGAGAGCCGGCCCATCAGCGCGCCTTGTTTCGTGCCTACCGCGACTTCTACCAAAACATCACGTACTGGCTCGAACAACGCGCAAGGCTCCGCGACCGCTTCAACGAAACCAAACCGCTGACAGGGTTCAGCCCCCTGAGCATTGTCTGGAAACATTTTGTTGGGTGAGATTGCGCGGATGGACCGAGGGCCGAAGATCGCGGATGATGGGAGGCGGATGAGGCAGATGGGATTGGTTACCACCGCCTTGCTTTTTGAACAGGATTTTTAGGATTATGGGATGAACAGGATGTTGTGAAACCAGCTTCCCAATCCTGATCCCCGTCCTGACCCGGTTCAATCCAGCCAAATCCAGCCTGTCTAAAACCCCGAGGCCTTCATCCCGGAAATGCTGCAAATCGGTGTTATTTTACCATCACGAAAAGATGCGCAGCATTATGCGGGATCTACCAGGCGGACGCCGCCGCGATGTAATAGCGGATTTGGGATGCCGGAACCACAAGGACCCGGTCGCAACTGAATCCCAAGTACAGGCATGGTCGCAGGCCGAAGCTGGTAGATCCCGGATAACGCCATTGTGCTGTAACGTTAATAATATTACACCTAAGTGGGTGTTTCCGGGATGACGCCGTGGGGGGCTCCGGGACATAAACACAGCACGAAATAACAGAGCGTCCAAACCAACCTCCCAAACCCCATCACCAGATCCTTCGACTCCGCCTTCGCTGCGCTACGGCTTCACTCAGGATGACAGGGGCAATTCTCAAACCCCCGGCGCGGCATGCCGCGCCGTTTGACGCGTGGCGAGCATGTAATCCTGAGCGAAGCGCAGCGGAGTCGAAGGATCTTGTTGTGCAGGGCTCGGCAGCGTTGATCCCTATCGGGGCCGGACAACCGCAGGAGATCTCTCACATGAGGCTTCAATAGGCTGCCGGGGCTTTAGTTGCAGCGTTGTCCTTCAATGCCTGGATTGCCGCTACTTTGTTTGTGTTGAATCTGACAGCATTAGCTAATCAGGGTGGCGTTACTTGTTGAGGGAACTCTACGTAAATATACCTGATAACTTGCTATTTGAGACATGGAACAAAAAGTATGGTGAGTGGTGAATCGTCACTACTATCAGAATGCTTCATTTTTATGCTGAATATTTAGTATTTTTTATTTGATATTTATTTCACTTAGCTTGGAAGCTATGCGCAACAACCATTTAACAAAACATAACGGGGATGAGCAGCTTCGGTGTAGGTTCTCTGTTCTTATTAACCGGCACAAGATGTTTGGAAACATGTTTAAGTTGGCAGTGTGGGGTGTGATGCTGTTGCTAATCGGGGTAGCGGCAGGGTACAGCAAAGTAAACGCCACTGGTATTCAGGCAGGCAGTGAAAGCTTATTTGGAACTTCTCAACAGGCACAATTACTGATTCAAAACTGGATGGTCGGAGACGGTCTGCCTGTAAATGCCGTTGTTGACATCAATCAGTGTAACCGAGGCTTTATCTGGTTCACAACTTATGAGGGTATCGTTCGGTATGATGGGGTTGAGTTCAGGACATATAACACAAGCGAATATCCCGAAATAAACACGAACCGTTTTACCTGGATAAAAGCTGATCCGTTCGATCCTGAGGTGATGTGGTTTGTGACCGAATACGGGGGCATGTTAAAAATGAAAAACGGCGTATTCACCTTTTTTAACGAAGAGAACGGTTTCACCGATGCTAAATCCTCAACGCCATTCGCATGGGACGGGAAACTCATGTTTGCGACTGAAAATGGGCTATTTTATTATGATCATGCACAAGAAGCTATGCGCCCCTTTGTGTTTCCGGCTATGGATGAAGTAAACCCCTACTTCACGAGTTATGCTACAGATCAATTCGGATCGCTCTACCTTACAACACTCAATGAGGTGATCGCGATAAATCCGCAGCGGGATGTTCTAAAGTTTGATGTGCCGGGCTATCACCCTGATCGCTCCCGGTTATTATCGTACAGGGGTAGTGTTATACTTTATGTAATTCCCAGCTTATACTACATTAATGCTGAAACATTCGAAAAAGTAGAGGTTAATGATCAGCACGACACCTTTAACGGTTTAGGGATCATGGTTGGGGATGATAGACTGTTCATTAATTCCTCAAGTGGTATCTCTGTTTTTGGAAAAGATGCAACCCTTAACCTTAACGAACAGTTTTTTGTTGAAGATTTGTCAGCAGCGGGATTATTACGTTATCAGCCGTTTAAGATAGGGGATACCTGGTTTTTTCCAACCAATAAGGGCAAGATGATTACAGCAAACGGTGTTCATTTTAATGTAATTGATCGAAATGAATACCCATTGCTTCAAAATGTTACAAAAAGTTTTCAGGATAAAGACGGAAATATCTGGCTTGCAAGTCTGTTTAACGGTCTGATTCGGGTATCCGACGCACTTGTGTATTCCATCAGAACAAGGGATGAAGCAGGAGATGACAGACTTATGGGCATTTATGAGGATAGCAGAGGTGATATCTGGATGTCAACCCGGCGGGGTCAAATTTACAGAAAACAGGAAAATATGCAGCCGCAACCTTTTCCCTTGTTGCCGGGCAGAAATCCGCTTATGGATGTGTATGTTTTTGCGAGTGATGCAGATGGCACACTGTACGCCGGAGTGAACCGGTTCGGTATAGCAAAGCAAAGGCCGGACGGGTATTTCGAATGGCTAAGCACAGACCTGCATCAGGATGTGCTTGAAATTCGGGCGCTCCATATTGCTGACGATCAAACCATGTGGGTAGGGCTATTAAGCGGGCTGCGAAAGCTACGGAACGGCGTTTCGGTTTCCTATGCCTGTCAGGATCAGATGAGCCGGGCTTTTGTACAGCAAATTAAAGCTGACGGAGAAGGCGGTCTTTGGATTGCAACGCTGCGCGCGGGTTTATTTTATCTCAACGACTCAACCGGAGACTGTAAGCACTACACAACCCGAGACGGGCTGGGGAACAACAGCGTAAGAGGGATTTACCTTGACCGCTACGATACCGGAACGGTCTGGATCGCAACCGAAGGCGGCGGCTTAACCCGCTATAAAAACACGGAGCTTAAAACTGTAAATGCATCAATGGGGCTTTTTCGTGATCTGCTCCACAACGTAACAGAAGATTTCAGAGGGCGGCTTTGGATGAGTACAAATCACGGCATTTTCTTCGTGTATAAGGAAGATGTAAATCAGCTTCTTGACGATGATAAACTTCGGATCCGCTCTACCGTATTTACGGAACGGCAGGGACTTGCAAACTCCGAAGGAAACGGGGGGTTCCAGAGCAGTTTCATCCTCAGAGATAACGGTCAGCTGTTTTTTGCTACCCAAATGGGCATGGCTTTTTTTGAAACCAATGAAATTGAAAGCGAAAGAGTATCCCCGATACCGATTATCGATCTTTTTACTTCGGAAGGTGTAGTCAGTCAGTTTCCGGATAAGCTTGTGTTGCCTGCAGGGGATGATGATTTCATGATCAATTATACCAGTATTGCTTTCAATGCGCCCGATGCCGTACGTTTTTGGTACAAACTTGAAGGATACGAAGACCGCTGGACGGCTGCCGGAAACCGTCGTATCACAAGCTATACCAACCTTCCTCCCAAAACTTATCAGTTTGTTTTAACCGCTACCGATCCCCTTGATCCTCAATTTACGCAGGCAGCCCAAACCCGGCTAATAATCACCATTCAGCCTCACTTCTATCAAACCTGGTGGTTTCGTACAGTATTAGCTTGTATGCTTGTTTTGGTACTGTACAGCGGATACCACTACCGGATTGGCGCCTACGAGCGGCAGGAAAGGCTGCTCACCCGGAAAGTTGATGAACGGACAAGCGAACTCCTCGCTGAAAAGGAAGCAGCTCTGAAGCAGCAAAGGCTGATTGCAATGCAGGCAAATGACCTCAAGCAGCTTAATGAAGTTAAGGACCGATTTTTCTCCATTATTGCACACGATCTGCGCGGGCCGTTTATGGGAATCAGGGGCCTTATTGAACTGATCCGGGATCACCGGGAGGAGCTCGATGACGAAAAGTATGAGGAAGTATTAGACCTGCTCCACAGTTCAGCAGAAAACCACAGCAAACTCTTGGATAATCTGCTGAACTGGGCCAGGATTCAGCTGAATCAGGTGAAAGTGACCCCGGCGGAAACAAATGTCAGGCAAGTAATGCAGGCGGCGGCGGCTTCATGGGAGCTTCCTGCACAAAGCAAAAGCCTCCGTTTTAACATGCAGCTATCTGACTTTCAGCTCACGACTGATCAGAATATGATTATAACCATCCTCCGTAATCTCATTAGCAATGCGGTAAAATTTTCATGGCCGGATTCGGAGATCATCCTCAAAACATATAAAGATGACCGTACCGCCGTGTTTGAAATTCAGGATTTCGGAACCGGCATGAGCGAAAAACAGCTTCGAAAACTCTTCACCCTCGAGAAAGAAGTTTCGCATAAAGGCACATCGGAGGAAACCGGTACCGGGCTCGGGCTGGTGCTCGTCAGCGATATGGTGAAAATGCTCAATGGCACGATTGAAGTAAAAAGCAAAAAAGGCATAGGCACGCTGTTCAGGGTGAAAATACCCCTGATTGAACCCGAAATAACGGCAGGCGAGGCTGAACAAAGCTGAGGCGCTTCACCGTAGGTTTTTTGAAAAAATACGGCAACCTCTGAATCCCGGCTGCACAGCTAACCCCGGCTTCTTTTTTTGGGGGGGAACTCCGAGAGCATCACTGAGCTCAATGCTGGTTCCTGACATCCCAAATCGGTCTCATAGTACCTTGCTTATTGAGGTGGTAGTACGAGGTGTTCACCCGAAATGAATTACGGTGTTCATACCGCAAATGATGATGGGGATGGAAGAAAATTCGGTATCGTGAAAAAAAATCGTGGTTACGGATAACCTGTAGAGAAAGGGCATGCCCTTTCTCTACGGTGAAACTTGCCCAACGTCGAAACACGCGAAGCCCGTGACACGGGTGACACGCGTGACACTGGCGACACTCACGACATCCGCGTAACCTTGAATTGATACGTACGATTCCGCGAGATTGGCAATCAATCACAAACAAATCGCCAAACAAAAAAAGCAGGGAGCCGTGAGACCGATTTGGGATGCCGGGAACCACCCCTGCAAACAGTGATGCTCACGGAGTTTTTCCCAAAAAAACAGAGGCTTGAAACAGCACAGCGGCCGGTATTTAGTCGCGGATGTGTGCTTGGGTTTCGGCGGGGGTGCGGGCGTAGCGGAGGCGGGGGAGGGCGACGAGGACCTCCGGTTGCGGGCTCGTGGGTATGTTTTGGTGCAGAGTGCCGCTGGGGGCGTTTGTTTCCTGATCGGCCTCGTGCGCGATTTCCGCGGGTTGCGGTTCTTCTTCGGATTTCCACCATACGATGTAGGCGACAACCACTTCTTTGAGCACGAAGCCGCGTTTCTCGTGCTGTTTCATGCGCTCGCGGTAGGCATTGGAGAAGCGCAGCACTTCTTCGCCCCTCTCGTTGAGGCAGGCTTCGCCGTTCCAGGTGAGAATCATGCCGCTTCGAAGCCGTTCGATCCGGCTGCCGCGTGACCGGAAAAAGCTCAGCCAGACATCTTTGTGCGTGAGCTGTTCGGTGAGCAGGTCGGGTTCGGGATAGCGGCGGTCGTCTTCCTGCAGGATGGCGCCATCGGGCAGGTGACGCCCGAAGGCGCGGTGTGCCGCGTGTATGCTGAGGCGGCGTTTGGCGCGGGTGAAGGCGACGTACAGCAGCCGGTGATCCTCATCGGTTTGCGGGGGGTGACCGCCATCCATCACATATACGGTGTCGAATTCGCGGCCCTTGGCTTTGTGCATGGTCGAGACGATGACCGTGCCCTCGCGCTGCCGCAGGAAGTCTTCGAGCCGGGCCTCGCGCAGGTATTGCAGCAAATCATTGCGGTAGAGCGTCCTGCCCGTACTTTCGCGAAACCCGGTGAGTACTTCGAGGCAGGTTTTGAGCACGGTGCTTTCAGCAAAGCGCATTTTCATCCGGCGCAGCGCTTCCTCCCATTCTTCCTCCCGGATCGTGAAAATGCCGTCCTCGAGTTCGAGCTGATCGAGGAAGTAGCGCAGCTCACGCAGGTCGTGCAGGCGGAAGCTTTCGTTCGACTGAATGAGGCGGGATGATACGCCCCGTAGGCGCAGCAATGAGTTGAGCAGCATGGCCTCCTCGTTGGTGCGGGTCAGGACTGCGGTCGTGCCGATCAGGCCCGCTTCGGTCACGGCCTCCGCGACAGGCAGCAGCAAGCTGCTTTGCGGCGGATACTGCGTGAGGTCGAGCTGACCCGTAAATTTGACTTTGGACTGCGTCGGCGTCTTCTTCATCCGCTGCCGGATACCCAGCACAAAGCTGTTGCTGAAATTGGTGATGATGGCCGCGCTCCGGTAGTTTTCGACCATTTCGAACTGTGCCGTGCGCTTTTTGTGATTCCAGAATTTGGCGAAGTGCTGCGAATCCGAGCCGCGAAAAGCGTAAATGTTCTGATCGTCGTCGCCCACGGCAATCACGCGCATTTCCTCGTTGGCACGCATGAGGGCAAGTACGAGCTCGAACTGATCGGCGTCCATATCCTGCGCTTCGTCAATGACGAGCACCGATTTGGTAATTTGATTGCGCTCGATCTCGCCCGAGCGGATGCGTTCGACCGTGTCTGCGATGATGCCATCCGCTTTTTCAAGGCTCCCGAGGCGTCCCGCAAGCTCGAAGCAGTAGCTGTGGAAGGTCGCGATCTTCACGAAGTGCGCAGAATTGCCGATCAGCGCTTTGAGCCTGACCTTGAACTCCGTTGCGGCAGCCCGCGAAAAGGTGAGCATGAGCAGCTGATCCTGTTTCACATCTTCGGTGAGCAGCAGGGCCGCGAGTTTGTGTACCAGCACTTTGGTCTTGCCGCTGCCCGGACCCGCCGCAACTGCGATATACGGATGCTTTCGCTCTTTCACGATTTGAACCTGTCCTGGCGAAAGCTCACCAAACAGCTTGTTGAACTTCGCCTGTGTGATGGTTCGGGTGATTTCCTTCCGGCTGCCGCCAAAATATTTGCTCAGGAAGGCTTCATTCTCCAGCTCGAAATAATCATTCACAAACAGCAGCGCGTCCTGATAGTCCCGGAGCAGCCGCTTCGCATATTCGCCCACAATGTGAATCTGCGCCGTTTTCTGCTTGTAGTGCTCCTCGAGGCGGGCGTAATCCTGCGCCTTGTAGCGGACCTGCGGATTGGTCTCGAGCCGCTCAAGGGTAAGCTTATTGTAAATAACCATGAAGCTGCCGTCAATGGTAATCGCGCCAATGCGACTCAGGAAAAACAGCGCTTCCTCGATTTCATCGGCGCTTGCTTCCGTCTGCATGAGGTCGCCGGTACTTTTCCGGTTCCAGGCTTCAAGCAATTCGAGCACGGAAAAGTCCGCCCGCAGATGGCGCACGTCTTTGTCATCAGTATTCTGCGGAGCGCCGGCGTTTGCCTTGTCAAACAGGTACTCCACCAAAAACCGGCTCAGCAGGTGCCGTTTTTGCATGGCTTCTTCAAATACTTTCGGGCGTCGGCTGAGCTGCAAAATCACGGTTTTCCGGTCGTGCTCCCAGGCATCTTTCGCATAATTTTTGACCGACCAAAAGCTGATGAGCGTCTTGAGTATTTTCAGACCCGACTTTACACCGGACTCAGTTTCCAGCGCTTCACTGAGATCCCGCAGATCATTCTCGGCCTGATACTGCACTTTGGCCAGCAGGAAGCGCTCCGTTTCGATATGCAGGTTCAGCAGGTTGAGAGATTGGTTGGTGCGGGACTCTTTTTGCAGGTATAGGGAAAGGTCTTTGGCATCAGCCAGTACATTTATTTCTCTTAGTTTCTGCACCATTTCGATAACCCGCAGCGGCTCAATGTCCAGACGGTCGGAGATGTAATCAATTCTGCTCTCAGCCAGCTCATCATCTCGTAGAATCCGGCTTTTAGCCGAGTACAGACTTTTAAGGATACGCGTTGCATCCTCGGTTTGCTTTGGGCTGAAACGTCCCGAAGCTTCGACCAGTTCTATGGCCTGCTGCGCGTTTTTGGGGATGATGCTGTCGCAGTACACCCGTGGCGAGTTCTGACGCCGACTCAGATAGCCCGACTCCTCAAGCGCCGCAATCGCGGTTTTGACCCGCGTTTCGATGTCCTCCACGCTGTCATCCCAGCCGGCTTTGCGGGCCAGCTCAAGGGCCGACTGTGAAACCGTCAGCCGGCTCTTCGTGATTTGTTTGACCGCTTTCCACACCTGCTTGATTTCCTGAATGCTGAGCTTGGTCTGATTGAGCAGCATGAAGTGCTTGTCGAGATCGGCTTCGTCAAACAGGATGTAGCAGCGCGCCTGCAGCTCAGGATTCCGTCCTGCGCGCCCCGCCTCCTGCACGTAATTTTCGAGGGAGTCCGAGATGTCGTAGTGAATCACGAGCTGCACATCATCTTTATCCACGCCCATGCCAAAGGCCGAAGTTGCAACCATAACCTGTACCTCGCCCCGCATGAAGGCGTCCTGATTCGCAGTTTTTTCCTCCTTGGATAGTTTCCCGTGATAGGGCAGGGCCGCTATGCCGTCCTTTATCAGGCGCTCCGCAATCTTTTTGGCCTTTTTTGTTCGCGAAACATACACGATGGCCGGTTCCTCATTCCGGGTCACGAGCTCGCGCATTTTTTCATATTTGCGCGCTTCATCTTCAGTCTGCCAGGCCTCGTATTCGAGATTAACCCGCCGCACCGACGACTTAAACACGCGCAGCTCCAGCCCGCAGTGCTCGCGGAAATAGCCGCATATGTCTTCAATCACCTGTTTCTTGGCCGTCGCCGTAAAGCAGGAAACGGGGATGGGCGTGCTGAGCTCCTTCAGCTTTTCGAGTTCGCGGATGAACCTGCCGATGTAGAGATAGTCAACCCGAAAATCCTGACCCCAGGCGGAGAAACAGTGTGCCTCATCAATCACGAAGCGCGTAATCTTGCGACCGGCCAGCAGCCGCGTGATGGTCGCCGAACGTAGCGATTCCGGTGAAATGTAGAGCATGCACGCCTGTCCGTTCTCGATCTGATCCATCGCCACGGCGCGCTCGATCGGGTCGAGCAGCCCGTTGATGGTCACCGCCCGCGTGATCCCCTTTTTGAGCAGGTTATCGACCTGATCTTTCATCAGCGATTGCAGCGGGGAAATCACCACGGTCAGGCCGCGGGTATTTTCGCCGGCCATAAGTGCGGGCACCTGAAAGGTGAGCGATTTCCCGCCGCCGGTCGGAAAAATAGCAAGCAGCGAATCCCCTTCGAGCGCGGCCTGCACCGCTTTTTCCTGCAGTGGCTCCCCGTCGAACGTCCGATAGGCCTGATAGCCGAAATAATGCCGCAGTCCCTGCACCGGATTCAGCATTTTGTTGCAGTAACCGCAGCCCGGTTTGCAGGGCGTATTGCGAAGCTGTTCGATCACCGCGCCCGTTTCGGGGAAATTCCGCAGCACCCAGGGTGGGGTAATGGAGTCGTTTTGGCGCGTATCCGCCAGCGCGAGCGCGTAGGCAAGCGCCACCGGCGCACGCTGTGTAAGTCCGGCGATATCCGCGTTATGACAAATTTTGTCGGCGTAGATCAGCGGGATGAGTTCGAAGGCATCCGTCAATTTCGCTTCCATCCCGAGCAGCCGGAAGAAAGCCCCGAAGCCGTCCGGATTTCCCAAAAGTCCGGCAAAAATCGTTTGCTTCACCGGATTCAGCCGGTTGAAGGCCGTCAGCTCATCATTCAGTAAATCCCGCGCCTTTTGGGCGTCATTCAGCGGGTTGTTCTGATCCGAGCCCTCAAGCCGGTCATCTTTCAGCAGCCGGTGATAGGGCTTCTCCGGAAACAGCAGCGGCGAGAGGTACAGCGTATCAATAATGCGCTCCGGCCCGAACGCCTGCAGCTCGGGCAGATGGGCGAGATACCGGTAATCATGCTGCAGGAAATTGTGTCCGCACAGAAAATCTGCCGTCGCAACAAAGCGCCCGAGCGACCGCAAATCCTTCCCGTGAAACGAAGCCCCCGTGCTGAAAACCGCCCCGGCATCGGTCACCTTCTCCCGCTGCGGATTGACCTCAGTATCAATAAAAACAACCGTTTTCGAAAGCTCCATTAAAAATTGCCGAACCTGAAGCCGGATGGCAGGTTTTTCCGGCCGCGAAAGGGGTGAAGGGTTTTGGGATGGATTATGCAAGCCTCCAAAATACCAAAAGACCCCGTAAAAAGAAGCCATTCCGGTTTGGGGAGTACGATTCAGGCGCAGGGAAGCATGTCAGGGCTTGTTTATTTTTGGGTAAAACTCCGAGAACATCAAGGGTTTAGAAGCAGATCAGGAAACCCCAAGGCGAAGATAAGTCCCTTGCTTTTTGGGGACACGAAAAACATCCCTGCGGTAAACCCATAAAAATCGGGCATTTTACAATCCTAAAGGATATGTTAGGCATTGAACCAATGCAGCCCGCCCCTGACCCCTGCAGATACGATTTCCCGCCTCAATCAACTCAAAAATTACAGTGCCCTTGCCTTTCGATATGAGATTTCTCCTCACCCTCCTCATCCTTCTGTTCACAACCCTCCCCCTCACAGCACAGCAGCATCCGGCTAAGCCAACGCTTTTACCTTCATCTGAAAAGTCAGCCCCATCCGATGTTTCGGAAACTTCCGCTTCGCTCGCCGATGTATTGCGTTTTGAAGCTGATCTCACGCAGGAAGAAACCGTCACACCGCTGTTGCACCCCTTCAGCGCCGATGAGCCCGACAATGAATTCTGGACCCTCCAAAGTATTGAGCCGGGGGTAAACGGCAATGTGCGGGTCTTGGCTTTCAGCGGCGACGATGTGTACGTCGGGGGGCAGTTTACCACCGCCGGCGGACAGCCCGCAAATCACATTGTGCGCTACAACCTAAGTACCGGCAGCTGGCACGCGCTGGGGGAGGGTGTCAATGCTTCGGTCTGGGCCCTGCAGCTTGCGGGGGATGATCTTTTTGTAGCCGGACAGTTTAACAGCGCCGGCGGACAGACCGCCAACCGAATTGCCCGCTATAATCTGAGCACCGGCACCTGGCACGCGATGGGCACCGGACTCAACGGCTCGGTGTTCGCCCTTGCTACCAATGACACCGATTTATTCGTGGGCGGCCTGTTCGTCAGAGCCGACGGGGAGATTGCCAGCCGGGTAGCCCGCTATAACATCAGCAGCGAAAGCTGGCATCCATTTGGCGATGGTGTGGACGAGCGGGTAAACGCGCTGGCAGTGAGTGGCAATAACCTCTACGCAGGCGGGCAGTTCAGTAACGCGGGCGGTCAGCCTGCAAATGGCATTGCACGATACGATCTCAGTACCGGAAACTGGCACGCGGTAGGCGAAGGTGCCAACGCATCGGTTCATACACTTTTAGCCAGTGGCGACAACTTGTTTGTTGGGGGGCAATTCACCGGTATCGGCGGTCAGCCTGCCAATTATATTTCTCGGTATGACATGGCTGCGGAAAGCTGGCATGTTTTGGGAGAGGGTGTGAACGCACCGGTGCATGATTTGGCTCTCAGTGGCGACGGTTTATGGGTAGGCGGATCGTTTAACAACGCCGGGGGGCAGTCGACGCGTGGCCTTGCATGTTTCGATACAACCTCAGAAACCTGGCAGGTGCCCGGTAACGGCGTGAGCAATAATGTGTATGCGCTGGCACTTGCTGAGGACACCCTTTTTCTCGGGGGAAATTTCACGGAGGCCGGTGAAAAATCCGCTACCAATGTTGCTTCCTACAGTATCAGTACCGACAGCTGGCAGGCCCTTTCGGGCGGTGATGGCTTCAACAGAGCCGTGCATGCTTTTGCTTCAAGGGGCGATACCCTGTTTGTGGGCGGCAGTTTTACCAAGGTTGGAAATCAAAAAGCCAGTTACGTTGCAAAATACGATACGGTGAATGATACCTGGCATCCGCTCGGGGAAGGTGTGGATCTTTGGGTATATGACCTCGCCGTGTCCGGCGATGATGTATATGTCGGCGGCATTTTTTTCTTCGCAGGCGGACAGCCGGTCAGCCGCATAGCCCGGTATAACCTGAGCAGCGGCAGCTGGCATGCCCTGGGCAGCGGCGTTGATGGCAACGTGCGTGCCTTGGTTGTTTCCGGAATCAATTTATTTGTGGGCGGTGATTTCTCAGCGGCAGGCGGAGCGCCCGCAAACAATATTGCCCGCTACGACATGATGACCGAAACCTGGCACCCGCTGGGTGACGGGGTAAACAGCGGCGTACATTCTTTGGCGGTATCCGGAGATGATCTGTATGTTGGCGGCTTTTTTTCCGGTGCCGGGGAACTGCCCGCAAGCCGCGTAGCCCGCTATGAAATCAGCACCGACAGCTGGCACGCACTCGGCGAAGGTGTTGTGAATGGCGTCAATGCCCTTGCCGTATCCGGCGACACCCTCTATGCAGGCGGGTTCTTCGTATTGGCGGGCGGTCAGTTTGCCAGCCGCATAGCCGGATATTCCATCAGTGATGAAAGCTGGCATACACTGGGCGAAGGGCTCAATAACGATGTCAGATCTCTGGCGCTTCTGGGTGCTGACCTCTATGTGGGCGGACAATTCACGGGTGCCGGCGGACAGGCGGCGAACAACATCGCCCGCTACAACACAACTACAGGCACCTGGCAGGCGCTCGGTTCGGGACTGAACGGCAGTGCGTTAGCCCTCACCGTGATTGGCGATGACCTGTACGCCGGTGGCGATTTCACCATAGCCGGGGGCCAACCGGCCTCCCGACTCGCACGCTGGTCGCCCCCACCCTTTACCCACATCGGACAGGAGCCCTCCGGCGAAAAACCTGCCTCTGTGCAGCTCGCCCAAAACTACCCCAACCCGTTCAACCCGACGACGCAGATTGCATACGCCCTTCCGGAAGCCACGGAGGTTCGGCTCGAGGTCTTCAACCTGACCGGGCAGCGTGTTGCTGTACTCGTAAATACAACGCAGCCCGCAGGCAGCTACACCGTTCGTTTCGACGCCACCGGCCTTTCAAGCGGCATCTACCTGTACCGCCTTCGGGCAGGCAATGTGATCGAAACCCGTAAGATGACCTTCATCAAATAAACCGCTGATAGTACCCCAAAAACAAGGATATACCCCCCTTTACGCCAAAACCCGACGCAAGCCATGTCCTGCGTCGGGTTTTATTTTTTTGGGAAAACTACGAGAACATCAGGAGTTTGGGAGGGATATGAGGAACTCCCCAAACGAAGATAAATCCCTTGCTTTTTTGATTCGGAGTTTCAAATCCCTGCGTACGGCTTTTGAGTGTTAAGAAGCAAGCCGCGCGCGGTTTCCGTCAAAAATCGGTGCCATTATGCGGAAAACCGCTTTTTGTTCTGCACAGTCGCAGGTTGTATATTTTAAGAATAAATTACCGACATTGATTTCTCTGTTATTCAATTCGTCTGTCGCTAAGATCCGGTTGTTTTTATTGGATTTGAAAAATATCCGAAGCCGGAAAAAGTCATCAATCAGCCAAATTAATTTACCGTATGTATATCTCTGAAGAAGAAATGAGGTTTCTCAGGCTTCTTGCACAGCAGTATCCTTCCATTCGAGCCGCCTCAACCGAGATTATTAACCTCAGTGCCATCATGGAGCTGCCGAAAGGCACCGAGCACTTTTTGTCCGACATTCATGGGGAGTATGAAGCCTTTTTGCACGTACTGCGCAACGGATCGGGATCCATCAAGCGGCGTATTCATGAAATCTTTGACGGCGTGCTCAGTTTGCAGGAACAGCAGCAGCTTGCGACCCTGATTTATTATCCGGAGCAGAAAATGCCACTCATTCTCAAAAGCATTCAAAAAGAAAAGCAGGCTGAGTGGTACAGCGACACCCTTTTCCGGCTGATTAAGTTGTGCCGCGTATATTCATCCAAATACACCCGAAACCGCGTTCGTAAGGCCCTGCCGAAGGACTTTGCCTACATTATCGAAGAGCTTCTGCATCAGCAGGAGAGCATCAGCAACCGGCAGGAGTACTACACCAAAATTATCAACTCCATCATAGATACCGGCAGGGGCGGGCCATTTATTATTGCGCTGAGCTATCTCATTCAGCGGCTCACCATTGCCCGCCTGCACGTTATCGGAGACGTCTATGACCGCGGACCCGGTGCGCACATCATCATGGATAAGCTTCTTGAGCACCACTCAGTAGATTTTCAGTGGGGCAATCACGACATCGTGTGGATGGGTGCCGCTGCCGGAAGTGAAGCCTGTATCTGCAATGTGATTCGGGTTTCGCTGCGCTACGCCAACATGGAGACGCTCGAAAACGGCTACGCCATCAGCATGCTCCCGCTTATCTCCCTTGCTGTAGATGTGTACGGACAGGATCCCTGCAAGCAGTTTATGCCCAAAGACTGTTCCGATTTCAACTCGCACGAGCAAATGCTCATGGCCCGCATGCACAAGGCCATCACCATTATTCAGCTCAAACTTGAAGGGCAAATCGTGCAGCGCAGGCCGCAGTATGGTATGAAAGACCGGCTGTTGCTCGACCGGATAAACTTTGAAGACGCCACCATCGACATCAACGGCACTACCTATCCGCTTATTGACAGCCATTTCCCGACCATCGATCCGGAAAATCCTTATCAGCTTTCCGAAGATGAAGCCATTGTGATGGAGAAACTTGTGCTTTCATTCAAGAACAGCGAGCGCCTTCAGGCACACACACGATTCCTGTTTTCCAAAGGCAGCATGTACCTGACTTTCAACGGGAACCTGTTGTATCACGGCTGTATCCCCATGACCAAAGATGGCAAGCTCGCGCACTTCACCTTTGAAGGCGTAGATCACGGCCCCCGCGCGTTCATGGACCGGCTCGAACGGCTGGCGCGACAGGGCTACTTCGCCAAGGACAAACCGGAGCAGAAACTCTACGGCATGGATACCATGTGGTACCTGTGGAGCGGTCCGCAGTCGCCACTGTTCGGCAAAGATAAGATGGCAACCTTTGAGCGCTACTTCATAGCCGATAAATCAGCGCACACCGAAAACAAAAATCCCTATTACAAATACCGCACAGAACAAAATGTGGCGGAAGCCATCCTGCGCGAATTCGGGATGAATCCTGCGAAAGGTCACATCCTGAACGGGCACGTTCCCGTGAAAGTCAAAGGCGGCGAAGATCCTATTAAAGCGGGCGGCAAGCTTCTCGTTATTGACGGCGGATTTGCAAAAGCCTATCAGTCGCAGACCGGTATTGCGGGCTATACGCTCATTTTTAACTCGTATGGCTTACTCCTTGCGGCCCATCAGCCCTTCGAATCAACACAAAAAGCCATTGAAAAAGGGGAAGACATCCATTCTCACACAAAGATCGTTGAGCACAATAAAAAGCGAATCCGGGTGAAGGATACCGACGACGGCCGGCGCATTCAGCAAACCATTGACGACCTGAAAATGCTGTTAGACGCCTACCGGACCGGCGCTATCAAAGAGCTCGACTAAGGCAGGACCTTCAACAAAAAAAAGGGATATGCACACGCACGTCCCTTTTTTATTGCTTTAAAAATGATGGGTTCTCAGCTGAGTACCCGCTCGGGCTCATCAACGAGCAGTCCGCCGCGGGCCGTTGCGCCAATCACGAGTGCGGCACTGATGACTACGAAATTCTTGAAAATATACTGCCCTTCCATCGTGAGTCCGTAGGGGAAACTCGTAAACACAAGCTCCGGGAAAAGGAAGACGGGCGTCATTGTGCCGATCATCTGAAACATCAGCAGGAAAATGGTAAGGCGCAGCCAGCGGCCTGAAATCAGCAGCAGCCCGATACCGACTTCAAGGGTTGCGAGCATGATGAGCGAAGCCTGAAGCGAGATCATCCCGAAGGTCATCAGCTCAATCGTAGAAGTAGCAAGTTCCTGCGCCGGACTCAAACCGGGTACAAACTTAAGGGCGCCAAACCAGATGAAGATCAGGCCAATGCTGTAGCGCAACAGTGAGATTCCGTAGCGGGCCATGAGGCCGGTAATAAGGCGGTCAACATAATCAAAAAGTGTTTTCATATAAAAGACTAACAGTTCATTTCAGTAGATAAATAGTATGTACCGAATGTAGCTATCTTATTTGAAAACAATATGTAGGGCGGAGGCGCGCCGCTCCCCGATACGAAAAGAGCGCTCTTCCTTAACAGAAAAGCGCTCTCACAAAAGAAAGGATTAAGCTGAACCCCGGCAGCTGTAGCAGCTTAACATGATGGTATTTTTTTTGGGGGGAAAACTCCGTGAACATCAGGAGCTTGGCGGGTAAACTGAAAGCTCCCAAGCCAAAGATGAATCCCTTGCTTTTTAGGATAGTAAAGCGCCCCCTTCGGCAAAACTCTTTGATCATCAGTAAGATCACCATGCCGATCGGGAGCGCTTTTGGGTATTGATTGTTGTGTCAGACTGTGGGTTACTCCGCAAACGGATTGAGGCCCATCACGTACCACGCAAAGGCGTAGCGGTCGGTCCACTCGCTGATGACCGACTCCGTGCTGCGTCCCGCGCCGTGACCTGCGCGTGTTTCGATGCGAATCAGCACCGGGTTCTCGCCCGCGTGTTTGGCCTGAAGCTCTGCGGCGAATTTGAACGAATGGGCCGGTACAACGCGGTCATCGTGATCAGCGGTCGTAATCATGGTCGAAGGGTAGCGCACGCCTTCGCGCACATTGTGCACCGGGGAATAGCCGAGCAGGTATTTGAACATTTCTTCGCTTTGCTCGGAAGTGCCGTAGTCAAACGCCCAGCCGGCACCTGCCGTGAAGGTGTGATACCGCAGCATATCCAAAACGCCGACAGCGGGGAAGGCAACGGCTGCAAAATCAGGCTGTTGCGTCATCACCGCACCGACGAGCAGACCGCCGTTGGAGCCGCCCGCAATTGCCATTAGCTCGTGCGAGGTGTAGCCCTGTTCAACCAGGAAATTGCCGGCAGCGATGAAGTCATCAAACACATTCTGACGGTTTTTCTGTATGCCGGCATGGTGCCAGCGCTCGCCGTACTCTCCGCCCCCGCGGATGTTCGGCTGCGCATAAATGCCGCCATTCCGCAGCCAGGTCAGGTGTGCGATACTGAAGGAGGGACGCAGGCTCACATTGAAGCCGCCGTAGGCATACAGATAGGTCGGATTGCTGCCGTCCAGTTCAAGCCCTTTTTTGTAGGTGATGAACATGGGGATGCGGGTGCCGTCCTTGCTCTCGTAGAAGACCTGTTCCGTCACAAAATCTTCCGGATTGAAATCAATCTCAGGTGTCCAGTACAGCTCGGAGGTACCGTTCTGAATGTCGTAGGCGAAGATGGTCGCGGGATAGGTGAAGCTCGTGAAGGTGTAGAATAGCGTTGTTTCATGGCTTCTCGCGGAAAACCCGCCAGCGGTTCCGGCGGTTGGCAGTTCCACGTTGCGCACGTGCTCGCCGTCGAGGGTGTATTGTTTCACTTGTGTTTGCACATCAACGAGGTAGCTGGCGAACAGGTAGTTTCCGGCGCGGCTCACGCTGAGCACATGTTCGGTTTCAGGGATGACATCCGTCCAGTTTTCGGGCTGCGAGGCTGCTGCATTCACGCGCACAAGCCGGTAGTTTGGTGCGCCCCGGTTGGTGTAGATGTACAGGTAGCCATTGTTGGTTGTGATGACCGAAACGTCGTTTTCGAACCCGCTCAGTACTGGTCTGAGCGCAGGCTCATCGGCTTCGAAATCCATCACATACAGCTCGTTACCGGAGGTGCTGACCGAAGCCGAAACAATCAGGAAGCGCTGATCTTCGCTCACGCCGCCAAAGATGTAGCGACGCGGTGTCACTTCGCCGCCAAATACCAGCTTGTCGTCGCTTTGTGGCGTGCCAATCTGATGATAATACAGCTTGTGCAGGTCGGTCATGGCCGAAAGCTGACTTCCGTCCGGTTTGTCGTAGCTGCTGTAGTAGAAGCCTTCGGTGCCTTTCCAGGAAATGCCCGAAAATTTGACATCAACAAGGGTATCGCCGACAGCTTCCATGGTTTCGGTATTGATGACGATGATTTTGCGCCAGTCGCTGCCGCCTTCAGATATGGAATAGGCGAGCAGGGATCCGTCCCGGGTGAAGCTCATGCCCGCGAGGGAAGTTGTGCCGTCTTCTGAAAAGGTGTTGGGATCGAGGAAGACTTCGGCGTCCCCGCGGACACCACGCTTGCGGAACACGACTGCGTGATTTTGCAGCCCGTCGTTGCGCGAAAAGTAGTACCACTCCCCGTGCCGTACAGGCGCCGACTCCCGCACATAGTTCCAGTCCGCCGTGAGCTGTTCCCGGATCTGCGTGCGAAACGGAATCTGATCCAGGAAATCGAAGGTCACTTCATTCTGCGCCTGCACCCATGCTTTGGTCTCATCAGAAAGATCATCTTCCAGCCAGCGGTAGGGATCGGCAACTTCATGGCCGAAATAGACATCCACATGGTCGCTTTTCCGGGTTTCGGGATAGGGCAGCAGTCGCGGACGCTCACCCGTTTCGGCGCTAACGGTAGTCTGCGCGCTTGCAGAGGCCGAGGCGCTCGCGCTCGCGGATTGCGCCTGCGCCTGAATTACGGCGCCAAAGCTCATCATCATGCCGGTCAGAAAACAGCCGGTCAGGAAAACAGTCAGATTCATAGGTAATAGATTAAGTTAGTAGAAATGAAGATGTCCGATTCACACAATAAGTGGATTCCGGATAAAATCAGGCGTGTTGCAGCAGGATTTTGCGGAAAGCTTCAAAATCAGCAGCCATCGGAATGGCTTGCTTGGTGCGTTTCCGCAGTTTTTCGAGCGCAGGCGTATCCGGAATATGCTGCGCCACTTCTTCCGGCATGACATCCGCGAATTTTGCCGGATGGGCGGTTGCCAGCACAATAGCGATGGTCGTATCAAAAAACTCGGACTTCCTGCGCTGCCAGGCTTTCAGGCCAACAGCCGTATGCGGATCGGCAATATAGCCAAAGTCCTTCCAGGTTTGCAGAATGGTCGCGCGGGTCTCGTCATCATTCACAGAATCAGCAAGTACCGCGGAAAGTATTGAGTCCAAATCTTTGTTGAAAAGATCCAGAATCCGGTCGAAGTTGCTCGGGTCACCCACATCCATCGCATTGCTGATGGTCGGCGTTGAAGGCCGCGGTTCGTAGCGTCCGCTTTCGAGGAAGTCCACAAAGGTTTTGTTTTTGTTCGTTGCTGCGAAAAATCCGCCGGCCGGCATGCCCATGTGGAGTGCGAGGATTCCGGCTGTCAGGTTGCCGAAGTTACCGCTTGGCACAACATAAACCGGCTTGTTGCTGAGTTTCTTTTCCTGAAGCTGCGCGACAGCCCTTGCATAATACACCATTTGCGGCAGCAGTCGTCCGATATTGATGGAATTCGCCGAAGTGAGGTTCATGCGCTTGCGGAGTTTTTTATCCACAAAAGCATGTTTCACCAGCCGCTGACAATCATCGAAAGTGCCATCCACTTCGAGCGCGGTCACGTTGCCGCCCAGGGTCGTGAATTGCTTCTCCTGCAGCGGGCTGACCTTCCCGGAAGGGTAGAGGACCCACACCTGAATGCCTTCCACGCCGAAAAAGCCGTCAGCAACAGCCGCGCCGGTATCGCCGGAAGTAGCGGTAAGCACGTGCAGGGTTTCGCCCGGCTTGCGCAGCAACTTGGCCATCAGCCGGCCCATGGTGCGGGCAGCGAAATCCTTGAAAGCCAGGGTCGGTCCATGGAAAAGCTCGAGCACGTAGGTTCGCTCGTCCAGCTTCACCAGGGGTGCGTCGAAGTTGAGGGCGTCATCCACCAGCGTTTCAAGCTCTACATCGGTCAAGTCGTCTTCAAACCAGGGCCGGAGCAATACGCGACCAAGCTCTGAAACCGACATCCCGGCGATATTCTCCCAGAATTCAGGTGGAAACTTGGGAATTTGATCGGGAACGTAAAGGCCGCCGTCAGGGGCGAGGCCCAGCCGCAGGGCTTCGGGGAAAATGGTGTGGTCTTCAGGTTTTGGATTGGTCTGACGGGTCGAGTAGTAGAGAATCACGGTGTTTATTTTTTGAAGGAGTTGTTCGGGGGATGGGCTTCCGGGTCGGCTACAGATTCCGGATTACAGGGCCCTGCCGGTTGATGGCCGAGACGTAGGTTTCGCTGCCGAGTCCGGCTTTCGTGAGGGCGTGCTGCATGGCGTCGGCAGCGGCGCGGGCGATTTCTTCGCCCCGGCATAGCGCGAAAACGGAAGGTCCTGAACCGGAAATGCTGCATCCCAGCGCGCCTGCCTGCATCGCGGCCTGCTTCATCATATCAAAACCGGGGATGAGCAGGGAGCGGGTCGGCTCAAAAATGATGTCGCTGAGGGAGCGGCCAATGAGCTGATAGTCGCCCTGATACAGGCCGGCAATCAGGCCACCGAGGTTGGACCACTGCACTACGGCGTCTTCCAGGCGAATCCGCCGACGCAGCACGTTGCGGGCATCTTCGGTGAGGATTTCCACATGCGGATGAATGACGCTGCACCAGAGCTCGTCCGGTACCGGCAGCTGCACGACTTCGAGCGGATTATAGCTTCTAATCAGTACAAATCCGCCGAGCAGGGAAGGACCGACATTGTCGGCATGCGGTACGCCGCAGGCTGCGCGCTCACCTTCTGTCGCGAAACGCAGTAATTCCGCGCGGGTAAAAGGCGAGCCGATCAGTTCGTTCACGGCAACAACAGCTGCGACCGAGCTTGCTGAGCTTGAACCCAATCCGCTTCCGAGCGGCATTTTCTTGTGGATTTCCATCTCAATACCACCGGTGTAGCCCGTTTCATCGAGCAGGGCCTGCGCGCTGACCCCGGCGGTGTTTTTCGTCACCGAAAGCGGGAGGCGGCCTTCATCCCCCGTAATCGCAACAATTCGTAGGCCGGACTGAGCGGATTTCCGGACAATTACTTCATCGCCGGGTTCGTGTATCGCGAAGCCGAGGGCGTCGAAACCGCAGGCGACGTTGGCTACCGTAGCGGCGGCAAAAACGGAAACAGACATAAGCAGAATGGGAAAGGAATGCCCGCTGTGAGATCAGCGCAGCGCAGATTTGATGATGTCGCCGACCACGCCGCTTGCCGTCACTTTGGGCCCGGCACCGGGTCCGGCCACGACCATCGGACGATTGCTGTAGCAGTCGGAGTGAATCAGGATGAGGTTGTCGGTACTTTGAAGGCCGTAGCAAGGGTGGGTTTCGTCCACGTGCTGAAGCGAAATCCGGGCGCCTTCCGCACTGACCTTCGCAATGTAGCGCAGCTTTTTGCCGGCACCCCGCGCTTCTTCGTACCGGGCCTTGAAGGCTTCATCCACGGAGGGCAGGTCCTGCAGGAAGGCTTCGGTATCGGGGGCATCGAACAGGCTTGCGGGTAGCAGGGGCTCCATTTGGATGTCGGCAAGTTCCAGGGTCAGGCCGATTTCACGGGCGAGGATGAGCAGCTTCCGGGCGACATCCATCCCGTTAAGGTCATCGCGCGGATCAGGCTCGGTGAAGCCTTTCTCCCGGGCTTCGCCTACCAGCTGCGAAAACGGACGGCTGCCGTCGTACTCATTGAACAGGTAGCTGAGGGTGCCGGAGAGCACGCCTTCCACCGAGTGAATCGTATCGCCGGTGTGGTGCATTTCCTGCAACGTTTTGATCAGCGGCAGACCGGCCCCGACATTGGTTTCATACAGTAAGGAGACGTCACGTCGCAGGGCTTCCCTGTGCAGGGCCTGATAGCGCGCCATGCTGCCGCTGCATGCTTTTTTATTCGGCGTAACGATGGAGATGCTGTTTTTCAGGATGCCGTGGTAGCGTGCGGCGACTTCCTCGGCGCTCGTGCAGTCAACCATGATGCTGCCGGGCAGGTTAAGCGAGGCTGCATGTTCGAGAAATGCGTCAAGGGTCTGCGGACCGCCCTTTTTGTCGAGCTGTTGTTTCCAGTCGTTTTCATCAATCCCGTTCAGGTCAAACAGCATCTTCCGGCTGTTGCACATCCCAATAATGCGGAGGTCGATCTTCAGGGTTTCGCGCAGTTTGTCGCGCTGTTTCAACAGCATATCAATGGCCGTGCTGCCAATAAGTCCGACCCCAATAAAAAACAGGTTTGCGGTTTTGAGTCCGGAAAGGAAAAAAGCGTCGTGAACGGCGATGAGCGCTTTTTGTTCGTCTTTGCGGGAAATGACTACCGAGATGTTCAGCTCCGAGGAGCCCTGCGCGATGGCTGCGACATTCACCCCGTTCCGGCCCAGCGCCTGAAACACTTTCCCGGCAATACCGGGCGTAGAGCGCATGTTTTCGCCCACTACGGCGACTACGCACATGTTGTCTTCCACCACAATATCGGAAATCTGTCCGCGCTGCACTTCGAATGCAAAACTTTCAAGCAAAACCTGACGGCTCTTTTCCGCCTGATCCGGACTCACCGCAAAACAAACAGAGTGCTCGCTGGAAGCCTGTGAAATCAGAATGGTGTTGATACCCGCTTTGGCGAGGGCACCGAAAATTCTCTGTGCCACACCCGCTACCCCAATCATACCTGCGCCCTGAACCCGCACGAGCGCCACGTGTCCGATGGAGGAAATGCCTTTGACAGGAAGCTCAGTCTGATCAGGCTCGCCTGAAATCAGGGTTCCTTCTGCATCCGGCTCAAAGGTGTTTTTGATCCAAATCGGGATATTCCGTGCCATGGCGGGCTGCATGGTAGGCGGGTAAATGACCTTGGCGCCAAAGTGCGACATTTCCTGTGCTTCTTCATAGGTGACATGCTTCACCGGGAAGGCCTTGCGGACCTTACGGGGGTCTGCGGTCATAATGCCGCTAACGTCGGTCCAGATTTCGATGGCTTCGGCTTTAAGGCAGGCCCCGAGAATGGAAGCGGTCAGGTCAGAACCGCCGCGACCGAGGGTCGTTGTGACGCCGGTATTGGTTGCACCTATGAAACCCGTCACAATTTGCACGTCGGGCTTGGCGGCAAAGTGATTCGTGAGAAGCTCTTGGGTTGTTTCCATATCCACAAGAGCCTTCCCAAACTGATCTCCGGTTCTGATAACGGTACGGGTGTCCAGAAATCCGGCAGGAATGCCGCGGTCGGTGAGGGTGCGGCTGATGATATAGTTGCTCAGCCGCTCTCCGAAGCTCATAATAAAATCGAGGGTCCGCGGCGTCAGCTCGCCAACGAGCTGAATGCCCTGAAGCACGTCTTCCAGCTCGTTCAGCATCATTTTTACCCGACCCATCACCTGACTCTGATTCGCAGCGGAAATCAGTTCCCGAACGGTGGTAATGTGCCGCAGCTCGAGTTCCTGAAACGAGCGGGCAAAGTCTTCATCACCGGCTTCGGCCTGACGGGCCATGGCAATAAGCTGATCGGTGACACCGCCAAAGGCTGAAAAAACAACAGCCTGGCAGTTGCGCGCTCGGGCTTTGGAAACAATATCTACGACATCGAGAATGCGCTGTGGTGTAGCGACAGAGGAACCGCCGAATTTGAGAACTCTCATAGCTGAATTTAAACGTAAAGGGGAAATCCGGTGCTTGTAAAAATTAAGCTCCGATGATACGCAAAAAAGCTGTGAAATGAATACTGAATTCAGCTTGAGCCACCAAAACTGCTGTCAGGTACCGCAGAAAGTACGGTAGTCACCGTCGCCGCCTTCGGGTGGCATCGTGAGCTCTTTTCTTAGATTATGATCAGCTTCGGAAGTCCGGCGGTAGGGTTCCTGGAGTTCATGGAGAAGCTTGTTAAAAAAGCTGTAATCATCCTTAAAGGCAGCTTCCGTGAGTGCCCGCTCGACCTGATGGTTGCGGGGGATGATGAACGGATTTTGTGCAGCCATGAGCCGTATGGCTTCATCACGACCGCCGGGATTTTGCTCTTGGCGCTCGCGGATTTTTTGGTGCAGGGCGTCAAAAGCTGATCCGGAGGGAATGCCTTCAAGCCACGCGGATTCGGTTTCCAGAAAAAGGAAGGTATTTGTGAAATCGGCTTCCTGTTGCTGCATGAGACGAAGGAGGTCGTCGGCAAGGCTGCGGTCATATTCTGTGACATCACCGGCAAAGCCGAGTTTCTTGCTCAGGAGTCCGTACCACGCAGACTGAAAGCGGTCTTCAAAACTTTCCAGCACCGCTTTAGCGATTTTGACCGCTTCATCCTGATCTTCGTGAATCAATGGCAGCAATGCACCTGCAAGTACGCTCAGGTTCCACTGCGCAATCCCCGGCTGATTGCCCCAGGAGTAGCGGCGACCCGCGTCAATCGAACTGAAAGCTTTTTTGGGATTGAAGGCGTTCATGAAAGCACAGGGACCGTAGTCGATGGTTTCAGCGGAGAGCGTCATGTTATCCGTATTCATCACCCCGTGAATAAAACCGCAGCTCATCCATTGGGCTATCAGCTCAGCCTGTTTTTGCAGTACCCGCTCAAGGAGGGCAACGGCCGGATTTTCGCTTTCCGCGAGATCCGGATAATGCCGGTTGATGGTGTATTCGAGTAAGCTTGTTAGGGCTTCGGGAGGGAGGAAGCGGCGGGCATACTCAAAAGTGCCAACCCGGATATGACTGTCGCTGACGCGCGTAAGTACTGCACCTTTGTTCATGCGGGTGCGGTACACCTGTTCACCTGTTTCCACAACGGCAAGGCTGCGGGAACTTGGGATACCAAGCGCATTCATGGCTTCGCTGATGAGATATTCCCGCAGCATGGAATAGAGCGTTGCCCGCCCATCGCCGCCGCGGGAGTAGGGGGTGCGTCCGCTGCCTTTAAACTGCATGTCCTTAAGGCTGCCGTCGGTCAGCGTTTGTTCGCCCCAAAGGAGGGCGCGCCCGTCGCCGAGCATGGTGAACTGCCCGAACTGATGTCCTGCATAGGCCTGCGCAATAGGGGAAGCCTGTTCCGGCAACGCATTGCCGGAAAACAGCTCAGCCAGCGACTGCGCTGATTGCTCCGGTACGTCAAGTCCAAGTTCCGCGGCGAGCGTCTCATTAAATAGACGCAGCTTGGGCGCTTCCGCGTGCTGCGGACTCACCTTGCTGAACATCATCGGGTGAAGGTTTTGATAGGTGTGTTGTAAGTTCCAGCCTGTGATTTCGGTTTTATTCGGCATTGGTTTTCCAGGCGTATTGGATGAGGGTTTCCATCGGAATAAAGTCAAGGGCTTCAATAGCGGTAGCTTCTAGATCCACGAGCGGCGCCATGCCGTGTGTCTCAGCTTCCTTCCACCGGAGTGCGCACAGGCACCATCGGTCACCCGCTTTCAGCCCGGGAAAGCGATACTCGGGACGGGGCGTTATCAGATCATTGCCTTTGGAGCGGGAAAACTGAAGAAATTCATCCGTCATGATGGCGCAAACCACATGACGGCCCGCATCAAAGGTGTCGGTGCGGCAAAGACCATCGCGGTAAAAGCCGGTAAGCGGATTGTTGCAGCACAGTTTAAGGGGTTCGTTAAAAATATTTTTTGGCGACATACCAGAAATTTGAAATAGTGTGATGAATAGGTTTAATACCGGACTGATTTTAATAAGTCGGTCTGGTAATCAGGACATAAGACATTTCAGTCATGATCATTCGTGTCGAAATCTAAAATAAGGGAATCGGGAGTTGGTGAAAGGCAATCCCATTGATCGCTGGTGTTGCTTCATTACAGTAGGAATAAGCCTGTGTACTGTTGTCCGCTGTGTTTTTATCAAAGAGATATTCAACATTGTGGCGTTTGGTTTAGAGAACAAATAACGCCAAAAAAATAATTCGAAATTATTCGATGGGCTTGCTTGTTCAGACTATTGTCTGTAAATTATAGACAAATTACTGATATACATCCAAAAGGCTATTTATATGTCCGATTCTTTTAATACCGAAAACCTAAGCGGTGCGGTTCAGTCAGCCGCCCGAAAATATGAAATCACCCCAAACAATACCTTAGCTATGGTACAAATCGCAAAAGATGGTATGCCGGCAAGCGCATTTGCAGAGCTTCTGCATATCACGGGTCTCACCAAAGATGAACTCGCCGCTGTGCTTGGCCTTTCTTATAAAACGGTTCAGCGCTACGAGAAAGAAAACAAGCGTTTCAATGCGCTTAATAGCGAACAGCTTGCCAAAATTATCGCGCTCTACCAAAAAGCGAACGAAATTTTCACAGATCTCAACGCCTTCAACCGCTGGCTGCGTAAGCCTGCATACGGGCTCGGAGATCAGGTGCCCGTCAGTCTCCTGAGCACATCCGGCGGTATAGATCTTATCCGCGAAGAGCTCATTCGCATCGAATACGGCGCACTGGCGTAGCTGTCTGTCATGTTCGTATACCGCATTTCACTTGCAAGATGGGCCGGAGCACTATCCGGTTCCGGGCGGCCGGGCCGCTGGAATTCCGCCGGGCAATATGTAGTCTACACAGCTTCAAGCCGCGCGCTCTCCTGTCTCGAGTACCTGGTGCACGTCGGCGGGGAGCGCGCTTTTATGCGCTACAAACTGACCCAAATTGAAATTCCCGATAAGTGCAGCCGGCAAATTATTTTACCCGCTTCCCTTCCCGAAAACTGGCACAGGGTTCAAAATTATCACCTGTGTCAGCCGGTAGGAGACAGATGGGCTGACGGACTTGAATCCCTGATTCTGATGGTGCCATCCGCCATCATTAGCGATGAATTCAATATCATCATCAATCCGGCGCATCCGCAGTTTTCTCAGGTGAAAATTTCCGAGATCAAAGATTTCACATTCGATCAGCGCTTGTGATTTGCGAATGTGCGTCCGGCAGGCACTAAGATTACATTCATGCAAGACGGATTAACATCATTTAGCGACAGCGGTAGTTCATCAAAACTATTTTCCAAACTTCCGTCTCCCGGCCGCTGTCTTTTTTGCTTACATCTGCCGGAGACTTATCCACCGGTAATCTCATGTTAGCTAAAGCCGGATATCTGTAAACCAATCTAACTGTATGATGAACTGCCGCACTATAAAAGTCAGCCTGACAACGGCTGTTTTTGCTGTTCTCTTGCTGATCATGCCGCTTTGGGGGTTTGCGCAGTCGCAAACATCCCCGACGGACGGGATACGCGAGAATACACCCGCTGTTTTTGCACTGACCAATGCTACGATCGTCACCACGCCGGGCTCCGTAATCTCCAGCGGGACCCTGGTAATTCGTGACGGCGTTATTGAAGCCGTCGGTGCAAATGTCCGCGTACCCGCCGACGCCCGCGTTTTTGACCTGGACGGAAAAACGGTCTATCCCGGATTTATCGACGCGCATGCCCGCACAGGTATGCAGGATGCGCCCGTAGAGCTCGACCGTGGAAATCAGCCCTGGAACCCACAGCTGCGGGCGCACCTTAGGGCCGAACAAATTTTTAATACCGAAGACGACGGCAGCGAAGCCCTGCGCAAAATGGGGTTCACGGTTGCCGCTTCCGTGCCTGAGCTGGGTATTTTTCGCGGACAAACCGCCGCACTCACACTGCGTGACGGAAGTCCGACCGACCGCACCATTCGGGGCGGTATAGCACAGTCTGTCTCACTGAGCCGCAGTTCAGAATTCGGGTTTACGTATCCCACATCAAACATCGGAGCCATAGCGCTGATCCGTCAAACCCTGTATGACGCCCGCTGGTATCACGACGCGCATACCGCTTTTGAGCAAAATCCTGCCGGCCTGCAGCGTCCCGAATACAATGCCATGCTCCACAGCCTTACCGCTGCAGCGCGGGGGCAAATGCCGCTTCTCATTGAAGCCGGCAGCGATGAAGAAGTCCTGCGCGCATTACGCATTGCGGATGAGTTTGACAGTCAGCTTTGGGTTCGCGGCAGCGGACACGAATACCGCATTGCCGATTACCTGCGCACACAACGGTTTTCACTGATTTTACCGCTCAGCTTTCCGGATACCCCCGAAGTCGGCACGCCTGAAGACGCTTACAACCGCAACCTTGCGGAGCTGCGTCACTGGTACCTTGCACCGGAAAATCCTGCACGTCTTGCAGCCGCAGGGATCGCTTTCTCCCTGACGACCGACGGTCTTGAAAATCCCTCCCACTTTCTCCCCAACCTGAGAAAAGCCGTTGAAGCCGGTCTGCCCGCCAATACCGCCCTTGCCGCCCTCACCACGCAGCCTGCGGAGCTTCTGGGCATCAGCGCGACGCACGGCTCCCTTACGCGCGGCAAAGCTGCCCATTTTGTCGTTACGGATGGCGACCTCTTCCACCATAACACCCGCATAATGTATGTCTGGATTGACGGTCACCGCCACATCATCAACCGCGAGCCCCATAACAACCCGGCAGGAAGCTGGGAGCTGGCAAGCGACGAAAGCCTGTTTGATGGCCGCCTTAGCCTGAAGGAAACACGTCCCGGACGTTTCAGCGGTGAGCTGGTAATCGGTGATGATGAAATTAGCCTGAACAACATTGCGTACGACGACCACACGCGGCGTTTCCGGGCTGATTTTCAGCATGATGATATCTCAACTTCAGGGCCGGTACGCCTCACGGCTTCACTGCGCGACGACCGCCTGCATGGCTGGGCAGAAGTAACGGGACAAAGCCGCATCAACTGGAACGCGACCCGCATGGAATCAGGTGAACGTCCGGAGCCGCGCGAAAACAGCCCTATGCGGCGCGACCTGGAGCTTACGAACCTTCGTCCGTCCATGGAATTCGGTCGTGAGCAAAAGCCGGAGCAAGCCCGCGCCATCCTGGTGCAGAACGCAACCATCTGGACGCAAGGCCCCGAAGGCATTCTCGAAAATGCCGATTTGCTGGTCCGGGACGGCAAAATTGCGGAAGTCGGCCATGATCTGCGTGCCCCGCGCCGGGCCGTTGTTATCGACGCGGAAGGCCGTCACGTAACGCCCGGACTCATCGACGCGCACCTGCACTCCGGCGTAGATGGCGTCAATGAAATCGGAAATGCCATCACCGCGGAAGTCCGCATGGCTGATGTCCTCAACATCAACAACATCTGGATGTACCGTCAGCTTGCCGGCGGGCTCACAACGGCGCATGTCATGCACGGCTCGGCCAACCCCATTGGCGGACAAAACGTGACCCTCAAAATGCGCTGGGGCGCGCTTTCACACGAACTTCCCCTCGAAGGCGCACCGCGTACGGTGAAATTCGCGCTCGGCGAAAACCCCAAGCGGGTCGGCACCGGACGTTACCCTGATACCCGCATGGGCGTCGAGCAAATCATAGCCGACCGCTTCCAAATGGCCAAAGATTATCGTGCCCGCTGGCAGGAATGGGAGCGCAACGGCAGCGGCATTCCGCCCCGTCGTGACCTCCGGCTTGACGCGCTCGCTGATATTCTCGACGGCAACATCGACATTCATTCCCACAGCTACCGTCAGGATGAGATCCTCATGCTGATGGTACTTGCGGAAGAAATCGGTTTCGAAATCAAAGCTTTCCATCACGCGCTTGAAGCCTTCAAAGTAGCGCCCGAACTGGCTGAGCGCGGGATTGGCGCAGTTGTTTGGACCGACTGGGGCGGCTTCAAAATTGAAGCCTACGACAACACCAACTACAATGCCCGTCTGTTGCTGGAAGCCGGCGTACCGACCTCCCTTCACTCCGACAACAGTCAGATTGCGACCCGCATGAACTGGGAAGCCGCCAAAATGGTGAGAACCGGCCTTGATCCGGAAACCGCCCTTTCGCTCGTCACAAACCGCACCGCTGCCTTGCTCGGCATAGAAGACCGCGTCGGCTCGCTGGAACCCGGCAAAGACGCCGATTTCGTGATCTGGAGCGGAGACCCGCTTTCCACCTTCACCATCGCAGAGCAAACCTGGATCGACGGCCGCCGCTATTTCGATATTGAAGAAGACGCCGCTTTACGTGCAGCGGTTGACCGTGAACGCGCCGAACTCATCCGCTTAATTCTGGAGATGAACAATGACTAATCTCATCCAAAACCACACGCATCCCATGTCTGAAATTGTGAAGCGTACCGCAGACAACTGCCGAAATACGCTGTACACGGCTTGTATGGCCGTCGTTCTTTTCGGCCTTATGGCAGCAACGCCTCTCTTCGCACAGACCCCCGCTCCGGTTCAGTCACAGCCGGTTGCCCTTACCGGCGGCACCATCCACACCCTGGAAGGCGACACCATTGAAAACGGAACCATCGTTTTCGACAACGGCATCATCACGGCCATCGGAACCGATGTAAGCATACCCGAAGGCGCCGTTACCGAAGATGTCAGCGGGCGCCACATCTACCCGGGCCTGATTCACGCCTGGAGTCAGATCGGCCTGTTCGAAATCAGCGCGGTCGAAATGACGCTCGACCTGAATGAAGTCGGACCCATCAATCCTAACCTGCGCGCCGAGCGGGCCTTTCATGCTGCAAGCCGCCACATTGGCGTCGCCCGCTCCGCAGGTATCACAACCTCGGTAAGCACACCCGGCAGCGGCTGGGGCAGTCCGCTGATTGCGGGGCAGTCCGCAGCCATGATGATGGACGGCTGGACCTGGGAAGAAATGACGCTGCAGGCAGGTTTAGGGATGATGGTGAGCTGGCCTAACCCTGGCAATACCCGCAACTATACCCGACAGCTCGAAGAGCTTCGCGAAGCCTTTGCCGACGCCCGGGCTTACGTCACCGCCGTTCGCGCCCATGCTGCCGGCAACGCCCCGCGACACGACTTCGACTCCCGCTGGCACGCCATGAAACCCGTGCTTGACGGCGCAATGCCGGTCGTGGTCAGCGCCAACGACATGCGTCAAATTCAGGACGCCATCACCTGGGCACAGGAAGAAGACATAAAGCTCATCATCCTCGGCGGTCGCGACGCGCATCTCGTTACCGAGCACCTTCTCGCCTATGATGTGCCCGTGCTGATAACCACGGTTCAAAGTTCACCCTCGCGCTGGTGGGAGCCCTACAATGCCTGGTACGAACTTCCGGCACAGCTGCATCAGGCCGGGGTCCGTTTTGCAATTGCCGGATCAAGCTCCGCCGCCAACGCCAACCGCCTGCCCTTCGAAGCCGGTACCGCCGCAGCATTTGGCCTGCCAGCCGATGAAGCCCTGAAATCACTGACGCTCTACCCGGCGCAGATTTTCGGCCTCGATGACCGCATTGGCAGCCTCGAAGTAGGCAAACAAGCCGACTTGCTGATCACAACCGGGAACCCCATCGAGTACAGCACCCGCGTAGAACAGGTCTATGTTGCCGGCCGCAAAAGCGACATGCGCGACTTCCAGCGGCAGATGTACGAACGCTACTCCGAAAAAATAAGACAGCGTCAGGCACACGCTGACTAAACCGCAAATCGTCTCAAAAAAAAACGGGCGTCATCCGCAAAGGGTGACGCCCGTTTTCATTAAAATCCCGGCAGATTATCGGGAGAAACCGCTCATAGCGGATCAGTCCTCGAGTTTTTCCAACGCAACGGAATTCATGCAATAGCGCAGCCCCGTTGGTTTAGGTCCGTCCGGAAAAACGTGCCCCAGGTGCGCATCACAGCTGTTGCACAGGGTTTCTACACGCACCATCCCAAAACTCCGGTCAACCTTATAGCGGATGGCATTTTCCTTCACCGGCTGCGTGAAACTCGGCCATCCGGTACCCGACTCAAACTTCTCCGAAGCGTCAAACAAAAGCGCGCCGCAGCAAACGCAGCCATACCGGCCCGGCCCGAAACTATGGCAGTGCTCCCCGCTGAAAGGCCGCTCGGTTCCGTGCTTACGCGTCACATAAAACGCCTCCTCCGAAAGCTGTTTCTCCCACTCAGCTTCCGACTTCTCCACACGCTGATCAGGTTCAGGATTGCCGTTTTCAGCAAAATTAAGAATCGTTTTCCAGTTAAGCTCGCTCATAAACGTACAAATTAATTGAGTAGAAATGTCCAAATGCAAACGGCAGTCCCCCGTCCTTTCATTCCGAACGCACCCGTGAACCGCTCCCCCCGTACCCGCGAAAAGCTGCCCCGCCATGTCCCCCTGCAACCGGCACCAAAGCATGTCATGTGTACTGTATTTTTTGGGGGAAACTCACAGAGCATCAGGGGCACCGTGGCAGATTGAAAGCCCCCAAATCGAAGATGAAGGCGTTGCTTTTTTTAGGTAACCGCAAGCCAGTATTTGTGCGGAAAGCCAGGCTGCGGTTAGACGGAATACATAAGCCAAAAGCGCAGGTCATGCAAGCCGATTGACCCCTTAGCCTTTACTGCAGACCTATCATACAAACTGTATGTTGCTGGCGAACGCTGCTATGCGACCGGCTCCTGAAGCCGGACATGGAGCTGTCTACCTTTTTTATGTTCGGTGTATACATTGTTCGTATTTTGTAAAAAACAGGTCCTTTTTTTGGGCTGCCTCTCTTTATTCTTCATCCAAAATTGTTGCTCTTATGTCTCAGCCAAATGTGCTTTTCCTGAATGTTCAGCTTGCCGATGCATTCGGTATTCGTGATGCTCAAACGGTAAACGCCCTTAGAATCAGGGAGGGCAAGATTGCTGAAACCGGCCTGAATCTTACGCCAGAGGCAGATGAACTTGTAGTTGACGGCAAGGGGGCATTTCTTTCGCCCGGCTGGATGGATATGCACGTGCACCTGCGTGAGCCGGGTCTGGAGCATAAAGAGACGATCAAAACGGGCTGCACGGCTGCGGCTGCCGGCGGGTTTACCGCGGTAGCCTGTATGCCGAATACGCTCCCGCCCATTCACTCTCGTGATGTTGTGGAGTATATTGTGAATAAATCCGCAGCCCTGCCGGTTGAGGTGTATCCGATCGGGTGCGTTTCAAAGGACCGGGCAGGGAAGCACCTGGCGGAAATGGGGGATATGAAGGCGGGCGGCGCGGTTGCCTTCAGTGATGACGGCGATCCCGTGTATAATGCCAAACTGATGCGCACAGCCCTCGATTATGCGACCATGCTTGATATGCCGGTGATCAATCATGAGGAGGATCTCGATCTTTCACGTCCGGGGCACATGCATGAGGGGCGGGTTTCTACCCGGCTGGGTCTGGCGGGCACGCCCTCCATTGCGGAGGAAGTGATGATTGCGCGGGATATTCTGCTGGCCGAGCTCACCGGCGGACATGTGCACGTGGCGCATATCAGCACGCGCCGCGGGGTGGAGATGGTTCGCGAAGCTAAGGCGAAAGGGATAAAGGTAACGACGGAGGTATGCCCGCATCATTTCGATCTTACAGATGAAGAAATTGAGCGCAGCGCTTTTGATACTAATTATAAGATGCATCCGCCGCTGCGCACTGCCGATGACGTGGAGGCCATGATTGAAGGCCTTGCCGATGGTACGATTGACGCAATCTGTACCGATCATGCGCCGCATTCGGTCGAGGAGAAGGAAGTGGAGTTTATCTATGCCCCGAACGGCATTCTCGGACTGCAAACCGCCTGGAGCGTCGTGGTAAAACAGCTGCTTGATACAGGCCGGATGAAGTTGCCGCAGGTGCTGCGCTGCCTTATTGATGCTCCGCGAACCATACTGCGTCTGCCGGTACCAACCCTTGAAGCGGGTCAGCCTGCGAACCTGACGCTGTTTGATACGACCTCAAGCTGGACATACAGTGTAGCTTCGAACAAGAGTAAATCCCGCAACTCACCTTACCTTGATCAAACCCTAAAAGGTAAAGCCCACGGTATTTATAACCGCGCGCAATGGGTGCCAAACGACATTTAAGGTACATATTTTACGTTAGCACTTCGGAAGTGAAGGCCAGGCCTGAAAGATCAATAAAGAGATTGCCCTTTACAAAGCGAAGAATGAGCCAAAACTTCGATTTAACAGAATTATGAAAGGGGAGACCGCCGATAAAGGACGAGATGAAATCGCTGCCTGGCCTGAAATCCTCGACTCGTGCCAGGGTGTCTCATCGCATTTCAGAGGCAGTCAATACCAGGTATTCGTTAGAAAAAAAACATCAAGGTTTCTGAAACCCTCAAGGTTTGGTTGAGCGCCGAAAGTTTGGCTCCATATTGGGAAATTGCCTTAAATCAGCCCTGAAAGGGCGGCATATCATCGGACTTAAATATCGCCCACCATATTAGAACCCCGCACGCGCATTGCGGATAAAGCCGGTAATTTGCGCCCGAAGTCGCACCCGCCTCACTCCATCCGACATCTGACCCCCCAATCCCGAAGGGATGGCATTATTGTAGCAAACCCGCGTCCAGCCCAACAGAAAACCCCGAAGGGGTGAAATTATTCACGTTGGCTATAATGCCACCCCTTCGGGGTTCATCGGCCCTGATGGTTCGTTTTTGCTACAATCATTTCACCCTTTCAGGGTTGATGGCATTTTGCCTGGATCAACCGCCATGTATTTTACGAAAGCATAAAAATGGAAAGCGGACAAAGTCTAATGCGGAAATCTCTCATCGGTTGAAGAAATAAATCAGAGCCTTTGGGTGCACAGAGCATTGCCGAGAACCAGCTTCCGTTATCCGGATTTACGTCCCCCAATCCCGAAGGGATGCCAGTTCTGAGATGTTTGGATTCGCTATTGCAGGTCTGCAACCGGCATGGTCGCAGGCCGAAGCTGGTAGATCCCGGATAACGCCGTTGAGCTATGGCTTTGATAATCATACACCTAAGTGGGCGTTTCCGGGATGACGCCGTGATGCTTCGACGGGCTTTCAAAGTAAGGCGTACCTTTGGTGCTTTGATAGCGGTGTTGTCATGCTCCGCTGTTCGAGGTGACCCGCTTTTTTGTGAATCTGCGTTCCACTCTCTTCCTTATGCTTACCGCGTTTCCAGTCTGTTTCAACACCAAATCACCGCCATACTGAATTACTGAAATACTGTTCCACTGAAAAAAAGCAACGCCTTTATCTTCGTTTTGGGGTTTCTAATCTATGACAGAACCATTGATGTTCTCTGAGTTTACCCAAAAAAATAAAATTGGTTTTATCTGGTGGTCTGTAGCAGGGCTTGGTGTTGGGTTCAGGACATGCGGAGTTTGCTCCAGTAGCGGGTGAGGAGGTAGCCGGAGGTGGCGGCGGTGCCTCCGAGGAGGATCGCAGTGCCCCAGTTGGCGTAGAGGAGGTTGCCGGTCATGAAGAGCAGGCTGTAGATCATGGTGGTGCCGAGGATCATGCAGAGGATGCCGGTGGGGACATCCCAGCGGAGGTCCTGCTCTTTGGTGAGGGTGACGCCTTCTTTTTGGGCCTGATCTACGACGGCTCGCCAGCCGGGTCCGCCGGGACGGATGCGGGTGTAGAAGCTGCGCAGGGTGGCGTCATCGACCGGGGAGGTGAGCAGGGTGACGACGATCCATGTCGCAGAAGTAAGGGCGACCGTGCCGACGAGTTTGATGACGTTCCAGTAGCTCATGCTGGTCTGGAAGCCGAAGACATCCACGAGGCCGCCTTCGAGGCGGAGCATGGCGAAGTTTTCGATGAGGATGAACATCATGGAAAAGGTGCCTGCGGCGATCATGGCAGAGATTTCAGACCAGGCGTTGATGCGCCACCAAAACCAGCGCAGGATGTAAATCAGGCCGGTTCCGGCGCCGATCATGAGGATGTACTGAAAGGCCTGAAGCGCGTTTTGGAGCACAAGTGCGAGCAGCACGGAGGCGACCATGAGGGCGACGGTGGAGAAGCGGCCAAAGCTGACTTTCTCAGTTTCGGTGGCTTCGGGCTTGTAGAAGCGTCCGTAGAAGTCGTTCACGAGGTAGGAGGAGCCCCAGTTGAGCTGTGAGGCGGTCGTGGACATGTAGGCCGCAATCAGCGAGGCGACCACGAGGCCGAGCAGGCCTGCGGGCAGGAATTCGCGCAGCATGGCCGGGTAAGCGAAGTCGTTTTGGATGTACTGCACGGGCACGTCGGGGTAGCGTTCGACCATGCTCGCAATGTCCGGGAAAACGACGAGGGAGGCGAGTCCGACGATAATCCACGGCCACGGACGCAGCGCGTAGTGGAAGAAATTGAAGAGCAGGGTCGCGCCAACGGCGTGGGATTCGCTCTTCGCGGCGAGCATCCGCTGGGCCACGTAGCCGCCGCCGCCGGGTTCCGCGCCGGGGTACCAAACCGCCCACCACTGCACGGCGATCGGAATCAGGAAGATGCTCACAAAAAGTTCGGGCTGCGAAATGCTCGGCACCAGGCTGAGTTTATCCGACACATTCGGGTGTGCCAGCAAGTTGGAGAGGCCGCCGACTTCCGGCGAACCGAGAATATACACCGCGGCAATGACCGCCCCGAACATGGCGAAGGAAAATTGAAAGAGGTCGGTCCAGAGGATGGATTTGAGTCCGCCGAGACTGCTGTAAAATACGACGATGACCGAAGCAATGATGAGCGCGACACCCGGCTGCAGGCCGAGCATGACCGCGGCAATCTTGATGAAGGCCAGGGATACGCTCGCAATAACCATCACATTAAAGAAAAAACCGAGGTACAGCGCCCTGAAACCGCGCAGGAAAGCGGCCATCTTCCCGGAATAGCGCAGCTCGTAAAACTCGAGGTCGGTCATCACCTGCGAGCGGTTCCAGAGTTTGGCATAGACAAAAACCGTGAGCATGCCGGTAAGCAGAAAGGCCCACCACAGCCAGTTGCCCGCCACGCCTTCGCTGCGCACGATGTCGGTCACCAGGTTGGGCGTATCCGCCGAGAAGGTCGTCGCGACCATCGAAACGCCGAGCAGCCACCAGGGCATGTTGCGTCCGGAAAGGAAGAAGTTGGTCGTGTTGGTTCCGGCGCGGAAAGAGGCGGCGTAGCCGATGCTGAGCAGCACCATAAAAAAGATGCCGACAATGACCCAGTCAAGCGGTGAGAGAATCAAAAGGGGATGTTGTTGGGTGAGCGGATTGAGGTTGACCGCAGATAATACAACAAAATTTGCGCTTAATCACACCCCCAATGCTGTCGGTATAGTGGGAGTGTGTTACTCGATATCACCTTCAAAATAATTGACGGCGCGGTTGGGTCCGGTTTGTCCGGTGCGCTGTTTTTGGGCGATGCGGGTTTTGATACGCTCCTGAAATGCGCGTGCGGCGTCGTAGCCGTAGTTGTTGAGCAGGTAGTTCATGGCAATGACTTCCGCGATTACTGTGATGTTCTTGCCGGGCGTGATGGGTAGCTGAATGACGGGCACTTCCACATCGAGTATGGCTTCCCGCTTGCGCTCGAGTCCGGTGCGGTCCACTTCGGTGAGCTCATCCCACAGGTAGAGCTCGAGCAGTACTTCGAGGCGCTTCTGATAGCGCACGGCGCGTATGCCGAACATGCTCATGATATCGATGATGCCAAGGCCGCGGACTTCCATAAAGTGCTTGTTGATGTCGGTCGCCGCCGACATGAGGACGTTGTTTTTTTTGGTGAGGGTGACCACATCGTCGGCTACGAGCCGGTGACCACGCTCTACAAGGTCGAGCGCGACTTCGCTTTTTCCGATGCCCGCTTTGCCGGTAATCAGGATGCCAATGCCGTACACATCAACCATGGCGCCGTGCACGATGGTTTGCAGGGCGAACTGATCTTCGAGAAAATCCCGCAGCAGGTACATGAATTTGACGGTTTCCGTGTGCGTCGTAAACACGGGGATGCCGGCGTCTTCTGCCATTTGGAGGAGCTCGGGCGGGAGTTCGTTGCCGTGCGTAACAAACATCACCGGAATTTCAAACTGTGTGAGGTTGCCGAAAGCGGTAAGCCGTGCTGATGCGTCGAGGTTTTCGAGATACTCACATTCGGTATTACCCAGAATCTGAACCCGTTTCCAGGCAAACAGGTGTGTGTAGCCGGTAAGGGCGAGTCCGGGGCGGTGCAGGTCGGCTTCCGTGAGGTAGCGCTGCATACAGGCCGCTGCCGAGGCGCAGGCCTGAACCTGCAGCCGGATTTTTTCGCGAAGCTGCGAGACCAGATATTCGACGGAAATACGCCGTGTTTTGGGGACGATGGGATTGCTGCCAAAGGGCATAGAGCGGGAAGGTCAAAAGTAAGGGGGAGGGAGAATCAGAAGGCGGGGTTGCAGGAAAAAAAATGCGAACGTTAGCCTGAAACAAAGCGGGCAGATGAAGCTATTGCCACATCTGCCCGCAGTTCTGTCCCGCATTATTCACAATTAAACAAAAATTATTAGCTAAATGGCAGTTTAAATTTGTCTTAGCGAATAAACACCGTTAGCCTTAATCTGTGTGTGGTGTTAAGACTGCGAAATTTCCCCGCTGGCGGCGTTGAAGCTAAAAACTCATGCTCAGGGTACTTAGGTACCCTTCCGCTGAGTTTTTAGCTTCGCCTTGCCAGCGAGAAAATTTCTTGGTGAATAATGCGGGATTTGTTTGCATTGATTTGCCGGCTGCCGGAATTTCAGGAGGGCTTCGGCTATTGGATAAGCTTCAGCACCGGAAACAAGCGGGCGGCCGAACAATAGGTGATGTTACTTCGACCGCTTGTCCTTGTATTTGCGGAGCTGACGCGTCATGTTGTCGATGGCTTTACCCAAAGCCTGCTCGTAGGTAGCGGCCTTTTCGCTGGCCTGAAGTAAATCCCCTTTAACTTTAACCGTAAGTTCAGCTGATTGGGGTTCGTCGTGATCCTGTGTGGGTTGCACGATGATGTCACAGTCGAGTATTCCGTCATAAAATTTGGTCAGTTTCTGAACCGCTTCTACCGAATAATTGTGCAGCCTTTTGCTTGCTTCGAAATGTCGTGCGGTGAATGAAGTATTCATTGTAATCCTTCTGAATTGGGTTACGGTTGTATGTGAAAATCAGACTTCCGGGCCGGCATTTTACCGGTGAATCCGGTCAGTCCTGAGTTGAACAATGGTTAGTTTTGAATAGTAATATAACATTTTAATTGCCTCTTGGGTGCGCTTTTTCATGCACTTTTTTGAGGTGATCAATGCTCGTTTGCGTGTAGATTTGGGTGGAGGTGAGCGCTGCATGACCCAAAAGTTCTTTGATCACCCGGATGTCGGCGCCCTGACCCAGCAAATGGGTAGCGAAACTGTGGCGCAGCACGTGCGGTGATTTTTTGCTGATTTCGCTAACGCGTGCGATGTGTTTTTTCACCATCCGCTGCACGGCAACGGGGTAGATGCGGCGGCCTGACTTGCTGAGAAAAAGTGCGCGTCGGTCTTCTTCCGGTGCTTCCGGATCAGCACAGCGGCTGCGGCGGCTGAGCCAGTCGTCGAGGGCCGCTTTCGCGTGTTCGCCGTACGGCACAATGCGTTCACGCGCCCCTTTGCCCATCAGCCGCAGCAAATGCGATCCGGTCTGCACATCCCGAACATCTATAGAAATCAGCTCTGCCAGCCGGATGCCGGTGGCATACAACAGTTCCAATATGGCCTTATCCTGTGCGTCCCAGTCGGTTTCGACGGGGAAGTCGGTCAGCATTTCAAGCGCTTCATCCTGTTGCAGGTTTACCGGTAGTTTTTTTTCTGTCCTTGGGATGGATACGAGCTCAGCCGGATTTTGGGTGGTATAGCCGCGCGCAAGCGTGTATTTGAAAAAGGATTTGAGGCAGGAAACCTTCCGGGCAATGGAGGAGCGGCTGAGGCCGTCGTCGCTTAGCTTGCCCATCCATGCGCGAATGTGAAAGCGGGTAATGGCGTCGGGATTCTCGCGACCCTGCGCGTCATACGCGGCTAAGAAAAGGGCGAAGCTGTCGAGATCTTTTTTGTAGGAAGTAATCGTATGCGGCGAAGCATTGCGCTCAACCTTTAAATAGCTGACGAATCGCGAAATGACAGAATCGAGCATGGCAGGGCTGGGAATTGGGTTGGCTTTTGGAATAATATACAGCAAAGGGAGGAGTATCGCAGGTAATGGACTGCGGACCGCGGACCGCGGATGGGCTTTGCCCGCCTGACTGTGGTTTGGACAGGATTTTATGGATTATGGGATTGACAGGATTTATGGGAATCAGCCTACCAGTCCTGAATGCCAGATCTTTCGACTCCGCCTTCGCTGCGCTCCGGCTCCGCTCAGAATGACAGGGGCATTTTCCCGAACCCCCGGCGCGGCTTGCCGCGCCGTTTGATGGGAGGCGGCGCTGTCATCCTGAGCGGAGCGCAGCGGAGTCGAAGGATCCCGTGGTGCAGGGCTCCGCAGCGTTTATTCCTGTCGGGGCAGAACAACCGCAGGGGATCTCTCACATGAGGCTTCGATGTGCTGTCGATACAGGTTGGGTTGCCGTGGCTTTGGTTTCGGTGTTGTCATGCCCCGGCGTTCGAGATCACGCGGTTTTTTTTTGATTTCGAACTAGCTCCGGCAGGAGCGACACCTTTGTAGCCCGAAAGCACCGCTCCACAACAACCCCCAGCGCGGCTTGCCGCGCCGCTTGATGGGAGGCGTCGCTGTCATCCTGAGCGGAACGCAGCGGAGTCGAAGGATCTGGTGGTGGTGGGGCTCCGCAGCGTTGATCCCTATCGGGGCCGAACAGCCGCAGGGGATCTCTCACATGAGGCTTCGATGTGCTGCCGGGGCAAGTCGGGTTGCCGTGGCTTTGGTTTCGCTGTCGTCATGCCCCGGCGTTCGAGATCACGCGGTTTTTGGTTTTGGTTTCGAAACATCGTAGAGACGCAGGATTTTGCGTCTTTACCGAAATGACACTTTTTAGAACGGAAGCACCTCCTACCAACCTCCGAGGCTGTCATCCCGGAAATGCTGCCATTCGGCGTTTTTTTACCATCTCGAAGAGATGTGCAGCATTATCCGGGATCTACCAAGCGGGCGCCGGCGCGTTGTTATAGCGGGTTTTGTAGGCTCGTCCTGAAATGTGTGCATTCGATTTTGAAGGCCTGCAATCGGCATGGTCGCAGGCCGAAGCTGGTAGATCCCGGATAACGCCGTTGAGCTATAGCGTTTATAATCATGCACCTAAGTGTGCGTTTCCGGGATGACGCCGTGGGGGTTTTGGTTTCCGGATTGAACATAGTACAGTACATTTTAATTGAGCGTCCGAACCAACCTCCCAAACCCCATCACCAGATCTTTCGACTCCGCCTCCAAAGCGCTCCGCCTCGGTTTGCGCAGGTTTTGGGTCCGGCCTTACAGGTACTCAGGTCCGGCACCATTTTTATCCCCGCACTTATTTGGGATGCCGGATGTCATCTCCTTTCCAGCTGATGCTTCGGCCCATCAGATAGTCAGTGAGGGTTATCAGGCCCAACCGCTGGAACCAGCCGACTCCAAACACGTGCAAAAAGGCGTATGAACTCTCCCAGCGCATCCATGAGGCAAGCATAATTCGGTGCAGGGTAAAAAGCAGCACCATGACTGCGGAAATACCGACCGCTGTGCCTGAGACAGGTAGAAAAATCGCCGCGGCCAGCACCAGCAGCGGCAACAGGAAGCTCACGAAATGCATCACGGCCATGACCACAAAAAGGGGAATATTGTAATCGAAACCCGCCAGAAAATTTTTCCGGAATCCTTCGAACATGCCGCGCTCGGAGGTGTACATCCTGCAAAAAAAAGCGTCGCGGCCGTGTAACATGCGCATGCGAAAACCATGATCGATTACTTCGCGGGCCAGCATCACATCTTCAACAATATGGTTCTTTACAGCTTCATGACCATCAATCTGACGGTACGTTTCTGCCCGGAATGCCATGAACTGCCCGCAGGCAGCAGCGAAAAGGCTTCGGTATTTTTCATGAAAGTAGGCGGGCATCCAGCGGGGCTTTCTTTCGGTGTAGGCAACCGGCAGCAGGCCAAGCAGGGCATAATACACGAGCGGCACTACAACCTTTTCCCAAAACGTGTACAGTCGCTGTTCCGGCCAAATAGTGATGAAATCGATGTTGTTCCGGTTGAATGCGCCTACAACCCGACTTACAACCTCGGGCTGCATCCAGGTGTCTGCATCCACAAAAATCAAAATGTCTTCGCGGGCAACTTCACTCAGCTGATGGCAGGCGTAAGGCTTGCCAAGCCATCCTTCGGGCCGCTGTTTCCCGCGCACGATGGTCAGGGTATCAGGGTAACGTGCCTGGAATTCTTCTAAAATTTGTGGCGTGCGGTCGGTTGAGCGGTCATCTAACACATACACCTGTGTATTGCGGTAATTCTGACTAAGTGCCAGATCAAGACAGGCGCGTATAACCTTTTCTTCGTTACGCGCCGGGATGCAAATAGCAACGCTAAGTTCGGAATCTTCGGAGCGATCCGAATCAGCAATGCCTTTGAACTGGAAGCGGTTTCGGACTAAAACAAAAGTGATGAACAGCAGGAAAAAGAGTCCGGTCAGGAGTGCTCCTTCGAGGAAAATCATGCAGGAAATATGAATGAATAAGGATGATGCATATCAGCTTAATACCGCATAAACAGCGCTTTAAAGAAGTATTTGGGCGCCATTATCTGTTTTGCATCGGAGCCTAAGGCAGTGCTAAATTAAGGCCTATGAAAATAACATCCGATTTTAAATTTGATTTGCCGGCCGATAAAACCGAGCCGGGAAGCTATGAGTGGTGGTACTTCGATGCCGCTGATGCTTCAGATGAGTGGCATTTTGTTGGGATTTTTTATGACGGCTGCCCGTTCTCACCCCGCTATAATAAAGCCTGGGAGGCCGGTGATCCCGAAGCCCTTCCATGGAAACATCCGGCCATCACCCTTTCGCTCTATCATAAAGGAAAGCTCGTTTTTTACAGCATGAGTGAATATCAGCCGGATGAGGTTGTGATTTCAGATGATGAAAATATTGGAACATTTCTCCGAATATCCATCGGGAAAAATGAGCTGTTTCTTACCAAAAGGGGACATGAGCTGCACCATGAACTCCGACTGAATGAAGCCCTTCCCTCGGGAGATACACTGCAGGGTACGCTTTTTTTTGTTGCCGATGTGCCGCCACGGGATTTGTTCGGAAGCCTTCCGAGAACCGATGATTTCAACAGTGAAGCAGGGCATGGCTGGAATCTGACGCAGCCTCGGGCACGCGTAGAATGTGACCTGCGGCTGACCGATGCGCTGCAGGGAGAACGCCTGATACAATGGAAGGGAACCGGCTATCACGACCACAACCTGGGTCGCGAACCCATGAAGCAGGAGTTTGAAGACTGGTACTGGGGGAGGCTGCATTTCCCAAAACATACCCTTGTCTATTATCTCATGAACGCCGGGGGCGAGCTTTCTTACAAAGGATGGCTGCTCGATACCGACAATCAACTTGTAACAGCTTTTGATGGCGGGAGCCTGTCAAACTTTGCGGGCAATGCCTTTCTGCTGCGATCCGCCCGAACCATCGAACTCACCGCAGCCGACGGTACTAAAGTGATGCTTCAGCATTCCCGCACCATTGACTCCGGCCCGTTTTACTACCGGTTCCTCACTGACGGCCTGCTCAATTTAGAGACCGAAAATTCGGCTGAAAAAGCAACAGGCATTAGCGAGTACATTCGCCCGGCACGCATCCACAACAGCCTGTACTGGCCTCTGGTAAATATGCGCTACCGCTATTCCCAAAAACCGCACTGGGTACAGCGCTCTCCTACATTTTACCGCTGGACCTGGAAAACGCTTTAAGTGGTAATGAGCTCAGTCACGATTGGTTAGTTCGAAAAAAATGAACCCATAAAGTTTACGAAGACAAGACAGAAAAAGGCTTACGCTACACAAGGCGCCTAAAATCGGGTTCCTTGGGTGCAGCTTTTTCAGCAAGGGTAAGTTTCATGCTTGTGATGTGACGCTGAAGACTCGCTGTGATTTCTTTTTTATTTGAACCCAGCGTGTCCGGCTTTAAGGGAGTACCGAGCCAGAGAAATAAGTCAGGTTTCGGGTGATGCATCATGTGATGATGCTGAATGATGGGTACAAGGTCGACATGCGAATCCAGCTGAGGCAGCATCCATCCTACACCTGACTCGAACGGGGAGTCGGGCAGTACCGGATTCGTGATTTTGCCCTCAGGATAGAGCCACAGATTTCGGGCTGTGCCGTTGTTGAGCCAGTCGATGCCGTAGCGCAGCGAACCAAGCGCTGAGCGCGGATCCTTCCGGTCAATCGAGTAGCAGCCAATGCGCCGGAAAAAAGGGTAGCGGTCCACCTGTTCCCACTCCATTACCGCTCGCGGCGTCTGCCGCAGCAGCTTCTGATTCAGCAGCAGCGGCGTAAGGGCATCCCACCAGGCATTGTGATTGCCAATGAAAAGGGTGCTGCGGTTCTGAAGCGCTTTACCGGAACCGTAGTCGTTCTGCAGCCAGACCCGTCTGAAAGTCCGCCGCGCAAGGAAGCGGGTCACATAATAAAAGAATTCCGGTACAATACGGCTGTCGATGGCATCAATGAAGGGACGTGCTGCAGCTGCAGCAGCTTTATCCGCAGGGGTGGGAGGCATGGATAGTGATAAACAAAGATTTGGTGAAGATTCCTGAGGGATATATCTAAAGATTCAAGATAAGCTCTTATGAGCTTAGTCGGTTAAAAGATCAGACAGCAGAAGCGGTAATTTTAGGAATGAGTTCCTGAAGCCGGTCCATGATTCTTGTTACTTCGGCACGCGGTAAGGCGCGTATGTGGAGTTTGCTTTTCGCAAGAAACAGGCCCGCTTCGTGTGGCGTGCGTTTAAGCTCACCGCTTAGTATGCGTTCAAACATATTCACAACGCCGCCCAGGTGATAGGCAAGGGCAAGTTCACGGTCTAGGCCCTCAAAAAAATCACTGATTTCATTGTATCGCTCGCGCACTTTGCTTTCCAGAAAGCGCAGAATGTGTTCCCGGAACAGTGCATGCCGTGCAATACGGTGCAGACTTCGGGCGAAAGATACTTTCGAAAAAAAAGCGTGAACCCGAAGATAATCATCCAGCGCCTCGATAGTGCTGCGATCTTCTTCAGGAAGCAGATCAAAACTGCTGTAATCGGGGGTAAGTTGCCAGATTTCATCACAAAGTTCGTCAATCATGCTTTTCATCAGCTCCTCTTTGTTGGAAAAGTAGAAGTACATATTGCCGATTGAAGTCCCGGCCTTTTTGGCTACATGTTGCATGGTTGTGGCTTCATAGCCCTTTTCGGCGAACAGCTGTTCAGCCGCACCAATAATGGCACGTCGCCTGTCCTTTACGCGCTGTTCCATTTTTTTTGTTCGTCGGTAGGTCATTTCAGCTTAATTAAAGAATAGAATATTATTCTAAATATACCGCTCATTCGGAGAAATCCAAAGCAAAGAATTATAAAGGGTAGCGATTTAAATCAATCTTAAACAACTGATTTAATATCAGATATGAGTATTTGAAGAAACTTTTGGCAGCTCTTGACCAAGCATAGAATATTGTTCTACCTTTAAGTAGAACATCATTCTATTTTTGGGTGCGCACCAATGCAGTCCAAAAATATCATCCCAAAACACTCAAAATACTGATTCAATGAAATCAGACTTATTTCACAAAACCCTCAAAGTGAGCGGTGTGCTCTTAAGGGTGCTGTGTTTCGCTGTGATATCAACTGAAGCTTCAGGCCAGACCGGAACCGGAGCGGGGTATAGCCCTGACTCAGGAGCAGCAGTCACAGAAGCATCAGCTGTTAACCTGCAGGAAGCCCTTGCGGCTGCTTTGGCCAATTATCCGGAGCTTGCCATGTACAGGCATAAAACAGAAATAGCGGAGCTCAGGCGCAAAAAGGCGTATCAGACGTATCTGCCAAAAGCAAGTCTTGAAGCCCGTTACACCTTTTTGAATGAAACGATTGGCATTACGCTGCCGGATATCCAATTTGAACCGGTTCCGGGATTAATCATTGCCCCGGACCTGCCTGATGTTCAGCTGCAGTCAGACCGTTACTTTCGGGCAAGTCTGCAGGTGGAGCAGGTGTTGCTTACCGGCGGAGAAGTGCTTTATGCCGCGCGCGCAGCAGAGCAGGGGCGAATAGCGACCGTGCATCAGGCGGAAGCTGCCAAAACAGCTCTGATTGTGGAAGTGACCGAAGCCTGGGATCGCGTTGCGCTCATTCAGCAGTCGGTACAGGTTGTTAGTGACGGGCTTGCCCGGATGGATTTTGAGCAGGAGCGTGCTCTGAAAGCCTGGGAGGAAGGCCTGATTCCCTACTATGACCTCACGCAGCTCCGCCTTTTTCGGCAACAACTTACGGATCAGCTGACTGAACTCGAAGGTGCACTTCAGCTTACACATGAACAGCTAAGTCTACTGACAGGACTGCCGGTATCCCGTTTTGCTGCAGTCAGCCCCTCATCTGATGCGGCAGCGCTGCTGTTCGGTGAAGACGAAGAACTTTTTGACAGCAATGCGGAGGTTTGGCAGCTTCGTCCTGAATGGCAGGCCCTGAATGCTTCGGTGCAGGCCGGAGAAGAGCTCGTAAAAGCACGGCGTGGCGCGTATCTGCCAACGGCTTATGCTTTCTTTCACCGGGAGCTTTACGAAAACGATCTCAGTCTGCTTGATCCGGTCTGGGCCGCAGGAGCGGGGCTGCGTTGGAATATTTTCAACCGTGGCCATACCACCCGTGAGCTTCAAATGGCCCAACAGCAGCTCAGCATCAGCAGAGAACAGCGGAATCTTGCGGCTGACGGCCTGCAGCTGCAGCTTCAGCAAGCGATGATTGAGCGAAATGTTGCACAGCGCCGCTATGAAACTGCTCATGAAATGGTCGCCGAAGCGGAAGTCATGCTGGGTCTGGCTGTTCGGCGCTACGAGCTCGGTCTTGGGGACGCCGGCGAGCGGTTGCAGGCCGAAACCGATTATCAGCAGGCACAGCTCCGGCGTGAACAGGCAGCCTATGCCCTCAGCCGTGCCCGCATGAAGGTTCAAAAAGCAAGCGGTCAGCTTCATGCAGCGCCTTTTTTGAGCTCCTCCGCATCATCCAATTTTAACTGACAATTTTTTCACCCATCAAATCAATGAAAGACCTTAAACTCTTAGCCCTGATCGGCGCTGTTTCCCTTCTTCTTATGGCTGTCATCGCATGGTTTGCCATTCAGCAGCGTGCACAACCGCTTCAGCCCGGCTATCCCGCGCGTGTGGTTGCCGAAACCCTCCATTTTACAACCAAAGTGCCGGGCCGCGTACTTGAAGTGCATGCACATGAAGGTCAGCTGATGCCTGCCGGAAGTTTGCTGATGACGCTTGACTTCCCTGAACTCGAAGCAAAAATAAGTCAGGCAGAAGGCGCTGTTGGAGCTGCACAGGCCCAATATGAACTGGCGCTGAATGGTCCCTCAGCCTTTGACACCGGCCGGGCACGGGCCTCACTGGAAGCTGCCGAAGCACAGTATCAGCTGGCCAAACGCAGCCTGGACAGGATCTCAGCCCTGTATTCTGATTCGCTCATTGCCGCACAGGATTTCGACGAGATGCAGGCCCGGTATCAGGCCGCAGCAGCACAGAAGCAGGCGGCAGCCCTACTGTTTGAAGACCTCATGGCCGGTACGCGGCAGGAGAAAATCAGCATGGCACAGGGCGATCTGCAGCGGACTGAGGCTACGCTGCATGAATTGCGCGGACTTTATGAAGAACGCTTCATCCGAACAGCTGATGCGGTACATATTGAATCGGTTAACCTGCGCAGGGGGGAGCTCGCCCCACAGGGATATACGCTCATCAGCGGCTACCTGCCGGATCAGGTATATATCCGCTTATCTGTACCGGAATCTGAACTTTCACATTTTCAGGAAGGCGTGAGCATACACGGAAAAATTTCGGCCAATGGTGCGGAAGGTCAGTTCCGGGTACTGAGCCGCAGGGTATTGCCCGGCTATGCGGTACGTTCGGCCGCTTTTCCCAACAGTAGTTTCGAGGAGCAATGGTTTGAAATCCGAATGCGCCCGGATACTGCACTTCTGGAGCAGCTGCCCGGTAACGGCGCGCAGGTCATCCTGTATCCGGAAGGGGAAGACGCATGAAACGTTTTGCAGCACTCATCGCGCGGGAATTCCGCCTCTTTTTTTCAAATAACGTAGCGGTGCTGATCCTCTTTGGCGCACCGCTGGCTTACGGCCTCTTTTTCGGGTTTGTGTATTATAAAGGCGTAGCCACTGACCTTCCGGTTGCCGTTGTGGATATGAATAGCACCACAACCAGCCGCATGCTTATTGATGCCATTGACGACAATCAGCATGTAGCGGTGCAGCGGGTTGTGCCTGATATCAGCATGCTTGCACACGAAATGCTAAGCGGTGAAATTGTGGCCGTTGTGAGCATTCCCGAACGCTTTGAGCAGGATGTGCTAATGCAGCGAAGTCCCGCACTGATCCTTGATGTGAGTGCAACCAATATCGTTAATGCCAATTTCGCCATTAAGGGCATCCGGACATCCCTGGAAACCATTAATGCCGGTATGCAGATCGAAGGCTTGCGCAAACAGGGGGTTCCGGCGGAACTGGCTTCGCAGCAGTTTCAGGCGTTCAGCATTCAGACCATGAACCGCTTCAATCCCTCGCTGAACTATCTCATTTTCCTGTACCCGGGATTGCTGGCTACTATTCTGCAGCAGGTAATGCTCCTTGGGCTTGCGCTCAGCTTCAGCAAAGAGTATGAAGAAGACACCTTTCGGGAGCTCACCAGGCAAACACGCTCGCCCTTACTGATTCTCCTGGTGAAATCGCTGCCCTATCTGTTTATGGGCTGGATGATCTGGATGTTTTGCCTGCATGTGATGCTTTACGGTTTTGGCGTACCCATGGCGGGCAGCTGGTCCGTGCTCTATGGCATTTCCGCCCTGTTCATCTTGGCCGTAACCGCACTGGGCATTCTGGTAAGCGCAGTCATCCCCAATCAGCTTAAAGCCACGGAAGTACTCATGGTGATTGCAACCCCGGCCTTTATCATCAGCGGATTCACCTGGCCGCTGAGTCAAATGCCGGACTGGGTCGGCTGGGCCGCCTCTGTAATTCCGCTCACGCACTTTCTTGAAGCCCTGCGCAACATCATGCTGGCAGGAGCCGGATGGGAGCACATCCTGCCGGAAGCGCGGGTCCTCTTCATCCTGACCGTCATACCGGTAGCTGCCGCATGGATAGTAGTGCGCTTGAAAGTAAAACAAGCCCTAAATTCGGAATCAGATTCAAATTGACGCAGTGGAAATCACTCACGTAAGGCTCCGAAAAATTTCCGCGCTGAGCTGTTTTTGAGGCGATAAAAAGCGCCACGCTGTTACCCGCATTTCGGAGTGACGTGCTGGGAAGATGGTTACGCAAACAGGATTCATATTCCGGCTTGCATAAACTTCCCGCATGTCGTCCCGATCTTTTCTGATTTGGTGGGGCGTATCAAAACGCTGATAGCTGAAAAATCGCGGGGCACGCAAAAGCGGCTTGTGGGTGATTTTTGGTTACATCCGAAAATGAAATATAGGCTGCCGGTTTGTCTACAACACGACCAATCTTGAAAGGGTGAAATGATTGTAGCCCAAAACGGACGATCAACCTCCAAGAACCCCAAACGGGGTGGCATCATGGCCATCGTGAATAATTTCAACCCTTCGGGGTTTATTGAGGATCGGGTACGTAATATCTACAAAAATTACATCCCTTCGGGATTAAAGGTGTGCCGTTTATGGAGGCTTCTTTGGGCTCTCGCCATTTACCACTGTTCAGATTGTCCTGTATATTTTCGAAGGAACTTCAGGCAATTCCGATGATCCAAAACTTTCCACCTTTTGAATAGCAAATTGCTAAATATCTTGTACTAAAATCGCAATAAACAGCACTCCGTAAGGCAGTTATTCCCAATATCAGAGTTGGATAATTTGTATTTTATCGAATATCCCGCAACTTTTACAAGTCTATCAGCCTCCCGCCTCAATAATTTTCATTCTGATGAAGTCAACGCCTTCCGCTGTCTCCTGCACCGTAGCCCTACTTTTATTTTTCAGCCTTCTCATAGCCGAGTCTATCACGCCTCAGCTCTCCCACGCCCAAGACCTCCGCCGCCTCGATGTTGAGCGCATCGCTTCGAACCGCGTTGCGGTGTTTCAGGATTACACGCGGTATGCCGCGGTGATTGTGGAGAGCAGCGTGCCGAACCTGCGCATCAACTCAACACTCGGGATTGTCGCCGACCTGTCAGAGCCGGCCATCGGGGTGTACCGGGTGATTATCGAGCCGAGGCCGCAAATTCTGACCTTTGAGGCGCCCGGCTTCATGCAAACGCGTATTGGCACGGGACCGCTTCAGGCCCGGCAGGTCGTCGAATTCACCGCCAAGCCGCAAAGCCGGAGTGAAAACCTGATTTCGGTCATCTTCAACGTAACCCCCGCCGATGCGCGAATCGCCGTTGACGGCGAACTCATCCGCTCCGGCGAGACCGTCGCCCTGCCCGCCGGTACCCGCGAAGTCCAAATCGAGCGCGAAGGCTACCGCGCCATCTCCGACTTCGTGGAGGTAAGCGAGCGCAACATTCAGTTCAATTACCGCCTCGATGAAATCGACATCGTACCCGTGCGCATCCGTTCGAATGTGGAAGGCGCCCGGGTCGTGATTGACGGCACGGAAAGGGGGGAGATTGACCGCTCCGGCACGCGCGGCTTGTTTCTGTATCCCGGCAGCTATGCACTGCAACTCACGCAGACCGGTTTTGTGAGTCAGAGCAGAACCATTGTCGTGTCGGAGGAGGGCGACAACGAATTTACCGTCAACCTCACCCGCAATATCGGGGAGCTTGCCCTGACCGTAACCCCCGCCGACGCAACCGTTTTAATCAACCGGGAGGAAGTCGCAGGCCAACGCCTGCTCGAACTTGCGCCCGGTCGGTACCGCCTCGAAATCGAAAAAGAGCATTATGAGCCGCTTTCCGAAACCATTGATATAGCCCTGAATGAACGCCTCAGCCGGGACATCACCCTGCAGGCGCATACCGGAAGCCTTCAGTTTAATGTTACCCCGGGCGATGCCCGTGTGGAGCTGATTGATGCTACAGGTCGCACGGTAAATGAATGGAACGGGCTAAGCCTTCTCCGCAATGTGAAAGCTGGACCCTACACCCTCCGCGCCACGGCGGAAGGCCATTTGCCGGAAGAGCAGCAGATAGTGATTGTGTTGGATGAAACCCTGCGGGTTAGCATACTGATGGAAGAGGGCTTTATTGGCGCTTGCAGATCGACAACCATTACCGACATAGACGGGAACACCTACAGAACGGTTAGTATTGGGGATCAGTGCTGGATGGCCGAAAACCTGAACACAAGCCGGTATCGGGATGGCAGCGCGATCCCGAACGTGAGAGGCAATACAGATTGGACACGCCTGAACAGCGGTGCGTGGGCGTATTACAGGAATAGAAGATCAAATGGCCGTACCTACGGCAAGCTGTACAACTGGCATGCTGTGAATGACCGCAGGGGGTTGTGCCCTGAAGGCTGGCGGGTACCGAGCGACCGGGACTGGACGATTCTTGAGGATAATTTGGGAGGCCGTAATATAGCCGGCGGCAAGCTGAAATCCACCGGTACCCAACATTGGCGCAGCCCGAATACGGGTGCCACAAACGAAAGCGCCTTTTCAGCTCTCCCGGGCGGTTGGCGTAGCGACAACATTAGGTCCTTCTCCAACCTGGGTTCTAACGGCCTCTGGTGGAGTTCTTCCGAGGACAGTACAGATTATGCCTGGTTACGCGTTCTTGACCATGGTGATGCTTCGGTGAGCCGTGGCAATGGCAACAAGGGGTATGGCTTCTCTGTCCGTTGTGTCGGGGATTAGACCCTTTGACCCTTTGACCCTTTACACCAAACCGCGCGAAGCGCGGTCGCGATTTTTTTTCGGGCCAACTTGTAAAAAGTAACTGTAGGGCAGTCCAATTGCGAACTTGTAACAGCCTCCCAAGCCGGAATACGAGATCCTTCGACTCCGCCTGCGCTGCGCCCTGCCAATCATCCCTCCCCGCGCGTCATCCCGAACGCTTCTCATTTGGCAGCAGCGGAATCAGCGCCCGGTAAGCAGGCCAAGCAAGGAATTGTTTACGGCCTCATGTGAGGGATCTCCCAAGCCGGAATACGCTTGGAAGGTTGGTTCCCGAACACTGCCTTAATCCCGAGCGCCTGTGCAGATCGAAGGTAGGAGATCTCTCACATGATGCTTCGAATAGTATCCGGGTTAATCTGCCAATTGAGGCTTCGGCAGGCTCCGTGCTCTTTCCGGCTGTTCGAGATGACGGGGTGGGTTGGATGGTGGTGGAATCAAGATTCTAATTCCTGCATCGTCCCAATAACCCAATCCCTCCCCGCGCGTCATCCCGAACGCTTCTCATTTGGCAGCAGCGGAATCAGCGCCCGGCAAACAGGTCAAGCAAGGAATTGCTAACGGCCTCATGTGAGGGATCTCCCAAGCGGGAATACGAGATCCTTCGACTCCGCCTGCGCTGCGCTCCGGCTCCGCTCAGGATGACAGGGGCATGGTCCACAAACCCCGGCGCGGCGAGCCGCGCCGTTTCACGCGATGCGATCCTGTCCTCCTGAGCGAAGCGCAGCGGAGCCCTGCCAATCATCTCTCCCCGCGCGTCATCCCGAACGCTTCTCATTTGGCAGCAGCGGAATCAGCGCCCGGCAAACAGGCCAAGCAAGGAATTGTTTACGGCCTCATGTGAGGGATCTCCCAAGCCGGAGTACGCCTGGAAAGTTGGTTCCCGAACACTGCCTTAATCCCGAGCGCCTGTGCAGATCGAAGGTAGGAGATCTCTCACATGATGCTTCGAATAGCTTCCGGGTTGATCTGCTTTTTGAGGCTTCGGCAGGCTCGGTGCTATTTCCCGCGGTTCGAGATGACGCACTTGGTTATCATAAAAAGCTAAAGCTGCAAGTCATCTCAAACCACCTCATTCCCCAACGCAACGTTTTCCAAACTTCCGTAGTTTTAGCCCCCGTAGCCGGCTTCCGATTTTTCGGAGGTCCGGCTTTTGGCATTTTGCGTGATCTGAAAAATTGCGTCACCTTCACCAACCCTAATAAACTTTCCTTTCGCCCATGGCCATCAGCCATATTCGCAGACAGCTCCGGCAGCTGTTGCCGGTCAATGACATTCTGAAAGCTTACGCCCAAAAACAGGCGGTTCATCTTGAGGGGTATGCCGGCTCGCTGTCCTCGTTTTTGGGGGCGGAGCTTGCCGAGAGCGTAAAGCACGCGGTTTTCATCTTCCCGGATGAGGAGCGTGCGCAGTACTTCGCCGGCGATCTTGCCGTGCTCGGGGTGCGCAACCTGCACTTTTTCCCCGATTCGCACAACAAGCCCTATCAGGATGTCAGCATTCAGGATTCGGCTACGCTCGTGCAGCGGGCGGAGGTGCTCGATGCCGTCATCCAAAACGACGAGAACATCCTTGTCGCTTCGGCGGCGGCGCTGTGTGAGAAGGTTATTTCGCCCCAGGCCTTTTCCGGGGCGGCCATATCCCTGAGCAAGGGTACTGAAATCGACATGGAAAGCCTGCGCGAACAGCTCATTGACAGCGGGTTTACCGAGGTCAATTTCGTGGAGAAACCCGGCGAGATGGCGGTGCGCGGCGGCATTTTCGACATCTTCCCCTACACCGGCGATTACCCCGTTCGCCTCGAGTTTTTCGGGGATGAAATCGATTCCATCCGGCAATTCGACGCGGATTCGCAGCGCTCGGTCGGCTTCCTCAACAGTTCGCGCATTGTGCCGAACACCTCGGCTTTCCGCAGCACGCAGCGGGAAACGCTGCTGAACTATTTCCCCGAGGACACCCTCTACGTACTCTTCAATGCCCCGCTCTGCGAAGCCGGTGCCGGGGATCAGCTTCAGAAAGCGACCGAAATTTATGAAGCCGTCCTCACACAGCTTGATAAACAGCGCAAAAAAGGCGAAGAAGATCTCACAGCCCCGCCTGCGCCCGGCGAGCTGTTCCTGAGCGCGGAAGAACTGCTCAAGCGGCTCAGCGGCTACGGTCGGGTGTTTTTTGGGGATGTATTTCCGGATGAAAAAAACATCAAAGCCGGATTTCGTCACGCGCTCGGCGGCAAAATGCAGCCGGTGTTTAACGGCTCGGTGAAGCTGCTCGAACAAAGCCTGCGGGAGCTGAGCGCGGCGGGCACGCGGACCTTCATCCTGTGCGGGAACAAAGGTCAGCAGGAGCGACTTGCGGAGCTGCTGGGCGAGCCGGACGAAAGCCTGAACTACGAACTCAGCCTCGAAACCCTGCATGAAGGCTTCATCCTGCAGGATCACGGCCTTGCGCTCTACACCGATCATCAGATCTTCAACCGCTATCACCGGCCTGCGACCAAGCGGCGTCAGCCGGGCGGGGGGATTTCCTTCAAGGAACTGAAGGACCTCAACATCGGCGATTATGTCGTGCATGTGGATTACGGCATCGGGCGCTTTGCGGGCTTTCAGAAAATCAAGGTGAAGGACACCGTGCAGGAAGTCGTCGTCCTGAAGTATCAGGAAGACAGCGTGCTGTACGTCAATGTTTCGAGCCTGTACAAAATCCAGAAATATTCGGGCAAGGACGGGCATCAGCCGCGAATTACCAAGCTCGGCAGCGGCGAATGGGCGCGCAAAAAGGCGAGTGCAAAGCGCAAAGTCAAGGACATCGCCCGTGAGCTCATTCAGCTTTACGCCAAGCGAAAGGCGCAGAAAGCGCATGCCTTCCCGCCGGACAGCTACATGCAGACCGAGATGGAAGCCGCCTTCATTTTTGAGGAAACCCCCGATCAGCTCAAGGCCATCGAGGATGTGAAAGCCGACATGCAGCGCGAAATGCCCATGGACCGCCTTATATGCGGGGATGTGGGATTCGGCAAAACCGAGGTCGCTGTGCGTGCCGCGTTCAAAGCCGCGCTGGACGGCAAACAAGTCGCCCTGCTTGTGCCGACGACCATCCTCGCCGATCAGCACTTCAAAACATTCAAAAGCCGGCTTGAACCCTTCCCGGTAAATGTCGGCCTGCTTTCCCGCTTTCGCACCAAAGCCGAGCAAAAAGATACCATCGAAAAACTGAAAACCGGCGAGATAGACATCCTCATCGGCACACACCGCATCACTTCGAAGGATGTGGAATTCAAAAATCTCGGCCTGCTCATTATTGATGAAGAACAGCGGTTCGGGGTTGCGACCAAGGAGAAAATCAAGCGGTTCCGCGCTTCGGTCGATACCCTCACGCTTACCGCAACGCCCATCCCGCGCACCCTGCAGTACTCGCTCATGGGCGCGCGCGACCTCAGCGTGATCACAACGCCCCCACCGAACCGTCAGCCGGTACAGACCGAGCTCATCGGCTTTGAAGGCGAACGGCTGCGGGACGCCATCGTGCAGGAAGTCAGCCGGGGCGGACAGGTGTTCTTCATCCACAACCGCGTGCACAACATCGAAGAAATGACCGGCCTGGTGAAAGACCTCGTGCCTAATGTAAAGGTACGGTTTGCGCACGGGCAGATGAAGGGCAGCGAGCTTGAGCGCATCATCCTCGATTTTTATGCGCACAAATTCGACGTGCTCGTTTCGACCAACATCGTGGAGAGCGGCATCGACATCGCGAACGCCAACACCATCATCATCAATCATGCCGATAAATTTGGCCTCAGCGAGCTGCATCAGCTTCGGGGGCGCGTCGGGCGCTCCAACCGGAAAGCCTTCTGCTATCTCATTTCGCCCCCGTTTCAGGCGCTGCCCGAAGACAGCCGGAAGCGGCTTTTGGCGCTGGTCGAATACTCCGATCTCGGGTCCGGCTTCAACATCGCCATGCGCGACCTCGATATCCGCGGGGCAGGCGATATTCTCGGGGGCGAACAAAGCGGCTTCATCTCGGATGTCGGCTTCGACCTCTACACCAAAATCCTGAACGAGGCCGTGCGCGAGCTCAAAGAAAGCGAGTTTTCCGAACTCTTTGGCGAAACCGATCCGGATATTGAGTATCCCGAAACGACGGTCGAATTCGATGAAGCCGCGCTGCTGCCGCAGTGGTACGTGCGCGACAACGTGGAGCGCCTCAACCTGTACCGCAGGCTTGCAAGCGTCAATCAGCCGGAAGAAATCGACAGCTGGTCCGATGAGGTGCAGGACCGCTTCGGGAAGATCCCCGAAGAAACAAGCTGCCTGATTCAGGCTGCGCGCATCAAACTGCTGGCCGCGCAACTGCTGTTTATCAAGGTCACCGTCCGGGCGGGCCGCGTTTGGCTGCTGTGCCCCTCCGCCGAAAGCCGTGCGGGACAGCACTTCTACGCCGGTGGCCGCCTGCAAAACATGATCGGCTGGCTGCAGGAAAACGACCGGAAGGTCAGTCTCGCCCAAAAAGATCAGGCCATCCGCATCGTAGTGCAGGAAGTGCCCGATATGGCCGCCTGCATCAGCCTCCTGAAGGCGCTCAACACCGAATTCGCTGCGGGTCAGCGAACCGCGGAAACCGTACCCGGCATGTAGCCGCTGCGCGGAATGAAGCGGAAATAATAGCCGTTCGTTGCGGTAAATCTTATCTTCCTGAACAAAACAGCACCCACTTTAAAATAGCACACCCAACCCGATCCGATAGCTATGCCAACCCTTACGCGCATCACCATACCGCAAGTTGATCTCAATATCTGCAACAAAAACAACGCGGTAGAAGTCCCCATTCTGGCGTCGCGTATTGCGACAAGCGGCGCGAGTCCGAACATCATCCGGCACATAACCTTCGATCTTACCGGCACGCCCCTCGAAGGCAGATTCCGCGCGGGTCAGAGCATCGGCGTGCTGCCGCCGGGCACGGACGAAAAAGGCAAGCCCAACGCCATGCGGCTGTACTCCATCAGCTCGCCAAGCACAGGGGAAGACGGCGCGGGCCGGCACCATTCCACGACTGTAAAGCGCGTCATCGCCGAGCACTGGAACACGCAACAGCTTTTCACAGGTCTGTGCTCGAACTACCTCAGTAGCCTGCGTCCGGGCGACACCGTCAAAGTCGCAGGCCCCAGCGGCAAACGCTTCCTCCTGCCCGAAAACCTGCACGACTTCAACTACGTCTTCTTCGCCACCGGAACCGGCATCGCGCCCTTCCGCGGCATGATCATGGACCTCATGCAGGCGGGCTTCAAAGGCAACATCGCTCTCATCTTCGGAAGCCCCTACCGCACCGATTTGCTCTACGAGCGCTACTTCCTCGAACTCGCCGCCGAAAACGCCGGCTTCCACTACCTCCCGACCATCTCCCGCGAAGACCCGCGCCCCGACGGCTCGCGCCCCTACGTACAGTGCCAGCTCATCGACCGGGCCGACCTCCTCGACCCCATGCTCCGTCAGGACAACACCCTGATCTACATCTGCGGCCTCAAAGGCATGGAAACCGGCATCATCAAAGGCCTCATCCACCAAAACCACACCGACTACCTCCGCATCAAAAACCCCGCCGCCCTCACCCAACTCCCCGACGAAGACCTCAAAAAATCCGTCAAACCCGGTGACCGCATGTTCCTCGAAGTCTACTGACCCCCGCATCCTCAACCAACAACAAACATACAGCCGCAGACAGCTTTTTTTATTTTTTGGGGAAAACTCAGAGAGCATCAGGGGCACTGTGATAGATTGGCAAACCCCAAATCGAAGATGAAGGCGTTGCTTTTTTTTCAGGGGACGGCGGACTGTAGACCGCGGACCGCAGACCACAACTCTCGAACTTGCGTCCGGCATCTCATAAAAACAAAAAACAAGTCATCTCGAACAGCGGGATATGGCAGCGCTGCAACCAAAGCTCCGGCAATCCAACCTGACCCGGCTGCCCATCGAACCCCCATGTGAGAGATCTCCTGCGGTTGTCGCACCCCGATACAAATCAACGCTACGCAGCCCTTCACCACGAGATCCTTCGACTCCGCTGCGCTCCGCTCAGGATGACAGCTTCGCGGCGCGTCAAACGGCGCGGCAAGCCGCGCCGGGAGGTTTGAGAAATGCCCCTGTCATCCTGAGCGGAGCCGGAACGCAGCGGAGGCGGAGTCGAAGGATCTGGTGATGGGGTTTGGGAGGCTGGTTCGGACGCTCTGTTAATCCGTGCAGTGTATATGTCCCGGAGCCCCCCTCACGGCGTCATCCTGGAAACGCCCGCTTAGGTGTATTATTAACAAAGCTATAGCTCAACGGCGTTATCCGGGATCTACCAGCTTCGGTCTGCGACCATGCCCGTTGCAGGCCTGCACAACCGAATGCACACATGTAATAGCGGGCTTCCCAAACCCGCTATTACATCGCGGCGGGTCCCGCTTGGTAGATCCCTGATAATGCTGCGTGAAGTTTCGTGCAGATTATGTAGCCCCGTACCGCAGCATTTCAGGGATGACGGCCTCGTGGGTTTGGCGTGCGATATTTTCGTGCTACAAAGGTGCCGCTCCGGTAGAGACGCAAGATCTTGCGTCTCTACTATGTTTCGAAATCAAAAACGAAAAACGTGCACTCTCGAACAGCGGGACATGCCAAAGCCGGCATTAAAACCCCAACAAACCGACCTGCCCTGGCAGGCCATCGATGATTCATGTGAGAGATCTCCTTCATTCATATACGCCCGGCAAGCTGTCCCGGTCACAGGTCCAAGTCGCACGGACTGCTCCGCCGCTGGTGAGCTACCGGGAAAATCAGCCAACGGAGACCTTAAAGTTGACGCTATTGGAGTAAATCTGATATAGGGTCCAGCAAAGGTAGTGATAGTGCCCAGCAAAATGCCATCAACCCTGAAAGGTGAAATGATTATAGCAAATACCACCCATCGGGGTCGTTTTATCAGTTGTGGCTGTTACCGGTCTTTTGCCGATGATCAGGTTTTTCCAGGGGGCACCCCTCTCACAGAGGGGAGTTTGGCTTCGTGGCTTTTCAGGATTTAAAAGCCGAAATAACAATGCAGATATGAGCACGATGTTATTATTAAATCGGCACTTATCAATTCCCCTCTTGAGAGGGGTGGCCCCAATGAGATGTTGGTGGGGTAACTGCGGTTTGAACAACATCGCATGCATTCCAATGTCCCGATGGTTGCGGGCCGGGGTGTGGAGATGTGGTCGAAGGCTATGAATTTCAGTGCAAGCTGTTTGCTGTGAAAGGAAGAAATGAGATAGGTGCGACTCCGGAGATTAACTTTTGGCTGTATCCGCAATGCTTGTGCTGGGTTCGAATATGGTGGGCGATATTTACTTTCGATGATATGCTGCCCCTTCAGAGCTCTTATCTTGGTGGGCCCTGTTCCCGAAGTTGGCACCCCGGGCTTTGGTATATCGCCCTTTCAGGGCTGCGCTCAGGGTATAGATAGTATTATTTGCTAAGATCCGCGCGTTCGTTTTTATTCCGTGGCGTAAGGAGGCCAGCTCCGATATCCGGGCTGTCACACCCCGCCCCGACACCATCGGGGTTGTTTTATAATTTGTGGCTGTTTCTGGTCTCTTGCCGCTGATCACGTCTTTCCAGGGGGCACCCCTCTCGCAGAGGGGAGTTTGGCTTCGTGGCTTTTCAGGATTTCCAAGTCAAAAAACTGTGTAAATAGAGCCACGATGTCATTATTAAATCGGTGCTTATCAATTCCCCTCTCAAGAGGGGTGGCCCCAATGAGATGTTGGTAGGGTAATTGCGGTTTGAACAACATCGCATGCATGCCAATGTCCCGATGGTTGCGGGCCGGGGTGTGGAAATGTATTCGAAGGCTATGAATTTCAGTGAAAGCTGTTTGCTGTGAAAGGAAGGAGCGAGGCGGGTACGATTTCAGGGGCATATTACCGGCTGTATCCGCAGTGGACCTGCGGGGTTCGAACATGTCGGTCGAAATTTACTCCCGATGTTATGCCGCCCTTTCAGGGCTTGGTTGGCTTTTGAAGCCGGTTCTATCCCATCCTGTCTATCCTGAAAATCTTACAAATCCTGTTCAAAAAACCGTGTGCTGGTTTGGACTTCCAGTTTTGTTGTCAATGTAAAAAAAAAGCAACGCATTTGTCTTCGTTTTGGGGTTTTTCAATCTATCTGGAGTTTGGCTTTTGCTTGTATTTTTGAGTTTTTCGTAAAAAAATCCCGGTCTATGATGCATATGACCGGATTTTTTAGGATGTTATTGTCTAGTTATATCACTAGATTATTCTTAAATCCTACCGCATATGGGCTATCCTACCAAAATTCAACGCATCGACCGCAAAGCCAGCCAGCAGTGGTATGTCAATATGCCTGCCGCCGTGGCTGAAGCTATGGAATTCCAAAAAGGCGAAACCATCGAATGGATCATCGATGACCAGCAGCATATGGTTCTTAAGCGCGACGCCAAACTCGTCAGCAGCCTTAAAAAAAAACTGCCTCAAACGCGCTGACAAGCCAGTTTGACAGCCTGCTCCACGAATCCACTCACAGTAAACTGACGCCCAAAATGCAAAGACTGGTACACGATCTTGCCTACGGTCTGGTTAATTGTGGCGGTAAGCGCACGCTCACAGGCATGCTGAGCGGTAGCGGCAACCAGTTCTGTGACTGGACGGCCGCTTACCGGATGTTCAGCAAGCAGCGCTTTGACCCGCAGGACCTGCTGGATGTCAGCCTGCGCCACGGGGTCAGCCTGGCGCCTGACAACGCTCCGGTCATTGCCCATATCGACGATACCCTGCTGAAAAAACAGGACGCAAAGTACATGGTGCGAAATGGCAGCGAGACCCGCTTGGACCCGCTTTCCACACCAATTTTATCTGGGCACAGCGCTTTGTACAGGCCAGTATCGCCTGCCCGGCCTCTTCGCAGCTTTGTCAGGCACGGAGTATACCGGTGAGTTTTGTCCATGCGCCCATGCCGGTTAAACCCGGCCGTAATGCGGATCAGCTGCAAAAGGACGCTTACAAAGAAGCTAAAAAGAAAAGCAGGATAAGCTGTGTTGGCGCAAAGCTGGTGGGTTCATTGCGCCAGCGCCTCAACGAGTTGGGATCAGCCTCACGTCACCTGCTTGTAAGTTTTGATGGGGGGTATACCAATCGCGAAGTAATCCAAAACTTGCCGGCGCATACAACCTTCATCGGCAGGGTCCGCAAAGACGCTAAAATCTATGATCCACCTGCTGACCAGCCTGACACAGGGCGGCGGCGCTTGTACGGGGAGCCTAAGTTAACTCCGGACCAGATTCGTACCAGTGATCAGGTAAGCTGGCAGAAGGTCAAAGCTTTCGCGGCAGGCAAGGAGCACGAGTTTAAATTAAAGGTAGTAGAAAACGTTAAGTGGAAGCCTGCGGGCGGGCACCAGCTACTCAAGCTTATTATTATCAGTCCTCTTGGGTACCGCTTGGCTAAAGGGGCGAACCTGTTGTACCGTAAACCCGCCTTTCTGATAACCAATGACCTGAAGTTACCGCTGCAAACCCTGCTTCAGGCTTATGTTTGGCGCTGGGAGATTGAAGTCAACTTTCGAGAGCAGAAAACCCTGATGGGCTGCGGGCAGGCACAGGTGCGCAACCAGCACTCCGCCGAAGGTGTACCTAAGTTTGTTACAGCGGTGTACAGTCTGTTACTGCTTGCCGCTGAACACTGCAGCAGGCAGAATGATCCACCGGTCCAAATGCTGCAACGTGCCAAGTGGTACCCCGAGAAAGAAAACAGCAGGTGGACGACAGGAGACATTTGTAACCGCTTCAGGGCGGAATACTACAGCAAAGCCATAGGGGTGAGTTTTGACGGCTTCATGAACAAAAGGTACCGAAAGCAGAACCACCTAAAACTGCTAAACCCGGCTTTATCGGCCATGATTAGCATCAGAACTTAGCCAAACTCCAGATCTATGACAGAGCCCCTGATGTTCACGGAGTTTTCCCCAAAAATAAAAAAGCGTCCGGCATGAAACGGACGCTTGGTTTGGGGCATAAAGTGGGTACTAAAAAAGCCCCGCTGAGGGTTTGGTCTCGGCGGGGCTTTAGGGTTGTAAAACCTGGTTTTGCTTTATTTGAGCAATGATTGCATGGTTTCGCCAATTACGGCCGGGCTTTCACATACGGTGATACCGGCAGCGGAGAGGGCAGCCATTTTTTCCTGTGCGGTTCCTTTTCCGCCGGAAACGATGGCGCCGGCGTGTCCCATGCGGCGGCCCGGAGGTGCCGTACGGCCTGCGATGAAGGCTACCACAGGTTTGCTGACGTGCTCCTTTATGTAGGCGGCAGCGTCTTCTTCGTCGGTTCCGCCAATTTCACCAATCAGGATAATGGCTTCAGTATCGGGGTCTTCGTTGAAGAGTTTCACGGCGTCTTTGTGCTTGGTTCCGATAACAGGGTCTCCGCCAATGCCGATTGCGGTTGACTGTCCGAGACCAACTTTGGTGAGCTGATCGACCGCTTCGTAGGTCAGCGTTCCTGATCGGGAGATGACGCCAATGGAGCCGGGGGAGAAAATCATGCCGGGCATAATTCCGATTTTGGCTTCACCGGGCGTGATGACGCCGGGGCAGTTCGGGCCAACAAGGGTCGCACCGCAGCGGTCGACAACCGCTTTAGCGGCAATCATATCTTTGACAGGAATACCTTCAGTAATACAAATAATAACTTTTACACCCGCAAGGGCAGCTTCAATAATAGCGTCGCCCGCAAAGGCAGGCGGAACAAAAATAACAGAGGTGTTGGCGCCTTCATGGGAAACAGCATCGGCAACCGTGTTGAATACGGGACGTTCGAGATGTTTTTCACCACCCTTACCGGGCGTTACCCCGCCGATTACGTTGGTACCGTACGCAATCATTTGCTCTGCGTGGAAGGTACCTTCTTTACCGGTAAACCCCTGTACAACTAATCTTGTGTTTTTTCCGACTAATACGCTCATTCGCGTGACTGATTTTAATACATATTTCAGTTAATTTGGCATTCGAATATACGGTCAACCTAAGGAATAGACAACTTGTAAAGCGCTTTTTCACGCAGATAGGTACAGCCGGTTGTGGCTGTTTGGTTATGTTTAGCCGCAAGGGACTGAGAGGGTTAACATGGACTTATTGTATTCATGCAGATAATTTTGCGAATTGGCCTTTCGGCTGTCTTAATGCAGGAAAATAATTTTGAGTATGTGGCAGCCTACCGCTTCTTAGCCAGGTAATAAGCAACTGTGCAATCCAAGCTATTTTCTTGTATTTTCGATTTATGTTAGTAAAGAACTGATCAGGAGTTTTCCGCAGGCTGTTGTATGCTTTTTCTTTTTATTTACCCAAAATTTCATCGTTCATGAATCCGAAATGCCGAAATCCGGAATGTTATGGTATGATCAGCGGGAGTGTGCTATGGGGGTAGCAAAGCCGGAGCTGTCGAAACAGGAGAAAATCCTGAATGCAGCTGAGAAGCTTTTTGCCGAATCGGGCTATAACGGCACCACAACCCGAGCCATCGCTAAAAAGGCGAAGGTAAATATCGCCATGCTGTCCTATTATTTCGGCGGAAAGGAACAGCTTCTGCATGCGGTCATTGAGCGGTTTTCTGAAAATCTGGGTAGCGTGTTTGATCAGATTGAGCGGGAGACGGCTGATCCGGTTGATCGTATGATCAGGTGGATGGAGGCCTATGTGGAATATATTTTCGAAAATCCGAATCATGCGCGCATTGTGTACCGGCATGTTTCGGTATCCCAAAATCCGGATGACATCACCAAACTGGTGAATGAGTTCAATAAAATCCGGAACATTGTTCTTAAGGTTATTGAAGACGGCATTGAAGCGGGGCTTTTCCACCGCGTTGATCCGCAGCTTGCAATTACCATCCTGATTGCGCCGGTGAATGCGATGATTGTTGAAAGCAATGTGGTACATCTCCGGCTTGGCATATCGCCGGTCCGCGGGCGACTGTATCCCGTCGAGTTCAAACAAAAGGTGAAGGAGGAAATGAAACAGCTGTGCAGGCGCTTTCTCATTATTGATCAGGACTGCAGAGACGGGGCAGCAACAAAGAATCTTCAAACGTAAAGGTGAGGGGCATGAACCGACGTGAACTTCTCAAACTGATTTCTGCGGGCGCTTTAGGAAGTCTTGCACAGTCAGGCTTCTACAGCGCAGTATCAGCGGCAGCTTTGCCACAGTGGAAGGGCAACATCCGGCACTCGGTCTGTCGCTGGACTTTCGGACGCATGCCACTGCCTGAACTCTGTGCCTGGCTTCAGCACCAACAGATTCCGGCTATCGATTTGGTAGGTCCGCAGGACTGGCCCGTTCTGAAGGAGTACGGCATTCACTGTTCAATGTGCAACGGTGCTGAAATTTCGCTTGAACAGGGCTGGAACAATCCGGTCTATCACGAAACCCTGATCAGCCGTTACCTTGAAGCCATCGATCTCGTTGCCGAAGCAGGCTACACCAACCTGATTTGTTTCAGCGGTAACCGCAACGGCATGGACGATGAGACCGGGCTCGAAAACTGCGTAAGCGGACTCCGGCAGATTCTGCCGCATGCACAAGAGCGGGGCGTTGTGATACAGATGGAGCTGTTTAACAGCAAAATAGATCACCCCGACTATATGTGCGACAACACGCCCTGGGGTTTAGCGCTCTGCGAGCGACTGGGGTCACCCAACTTTAAGCTTCTGTACGACATCTACCACATGCAGATCAGCGAGGGTGATATCATCCGGACCATTCGGGATCACCATGCGTGGTTTGGACATTACCATACGGCGGGCGTACCGGGCCGCAACGAAATCGGCGACACGCAGGAGTTGTTTTACCCCGCCATTATGCGTGCCATCACGGAAACCGGCTTCGAAGGCTATGTCGCACAGGAATTCATCCCAACCGCTGCAACCGACGCCGAACGACTCGAAGCCCTGAAACAGGCTTTCCGCATTTGCGACGTGTAGTTTAGCTCAGGCTTAGCTACTCGCCTTTAAGCAGGGGGAGACCTGACTCATTTTATTGCGAAGCAGCTGCATTTGTTTGCGGAAAGCTTACCGGCCAAACTGTATGACGCGCAGGGGGTCGGTTTTGGCAGCGGTTCGGGCGGGAATCCAGGAGGCGAGGGCGCAGAGCAGCATGGTGATGCTGCCGACCAGGAAGAAATCCAGCAGTTTGGGATCTACGGGCGCGGTGGTCATGAAGTAGTTTTCTTCAGAGAGGGGGATGATGCCCCAGCTTGTCTGCAGCCAGTAGAAAATCAGCGAGATGCCGATGCCGATGATGAGGCCTGCCGCCCCCACGAGCAGGCCTTCCAAGAGGAAAATGAATTTGATGCTGCGATCACTTGCACCTATGGTTTTCAGGATGCCGATATCGCGGGTGCGTTCGAGAACCATCATCAGGACGGCGCCGATGAGGTTGAAGGCAGCTACGATGATCATGACGCTGATGACGAAGGGGATGGTTTGCTCCTGAAGATCAATCCATGCGAAAAGGCTGCTGTAGGTTTGGAAGATGTTTTCACTGTAGATCGGGAAGCGCATTTGATCCTGAAGCTGTGCGTGTACCTGCCGTATGAGGCCCAGCTCGCTTACGCGTACGTCGATTTGATGCGCCATGCCGGGCGGAATGCTGAGCAGGCGTGCGGCGTGATCGAACCCGATCATCACAAAGGTGTCATCAAAAATGTCGATGCCGGTGTTGTATATGCCGGTGAGGGTGAACTGCATGATATCGGGCAGCTCGCCTCCGCCGCCGCTGCGCAGGGTATAAAGGGTGATGGTGCTGCCCGGTTTCGCTTCAATGCTTCGGGCCAGGCGCTGTCCGAGAATGAGGCCCGGGCGACCGCTTTCCTGTATTCGAAGGTCAAAGGTGCCTTCGGTAATGTAGCTTCGCAGGTCGGAAAGGTCACCGGCTTCATCTACGCCTTTGATCAGGCTGCCTTCCACAAAAGGTCCCGCCTGTACCATGCCCTGCCCCGTAATGGCGAGCTGTGCTGCGTCGACGCCCGGCTGTTCGCTGATAAACTGCAGCAAGGTATCTGCCTGTACAATCGGGTTGCCGCTGAAGGTGCTTACGGTGATATGGTTGCCAAAACCGAGAATTTTTTCCTGAATGGTGTTTTTGAAACCATGTACAACGGCCAGTGCGATCAGCAGTCCGGCAGCACCTACCGCAACACCGGAAACGGCCATAATTTTGATGAAGGACAAAAACGAGGCGCCTTTGCGGCTGCTTTCAAAGTACCGGCGGGCGACAAACCACTCAAATGACATGCAGGATTCGGTTCAGAAAATTCGGGTTAAGCATTCAGGCAGCGGAGCGGGTTTTTAGCTTCGCTTTGCCAGCAAGAAAATGTCTTGGTGAATAATGCAGGTTAAACTAACCAAAGCTGCTGACATTTTGCGGCCCGGAAATAAAAAAAGCCGCCCGGCAAATCGGACGGCTTTATAAGGGGCTGTTGTGCTGCCGACTTTAGTCGTTGGCTTCAAAACCGTGGGCTACGAGGGTATCGAACCCGCCAACGTTGAACACGTTTTCAAACCCGGCCTGTTTCATCATACGGGCTGCCTGTCCGCTGCGGTTGCCGGAGCGGCAGTACAGGTAGTAGGTCTTGTCAGGGTCAAGATTGGGGACGGCTTGCTGGAACTCACCATTGGTCAGGTCGAGCTGCTGATCGGTAATGGCGAGGTGTCCGTCTTCGAACTCGCCGCGGGTACGAACATCAATGACGACGCCCCTGTCCTTTTCGAGCTTTTCTTTGAATTCTTTGGATGAAATGTCAATTCCGTTGGAACTGGAAAAAATATTAAACATAGCTGCTATTATTATGAAGATGAATACTGCGGTTGCGGTTACTGAAAATGTTTGCATAGGGTCTCATGCTAAGGTTTACAGACGGAATCAGATTTCAGCGATCAGACCCTTAAAATAAGCGTTTAGAAGAAGAAATAGTAGAAAAAGAGTACCGAGACGAGCAGGAACACGATGGTCATACCGCCACCGGCGCGGAAGTAATCACTTGTTTTGTACCCACCCGCGCTCATCATCAGGGCGTTAACCTGATGGGTGGGAAGGATGAAGGAGTTGCCCGCATTTATGGCGGCAAGCAGAACGAGCGGACGGGGATCCACACCGGCTATGAGTCCGATACCTACCACAAGTGGCGCCAGTACGACAACGGCGCCTACGTTGGACATCACCAGTGAAAAGCCGGTAGCAAGAATAGCGACGGTGAACAGGAGTACAAGCGTACTACTGTCGCCAATCAGGCCCATCACGCTTTCAGCCAGGAACTGTGCCGTGCCACTGTTCTGCATGGCAATTCCCAGCGGAATCAGTCCGACGAGCAGGAACACGACCTTCCATTCTACCGCCCGATAGGCTTCCTGAATGCTCATCACTTTCAGCAAAATCATCACAAGGGCTCCGGTGAAGAAGGAAATGGCAATGGAGAAACCGCTCATCGCAAGCACAATGGCAAGTGCGAAGCTGCCGGCCGCATGCAGGGTTTTGGCGCTGTTTTTGACTTCCGCTTCCACAACGGTAGCGACTACGAAAGGGTCACTGATTTCAATTTCTTTGATGTTGCGCCAGGATCCAAAAATGATGAAGGTGTCTCCGCCCTTGATTTCGCGGTCGGAGAAGTCTTCTTCAACGCGCTTACCGTCACTGAACAGCAGAACGGGTTCCACGCCGAACCGCTTGCGCATGCCAAAGCTGCGCAGGGACTGACCAACGAGTTCAGAACGAGGGGGCACGATGACTTCCACAAAACCAAACTCATCCGGATCATCGAGGCCCGGGAAGCTGATTTCGGCGCTTGCGGTTTCCAGCTGCCAGTTTTGGGCAAAGGCCGCGATTTTATCGCTGTCTCCGTACAGGGCGAGGGTCATACCAGCTTCCAGTTTGGATTCCCGCCAGGGAGCATAGGTCGTATTCTTACCGGCCTGTGCCGCCAGAATATTGACACTGTGATCGGACCAAACGCCGGAAGCTTCCACCGATTTACCGGCAAGCGAACTGCCCTGTGGAATCCGAAAGGCGAGAATTTCTTTTTGAAGGTTGAAGGCTTCCATCACCTTTTCCTGTTCCGTTGCTTCCAGCTTGCCGCCGGTACCCTGAGGTAAAAAATATTTGCCAAACAAAGTGAAGAAGATGATGGCAGCAACCATGAGGGCAACCCCTACACCGGTAACCGCGAATAAGCCGTACTCTTCAAGTTCAGCGGCTTTGAGGAGGTCGTTGGTAAGGATGAGGTGACCAGAACCCACCATCGTAAGCGAACCCCCGATGATGGCCATGAACCCGAGCGGCATGATAAGCTCAGAGGCCGAAATGCGCAGTCGACGGGCAATATCGATTGCGCTGGGCAGGAACAGGGCGGCAGCCCCGATGTTCTGAATCACCCCGGAAATTGTTCCCACAGAAAGCGATAGCGTACCCAGCACCCGCTCTTTGCTGTTGCCAACCCTGGAAAGCAGCCATTTGGAGAAGCGGGTCATCATGCCGGTTTTGGCAAGACCTTCCCCGAGAATCATGACGCCAATCATGGCGATTACGGCATTACTTGAAAAGCCCGAGAGCGTTTCGCTACTCGTGAGAACCCCGGTCCAGTACAGGGCCAGCATGGTAATGATGGCTGTGATGTCGATTCTGACCAGTTCTGACACAAGCAGAAAAATGGTCATGGCCATGATCGCAAGCACAATGATAATTTGGATATCCATAAGAACGCTACAGGAAATTGAAGGATGTTAAAGGAAAAAAGTTTGGGTGCGTGTTAAAATCTCAGGTCGGTGTAAATACCCCGTTTTTCGAAATCCGCTTCGGGCTCATCTATACAGCCGGCCGCTTCAACGGCGTCTTCAATGCGCATGAAAAACTGCGGCACATCCGCTTCCGGCCATGCTTTCTTAATCATGCTGCGCACGGCAAACTTCGCTTCGGTGATCATGGGGACGCGATTGTCCCGTCGGATGTCTTTGAGCAGATCGTGCAGTGCTTCCAGTCCGGTTGAGTCAATATCGTTGATGCCGTTGAAATCAAGGATGATGAAACGGGTTTCAGGTTTATGCTGAATCAGTTCGCTGACCTTGTCGGAATAAAACTCCGCATTGGCAAAGTGAAGCGGTGCGTCGAAACGGAAAATCAGCGCGGTAGGATTTTGCTCGGTTTCGTAGTTCCGGATGTCGCGGTAAATCTGTGTGCCAGGCAGGCGGCCCAATACAACATGGTTGGGGCGGGCCGATCGGTACAGCAGCATGGCTACGGAGAGCATAACGCCAAGCAGAATGCCTTCCTTAATGCCGATAAACAGCGTGCCCAAAAAGGCTGCAAGAAAGAGGTAGCGGTCGTAGTGCCCCAGCTTCCAGAGGGTACGAAACTGACCAAACTCAATCAGTCCGTAAACCGAAACGATAATCACCGCGGCCAGCACGGCATGAGGCAGGTAGAAGAAGACCGGCGTGAGAAACAGCAGGGTCACAAGCACTACCAGCGCACTGATAACAGACGCGAGAGGCGTTTTGCCCCCGGTATCGAAGTTTACCGCTGTGCGGGAGAAGCTCCCGGTTACCGGAAAGGAGAGGAAAAAGGAACCCGCCACGTTTGACGCGCCAAGGGCTATCAGCTCCTGATCGGGATTTATTTTGTACGACTTATCCCGTTGCTGAATGGCTTTGGCTACCGCAATGGCTTCCATGTAGGCCACAAGTGCAATAGCGAGTGCCATGGGAAAGAGCGTGCTCACAGCTTCGGCTGAAAGGGCAGGGACGGCGAAAGGTGGAAGTCCGGCAGGAATGGTTCCGACTACGGAGAGCCCGGTTTGGTGCAGGCCGGTAATCCATACAACGAATATGCCCGCGAGCAGCACCATGACCGGCGCCGGCAGGGCTTTCACATATTTCTTGCCCAGAATCATAAGGGCTATGCCCGCAATCCCTACTGCGAGTGTGATGGGTTTGATACCACCAAGCTGCGTGCCCAGCCCCCACAAAATATCGTGCAGACTTCCACTCACTGAGGATATACCCAGCAGGTGATGTACCTGACTCAGCCCGATGATGATGGCTGCCGCAGATATGAAGCCCGACAGTACGGGATGGGAAAGCAGGTTGACTACAAAACCCAGGCGAAGCAGTCCGAAAACAAGCTGCAGCAGACCAACCATCAGCGCCAGAATGATACTAAGGGCCAGGAATTCTTCCGGACTTTGGGCAACCGGACTCACGGCTGCGGCGACCAGCAGCGCAACGAGCGCAACCGGACCCACGCCCAGGTGACGCGAACTGCCCAGCATGGCATAAATGAGCAGGGGTACTACGCTTGCATACAATCCGTACTGCGGCGGAAGGCCTGCGATGAGCGCATAGGCCATACCCTGTGGAATCAGCATAACGCCAACGGTCAGGCCGGCGCTGAGATCACCTTTGAGCTGACTGCGGTCGTATTTCGGCAGCCAGTCTGTGACAGGCAGAAAGCGTTGCAGGATGGATTGGGCGGGTATCATACCGATGAAAAAAAAGGAAACAGTACCGGTTTGGGCTGGCTGATCAGGATTTAGTTTTTTTGCGGAACGGATTCAAAAGAAAAAGGGCCGGTACGGCATGTAAGCCACACCGGCCCTTCAGTTTTTCTGTTGACCGGGATGAGGACGACTTTCATCATCGTCATCCGAAACAAACAGCGTATTCGCTTAGGCGGTTACTTTGCTGTTCATGTAAGCGGTGAAGTCGTCTTCAATAAGCACTACATCGTGCCCTTCACGCTTCAGGTAAGCACTCGCAACAGCGGAGCGTCCGCCTGTCATACAGTGTACAAGGTAAGTTTTGCCTTTGGCAATCTCGTCCTTGCGGTTGAACAGGCGGGTGTGAGCGAAGTTCTCGGCACCTTCAAATGCCTTTTCACTGAACTCGCTGCCCTTGCGAACATCGAGGATTTGGTAGCCATCTTGCTTAGCCAGGTTTTCCATCTCTTCGAAGGAAACGGTTTTGAGCGTATCCAGCTTGCCGCCGAGGTTTTTGTACACGCGGAGGTCGGCAGGGGTGATGTAACCTTCGATGTGATCAAGGCCAATGCGGATGAGATCAACTACAGCTTCTTTTACCAGGTGCTCGTCGATGACGAGGTACATTTTCTCATCTTCATCCACATAAGAACCGGCAACGGTGTTGAATTGCTTGTTCAGCGGGGAGAGGAGAGAGCCCGGCAGGTGACCGGCTGCGTACTGATCGCGCTCACGGGTGTCGATGATGGCGACATCTTTGCCTTTTTCAGCCAGTTGCTTGATTTCAGCAACGGTGAGGCGCTTGGGATTTGGCAGACCTTTCAGAAGCTTGGGACCGATTTTGTTATCGCGCTTCATGCGGGCGAAGTACATCGGCGGCTCAGGCTGACCATCGAGGATGAATTTCACGAAGTTATCTTCTGAGGAAGCAGACTTCAGCGAGTTGTTGAAGCGGAGCTCGTAACCTACAGTAGTTTCGGGGATCGCGCCGAGGGCTTTTCCGCAAGCACTACCTGCACCGTGACCCGGCCAGATTTGGATGTACTCCGGAAGGCTTTTGAATTCTTCAACGGTTTTGTACAGCGTACGGGCTGATGGCTCCATCACGTGTTCCATACCGGCAGCTGACTCCAGGAGGTCAGGACGACCAACATCACCTACGAAAACGAAGTCACCGGTTGCAACGCCCATGGGGACATCCGCTGCAGCGCCATCGGTGATGAAATAGCTCAGGTGCTCAGGGGTGTGCCCCGGGGTGTGCCATGCTTTGATCGTGATGTTACCGATTTTGATTTCATCATTGTTTTTAAGGAGCTCATAATCGTAATCGCTGCCGATGAGCCACTCGTATTTCCAGTCGGCGTCGCCTTCATCCGAACCATAAACTTTAGCGCCGCGCTCAGCGAATTCGCGAAGACCGGAGATGTAGTCGGCGTGAATGTGTGTATCCACAGCTTTGGTGATGGTCAGGTTCTCGCGGGTTGCAGTATTGATGTACTGATCTACATCGCGCATGGGGTCGATCACAATGGCTTCCCCAGTTGCCTGACAGCCGATGAGATAAGAATACTGAGCGAGTTTGTCATCGAAGAATTGCTTGTAAAACATGGTGTTTTTCCTTGTTTAGATGGGTATTTGTTATTTGAAGAAGGGGTCCGGCACTAAGCCGGAAATTTGAAAATTAGTGCGGGAGTTTTTCGCGAAGGGCGCCGTAGGTGTAAGTACCAGCGAGTGCTGCGAGAATCGGGACAATGATAATGGTGATACCACTGCCGAGAAGGGCGAACATCGGCCCCGGACATGCGCCAAGCAGTGCCCAGCCCAATCCGAACATGGTACCGCCAACGATGTAGCGGGTTACCTGAGAAGAATCCTTGGGATTAATGGTGATGTCGTTCCCGCCCATATCCTTAATGTTGAATCGCTTAATGAGCTGTATGGAGATCAGGCCAACCAGAATGGCGACACCAATAATACCATACATGTGAAAGGCGTCGAAGCGGAACATTTCCTGAATCCGAAACCAGGACACGACTTCAGATTTCATGAGCACGAATCCGAAAAGGGTTCCTGCCGTAAGGTACTTTAAAAAATCTTTTGCTGAAATCATAATAGGGATAATCGAATACTAAAGAATGAGTGGGTAGATGAAGTGTGTCATGAGCAGGCCACCGATAAAGAAGCCGATAACGGCTATCAGTGAGGCAAGCTGCAGGTCAGAGAGACCGGAGATGGCATGACCGGAAGTACATCCACCGGCGTAGCGTGCGCCAAAACCTACGAGGAATCCGCCAATAACCAGAATAACAAAGCCTGTACCGGTTCCAAGCACTTCCCAGCTAAAAATTTCAGCCGGCACAAAGCCGCTAAAATCCGTGATTCCCAGTTCACGCAGGTCATTCACTGTAGACTCTGCCAGCTGAATGGGCTCAGGATTGGCAAAAAGGACACCGCCAAGGAGTCCGCCAACAATGACGCCTAAAAGAAAAGTCAGATTCCAGGCGCCATTCTTTTTCCAGTCGTAATTAAAGAAGGAGACGTTTCCGACATTGCATGATGCGCAAACGTGACGCAGGTTTTCGGATATCCCAAAAGATTTGCCGCCCATGATAAGCAGTAAGGGCACTGTGAGTCCGATTACGGGACCGGCAACATACCAGGGCCAGGGTTGGGTTAAAAATTCAAACATAAAAGAAATGTATTGTTGTGAAGTGAAGCGTGTTTGTTGTGTTGAACTGTTGCAAATATACGACACATAGTAATACTTGTCAATACAAGTTTGTTCGGTTTGTTCGCCTGAATGGTTTTCGGGCTTAATTAATCGAACGCAAATAAAATAAATTCAAGTATTTGGCTAAATAAAACAAAAATAAAATTTCCATCTAACTTGTATTATTAAGGCAGGATGAGTACCTTTGGATCAGAAAATAAACACATGTATTAATACAACTGAATAGATGGAACTAAAGAAAAATGTGCCCCGGCATGAACAGATCAGCAGCTGGCTGCGCGCGCAGATAGATGCCGGCGTTTTTGACAAGGATGAAAAGCTTCCTTCTGAACAGGAGCTGTCTGACCGATTTCAGGTGAGCCGTGTGACGGTGCGTCGGGCGCTTCAGACGCTGGAGTCAGACGAAATGATCTACCGCTGTCAGGGGCTCGGCTCATTTGTGAAGCAGGGTAAGCTGAGTAAGAACCTGATTCGCCTTACCGATTTTATGGAAGACATGCGTGACGCGGGCAAACAGGCACGCTCGGAAGTCATTCGGATGGATCACAGCAAAGTATGTGATTTAATAGCTGAAAAACTTGGTCTCAAGGTAGGGCAGATGGTTCTGCAGCTCGACCGCTTGCGCATGGGTGACAATGAGCCTGTTGCCTATGACAAAACCTGGTTTCCTATACTATATGGTCAGCTGATTGCTGATCAGGAGCTAGCTGACAAAACCATTTTCCGGATTCTGGAGGAAGACTACGAAATTCCCATCATCCGGGGAACCTATGACATTCAGGCCTGTGTCGCAGACGAAGAAATGGCTACGCACCTGCAGGTAATCAAAGGGGCGCCCCTGTTGTTGTTTGACCGCGTATCCTATACGCTGAATGATAAAGCCGTATATTTTCAGCGCCGCTACTACCGCGCAGACAAAATCAGCTGGCAGGTAAGCCTGGAACGTAATCCGCAGAGCACCAAAGAACCGCAAATGCCCCTAAAGGAATTTTACCCGGTGTTCAGGTAAGTGGCACCCGGTTTCGTTGTGGTGCTTTGGTAATTTTTGGGGTGGCTACAGGTGTCGCTCCGGTAGAGACGCAAAATCTTGCGTCTCTACGATGGTTCAAAAACAAAAACAAAAAACAGTTCATCTTGAACAGCGGGGCATGGCACACCGAAATCAAAGCCCGAACAATCCTATCTGCTCTGGCACCATATCGAAGTTTAATGTTAGAGATCTCCTGCCGTTTTCTTGCCCCGATATGAATCAACGCCCCGAACAAAACCCAATGGTCATTTGCACCGGCGCGAATTCCCGCGAAGGAGATCCCTCACATGCCGCCATAGTTGGAAGATGGGCAATGTTGTGCAGTATTAAGGGTTTTATGAAAATGTGCTATTGGATGTCTCTTACAGGTCGTATACCGCGTGTTTGAATGGGCTTAGAGATTGGGTTTCATTTATAAAAAAACGTTAGGTTTTCGGTGAAGTCACAGCTAAATCAGAAGGCCTATCGATGTGAGGAAATAGCTGTATCTTGATTATCTGGCCTGTAAGCTGCATTTTTATTCCTGAACGGGGCAAGATTGTTGTCCGTAATAAGCTACTGTGACTAAATAAAGCATGGAAGATTAGAGGAACTGTTGCACTAAATCACCATGTTGACAGGTATTCTGGTTTTGTGTCATTATAGGTATGGGTCATCTTTTGCAAGCGTTTGTACAAGTACTATTTTGCATTCTTTTTATAGGGATGCAGTTATTGGGCGGCGGAGTGCTGTATGCTGCTCAGAGTCAGCAGCTGATTTTTGAAAGGAATCAGTTTTACCAAAGTGCCAGCCTTACGACTGAGCACGGGTTGCCTGCGAACGGTATCAATGACATCATTCAGGATCAACAGGGTTACATTTGGATAGCTACTTTCAACGGTCTGGTACGCTATGACGGTTTGAGTTATAAAGAGTATAACGTGTCTAATGTGGAAGGGTTGAATTCTAACCGCTTTCATGTAGTGATACAGGATCGCAAAGGCAATATCTGGGCCGGTGTGCAGGATAATACGCTTCTGATGATTGCCGGCAATACGTCTTCTGTCTATACGATCCGCATTGACGGAGCCGATGTGAGAGCAGAAGTGACAGCCCTTAGTGAAGGCCCTGACGGTGCAATTTGGATTGGAGCGCATTCAGGGCTTTTCCGGTTTTCAGATGGGCTATTTACCCGAATTGACGCAATACCGCGCCAAACGATAAAGCATATCACGCACAGCGATACCCATACTTACATCGTTCAGCAGGAAAATATTTACCGCGCAAAACACGATGGCAGCGAGGTATCTTTAAGCATGTCATTATCCGGCGGTACGCTGATTGCACCCGGCAACAGCACTGCAGAGATGGCTGTGGAATCTTCCTCTTTTTTTGTTTCCATTGCAGCTGATGAAGATTTTTACTGGCTGCTTACCAATAAAGACCTTTTTAAGGTTCAATCTGCGCGTACACAAATACAGCACAAAATTTCCGGTGCCGCGCTGGGATTTAATAATTTGCTGGGTATAAGCCTGCAGGATGGTCGCATGTTTATGTATGGCTCACATGGCCTTTTTGAGCTCATTTTCCCGGTCGGGGAAAGGGTTGATCAACGTGTGAGAATCCGATCTTTTTCTGATCAGTTTATCAGGAATATGGTTATTGACTATGAAGGCACCTTTTGGCTCGCAACGAGAGCAGGGGGCGTGCTGCGGTTTGTGCCAACCCCGATCAATATTGATTCCGGCTTAGCATCACTTAATCAGACTGCGATAACAAGCATTACAGGTTCGCGGGACGGCGCCGTTTGGTTTGGCACCAATTGTGACGGCTTGTATAGGTATTTTGAAAATGAGCTTAAACAGTTCCGTTACGAATACGGATTCGCTAATTCCTGCATTTGGTCAGTTTATGAGCAGTCAGACGGGACGATCTGGGCCGGAACCTGGTCTGACGGCGTTTACTTTCGTCCTCCGGATGCCCGTATGTTTCAGAAATTTGAAGACTGGGAGCACAGCGATGACAGTATTGTACTTGCGATTTTTGAGGACAGTGCCGGCGTCATTTGGTTTGGTACTTACAGTCAGGGCTTGGTTCGCTGGGATGGTGAAACCGCAGAAATAATCAGGGATATGTCCGGAAATAAGATTGCTGTTGTGAGAGATCTTTTCGAAGATGAACATAACAAGCTTTGGATTGCAACAGACCGAGGTGTTGGCTTTGTACAGGATGGACGTTTTTTAAGTAAGCCGGAACTCGATATTCTGAGTACCAATGCCTTCAGAACTATCGCAAGAGACGCCAACGGTCGTTTTTTATTTGGCAGTAATGGCGGAGGAATGGTCGTGTACAGCCCGGGTCAGGTTCCCCTTGCTGTGACAGCTGAATCCGGGCTGTTAGATGAAAGCATCTCGCAGCTTACTACTGACCACAGGGGAAATATCTGGCTGGGAGGAAACCGAGGGCTTTTCATGATTGACAGCCTGCATGCCGAACGCTTTTTTTCAGGGGAAAGCACAGACCTGCCCATTACACCATTTGGCGTTGCTGAAGGCATGCCCAACCGGGAAACAACGGGCGGATTTTCTCCATCTCTTCATTTATCGGAATCAGGCATTTTGTATATCCCAACCGTTCAGGGCCTGGCCGAAATCCATACGGAGCAGATGAACCTGAACCGAAAACCTCCCAATACCCTGATAGAAGAGATTATAATCGATGGCGTAAGCTTCCTGCCGGACGAAGTTGACGACATCCCTCACAATGTGCAGCAACTTGTTTTCCGGTTCACGGCCCTTAGTTTCATGAATCCGGAATATGTTCGTTTCCAGTATATGGTTAAGGGCTTTCATACCGAATGGCAGGCTGCCGGCAGGCAGCGTGAAGCCGTATTTACTTCTCTGCCTCCCGGCAATTTCACCTTCCGGGTGAGGGCTACAAACAATGCCGGCATCCAAAACGACCAAGATGTCGGGCTGTCTTTTAAAATTACGCCGCCATTTTGGCAAACCTTGTGGTTTTATGGTTTGCTTATTGTTATTTCAGCCGGGGGCGGCCTGGCCTTTACCCGCTATCAGATTAAAGCCGGTATCCGGCGGGAGTACAACCTGCAGCAAACGGTGAAGGAGCAAACCGCTGCCATCACCCGTGAAAAAAAACCGCGTTGAGCAGGCCTTAAAAGCCCTGACTGAAAGCAAGGCCCTTACGGAGCAGCAGGCGCTACGGCTGGAAGAGCTGAATAAACAAAAATCACGCTTTTTTGCAAATATCTCTCATGAATTGCGTACCCCGTTAACCCTCATAAAGGGTCATACCGATTTGGCATTAAGCGGGAAGTATGGCCCGCTTACAAAGTCCTTACAAGCCATGTTTTTTCAGCTTGAAGGGAATATTGGAAGGCTGTCTCTTCAGATTGAGCAGTTGCTGCAGCTATCCCGTATTGAAAGCGGTACAGAGCAGCTGCAAAAAGTGCCGCTGAATATGTATCAGCTTGCCCTGCATCTGAAAAGTATGTTTCTGTCCTGGGCGGATCAAAAGGGGGTCGCACTTATAGTCGAATTGGGCGGTAATGAGGATGCAGCTTGGGTACATGCAGATAAATCCAAAATGGAACAGGTGCTGATAAACCTCATGGCCAATGCAATTAAACATACAGAAAAAGGGGGCAGGGTTACGGTTATCACGCAAGCAGCCGGTAAAGCCCCAGAGAGCAGGGTCGGGTTATGCGTAAAAGATACAGGTAGCGGAATACCGCAGGATAATCTGCCCTTTCTGTTTGATCGTTTTTTTCAGGCTTCGAATGCGCAAAAAGGCGGCGTTGGTCTTGGCCTTGCCGTCGTTAAAGAGTGTGTAGCCCTTCATCAGGGGCAGATAAGTGTTAGCAGTAAACTGGGGGAAGGTTCTGCGTTTCAGGTATTTCTGCCAGCCCTTCAAACAGAAGCTAATCAGCACAATCCCGAATCAAGGCCTGAGACAAAGGAGCCCCCAATCATCCATCCTGCTGTAAAGTCAGTTATGTTTGAAGAACAACAAACAAGGCCCAAATTTTCTCTTAAGTCCGGTAAATCAAACCGGGATGAACTCCCGCTGATTTTAATTGCAGAGGATGAAACCGGACTTCAGGAATATCTTCACGAGCTGCTGATTGAAAGCTACAGGGTTCATCTTGTGAACAACGGTAGGGAAGGTCTTGAAGCTGCAAGGGCACTTATGCCTGATCTGATCATTAGTGATATCATGATGCCCGTTATGGATGGATTTGAATTTTGCCGGAAGCTTCGCAACGACCCGACCGTTAATTTTATTCCGTTTGTAATGCTTACAGCACGTACGGATGAAGAGCATCAGCTCGCAGGTCTGCAAAAGGGGGCTGATGCCTACCTGCCTAAACCGTTTAATGCCGCCCTTTTTATTGAAACCGTGAAGAATCAGATAGATGCCAAAAAAAGACTGTGGGCCAAGTTTGCAAATGATCAAAGCTATCTCGAATCGGCAGGGCTGTCCGAAAAGGATGAGCTTTTTGACAAGTTTGAAAAAATGATAATCAGGCAGCTAAACGATGAGGAGCTTAATATTGCACAGCTATCAGAACAACTGCACGTCAGTCAGCGGCAGCTGCAGCGTAAGATCAAAGACCTGACCGGCCTTACCCCCAAACAATATGTTGTGCAAAAAAGGCTTCAAACCGCACATAAACTGCTGAAAGATAATGCAGGTTCCGTTTCTGAAGTGGCCTATGCCGTAGGCTATGGAAGCCTCTCCCGGTTTAGCAGCGCTTTTAAAAAAGAATTCGGAAAATCCCCGTCCGAAGCCATCGGCTGAACAGTAGTTACCCTCCCTTAAAATTCCGCTTACCCGGCTTTCCTGCGTTTGGTTTGTTGGCGTTAATATCCCCTAAAACAGTAAAAAAACGTGGTTTTTGTCGCTTATAAACAAGCTTGTGTCGCATTATCACAAGCGACCGGTACCGCTTTATGACTACTTTTAAAGTGTTCGACAACGACACCGTTGAGCGCGGCCTGTTTGCACAAAACCTATGGCCGCACTTATGGGTACTTTAAAAATTACGCACCAATGAAAAGACAAACAAACGCACCGATGAAAGGACGGCTGGACCTCACTCTAATTTATAATTCAGGAAGATGCGTTCACCAGCCCATATTGGCGACCAATGTTGTAACAAATTGCTCCGTCAATACTCGCTGCAAATCCGGAGCTAAACATAGTAAAACCACAAAATCAATACAGCTTAACAACTATTGGCTGGCAAAATATACCCTGGCATTAGCTATCCTTATTTGTATAAGCCTGCTTTCGGGTTTTTACGATGCGCAAGCAAATGGAAGTTTTACTCCAAACGAATCTTCAGGCCTGTTAGGTACATCCGTGGAAATCAATGCAGTGCCGTCTGCTGAAGTGCATTCCGAAACACCATCATTATTTTTCCTTGCCGAGAACGGCGTTACGGTCATGTGCCCCGATGCCGAGGTTGGCGAACAGGGCACATTAAGTATTAACGGCACCAATGTCACCTTCACCAAAAGAACCGCACTTCAAATTAACACTACCAATGCCGCCACCACATGCACCAGCGGGATAACCATTATGATAGCATTGTTTCAATTTGCCAATGCCTTCAACGAGGATATCGGCAGCTGGGATGTGAGCAGCGTGACGAATATGTCTCGTATGTTTCAAGATGCCCGTGCCTTCAACCAGGATATTGGAAGCTGGGACGTAAGCAGCGTGACGAATATGTCTGATATGTTTCGAAATGCCCATGCCTTCAATCAGGATATAGGCAACTGGGACGTAAGCAGCGTGACGAGTATGTCTCGTATGTTTGAAGATGCCCATGCCTTCAACGAGGATATCGGCAGCTGGGACGTAAGTAGTGTGACGAGTATGAACAGTATGTTTCGAGATGCCCGTACCTTCAACCAGGATATCGGCAGCTGGGATGTGAGCAGCGTTACGGTTATGCAGGCAATGTTTTTTAACACCGATTTCAACCAGGATATTAGCAGCTGGGATGTAAGTAGTGTGACGAATATGCAAGGAATGTTTAGACTTGCAGGCAATTTCAACCAAGATATTGGAAAATGGGATGTGAGCAGCGTTTCTGAAATGACTCGTATGTTTCAAGACGCCGCCAATTTCAGCCAGGAATTGAACTTATGGTGTGTGGAAAACTTTACTGAGGCACCTTCCTTATTTTCGTCTGGCAGCGGGTTAACTGAAGATAAGCTTCCTGTATGGGGAACCTGCCCTCAGATTAATACAGATTTTTTCCTTGCAGAGAACGGCGTTACGGTCATGTGCCCCGATGCGGGTGTTGGCGCCCAAGGCACATTAACCATTAACGGCACCAATGTTACCTTCACTAAAAGAACCGCTGCTCAAATTAACACTACCAATGCCGCCACCACTTGTACAAGCGGGATTACAAATATGAGGTTATTGTTTTGGGATGACCGTACCTTCAACCAGAATATCGGCAGCTGGGATGTGAGTAGCGTTACTGATATGGTTGGTATGTTTGAAGATGCCCGTGCCTTCAATCAGGATATCGGCAACTGGGACGTAAGCAGCGTGACGGATATGTTTGGAATGTTTATAAATGCCAATGCTTTCAACCAGGATATTGGCAGTTGGGATGTAAGCAGCGTTACCAGAATGCTTTCAATGTTTGCAAGTGCCAATAGCTTCAGAGGGAATCTCCGCTGCTGGGAGGTGCCACAATTTAATTTTGAGCCCCTTAATTTCGGCACATTTAGCAACAAGCCCATCTGGGGTACACGCGGTGATTGCCTGTGGACCGGGGGCACAGATGGCGATCTAAACACAGGCTCCAACTGGCGCGGGAACAGCGTTCCAGCGGCCAATCGTCCGATGATTTTTGATAATGCTTCATTGGTACTAACCCAAAATACGGATTTCAAAAACGAGGTGCGTGTGCGCCGCAGCGGGAGTCTGATTATTGGCTCCGATACGCCGGTTCTTTTTTCCGGCGGTATTACCGGAGATGCGAATGTGGTTTACCAGCGCAAAATAGAGGCCCATTCCCGCTGGATTTCGTTTACCTCCCCGGTAGCCAACAGCACCATAGCCGGCACTGGCGGGCTGTTTAACTCGCTGTGGACCCAAGGATTTCCGGGTTCTGACGATGCGGGCGCCTCCGGGTCTGCGGCCAACGTCTTAATATATAACGAGGCCGGCGGGGGCACTAATGCTGATCGTTTTGTCGCGCCGGCTTCCAACACCATCGAGGCCGGCAGGGGGATACTTTCTGTACGTGTATGAGAGAAAAGACCGGGACGATCCCGCAACGGCGCTGCCATTTCCGCATACCGCGGTTACGCAGGGTAAGCAAAACCCTGCTGCCGACCCTTTCTTGTTCAGCCTTACCTACACGGAAGGAAATGGCGACGGCTGGAACCTGCTCGGCAACCCTTTCGGCGCGTCGATCGACTGGGCGAATCCAAACTGGACTAAAACAGCTGTCGATAATTTCGCCTATCTGTGGAATCCTGCCACCGGCAACTATGAAATCGCAACCGCTGGCGGTACCATTGATGGCGTAGTTGCAGCTGACTTCATCGCTCCTTTCCAGGCGTTTTTTGTGAAGGCCAACGCTTCGAATCCTGAGCTTATCGTTCCACCAACCGCCCGTTCAATCGAATCCGGAAACGGCGATTTGTTCAATCAATCCCCGGCCTCAGTGTTTACGCTGAAGCTGGAAACAGGCGCAAGCGAATCCTTCACCGGCTTTCGGTTTGGCGAAGAATATTCACAGGAGTTCGGCCACAACGATGCCTACTTCCTGTCACCAATGGCGACATCCTTTGCCTACACCTACTCGGTTAAAGGCAATAACCCCACCATGCTGAACTCCCTTCCGACTGATATGGATGAGGCTGTGTCCTTCCCGATTGCGGCGGGCGCATTCGCCGATTATCAGTTCTATGAAGGCGAAGCGACCTTCAGCTGGCCGACCTTTTCGAACATTCCCTCGGGCATGAGCATCACCCTTGCCGAAACGCATACCGGGGCGGTTATCGATCTGCGCGAAGAGCAGTCGTACAGTTTCCAGATGTCAGCAGCCGGACTGATGCAGAAAGGGGCAGAAGTTAAGCAATTCCGTGATCTTCAGGCGGATGGCACCCCTGTAATGAGCCCGATGTTTGCCGGCGAGCGCTTTGTGCTCACCATCGACCCGGGAATCACAACTGACATTCCAACCGATGGTCAGCTGCCAACCGTGTTCGCGCTCCATCAAAACTACCCCAACCCGTTTAACCCCACCACGCAGATTCGCTACGAACTGCCCGAAAGCGCGGAGGTGAGGCTTGATGTGTTCAACATTCAGGGTCAGCGCGTTGCTACGCTGGTGAACGGGCAACAAAACCCGGGCATCCATACCGTTCGATTCAACGGTTCAGCCCTGTCAAGTGGGGTGTACCTGTACCGGCTTCAGGCGGGAACGAAGGTACTCACCCAAAAAATGACGCTCATCAAATAAGCCGTCAATTAAACGTACGCAGCAACTACTGCGCCTGACCTAAAACCCATTTAACCGAAGCCGGCAATATTCCGGCTTCGGTTGTAACAGCTAATTTACCGAACACTCTTTCTTTCAGCCATGAAACTCCTTATATCCGCACTTACCGTCACCCTTTTTCTGCTCTGTGCAGATTTCACCCCAACCGTTGCGCAGGACCGCAGTCAGCAGCTTTGGCAGGACAATGCGCCCGCGCAGCCCATGAACAACCCGGGTCCGCCGCAGCTGCCGGGCGCACCAACCCAAACCCCGATCGGCAGCGGACTTGCACTGCTGCTTGCCGCCGGCGGAGCTTATGCGGTAAAGCGCCTGAAGAAAGAGTGAAAAGCCGGAAGAGAATTCAGGCAACGCTATGCAAATTAGCAGGACCAAAAGAGGTGGTGTGGGCTTTTTAGCACGTTTTGATATAAGAATAAAAAAGCGGTGCAATACGCCGATAACCCTCTAACAACGACTCCGGTGTAAGCAAAAGCCGCTGAACAGCTTATCTTGCGTTCGTTAAGTGCTGTTTTGGATAGGAGCGTATCGCATAAGGTTCGGGATCTGAGATCACTGCCCAATTACCCCTGCTGCCTGTTGAATGCTTATATACAATAGCTTCAGGCCGGTACAGCAGAAAGCTGTGCGGGTCCTGAACTTTACCGCATGATACCGGTCATTTGTGCATTTTGGGCCACAAAAAAAGGGAATATCGAACGCTGTCATCATGGGTGATTTAATCCCTTTGAAATAAATGCACAGAAAAAAATGCAATTAAACGCAGGTGTAATTACGTACAAATACGTTAATGTAAAATTTAAGCAAGTATAAATACGGATTGTAGTATCAATTTTTTGACTGATTTAAGTATTATATATACGTATAAGTATGGGTTTAATTAAATATTTTATTGAATGTTATTTTGGGTATTGATTGGTGTGCTGTGGTGGTTTATTATGTGTGGATAAATAAGCTTGTACTAAAATTATTGATTTAATAAATGAAAAGTATCATTTCACTAAAAGGAGATAGTTTTTATTGAAGTATGCACCTTGTGAAAACACATGGCAATTAGTTTTTGAAGAAAAAATATAAAAAATTATGAGGGTGTTATTTATATTTTTTTTTGTTTTGAGTGTGCAAACTCCGGCATGGTCGCAGCTCAACGAGCTGTTAGTGGGATACCCTGTGGTTCGTTTGTTTCAGAATGGCACTGATTTTAATGGCTCGGATCTGACTTACGCCATTATTGAAGATACCGATGGCACTATTCTTTTCGGTAACGACAATTTAGGTGCCCAACAAATAAACGGAACACATGCCCGTCCGATTTTGTACCCCCGTCGCGGAGTCGCGTCTTCATTTGCCAAAGCACCGACCGGCATCATCTACTCTACCTCGAGCACTGATTTTGGCTACCTCAAGCGTGAGCTGAGCGGCGAATACAGGTTTCAGTCACTTAAAGGGCTTATAGCTGATTCATCCCATGCAGTTCCATTTCTCCATCGCACAACGCCTTCCGGACAGAGCGGCGATATGCTTTTTTTAGGACAGGATCAGGCCTATTTATACCGACAGGCTGAACCTGGAATTTTAAATATTCAGCCTGAGGGTCGTTTTTTTGATACTTTGCAAATTGAAGGAAGTACCTGGGTTACCGATACCGCATCGGGCCTTCATCTGATGGATGAAAGCGGGAACCTTATTCCGGTTTCAACCCCTTTTCCCGCTGCCGAGAACAGAATTTTAAATATGGGAGGGGTGCCCGGTATCTACACCTTGAATCATGAGTTATGGGTGTTAGAAGACGGGCGCAGGTGGCGCAATGCGGGCATTTTCTCGTACTATTCCGATAAAGAGCGCTTCCATATTCTGAGTGCAGGAACCCTTTCTGACGGTTCGGTAATCATGACTTCCCTGAGTGGGGTTCAGATTTTCGATATCAGCGGTACCCTCCTGCATAACTTTAATCAATCCAATATCCTGCCATTCGATATTGCCGGGCAGGCTTATGAAGCTTCGGATGGTACAATTTGGGTTTCAAGTCCGGATGGGCTTGCTGCTATTATGTACAGTTCTCCCCAAAAGCAGTTTATTGAAAAGCAGGGTGTCCCGAACAGTCAAATTTGGTCTGTTGCCGAATGGCAGGGGAATATAATGGTGGGCACGGATTACGGTTTATGGTTGGGAGATCACGAAAGCTTCTCTCAGGTAATCCCGAATATGGTCGTCTTTGATCTTGAGACTACACCTGCTGGCTTGTTCATCGGGACAACCCGTGGGCTGGCTTTGCTTAGTAACAGCATCACCATAGAGCGATTAACCGAAGATGCTTTTATCCGGTCTGTTTTCAGGGATCCGCAGCATCCGAATACCATTTATTTCTATGATTCCCCCAATCAGATTAACCGGCTTGTGTTACAGGAAGACTTGCAAGCTCCACAGATTACGCCCCTGCATTCCTTTTCGTTAAATCCAAAAAGTTTCGCGAAGGTATCAGATTCTGAGTTTTGGATTGGTACGACCAACAGCGGCATTTTCAGGTTCACGGGTGAAGCAGACCAAAACGGCGTCGCCTCCATCAATCAAAAAACGCTTTGGGGCAATAGTATCGGGCTTGCAGAAGATGGCACGGATCAGGTACTGATGTATGAAGGGGAGGTGCTGTTTACCACAGCTAACGGGGTGAAGAGGCTGAATAAGGAGCAGGACGGCCTGGAATTTCATCCCGATTTTGCACTGCCCGGGCTGAACGGGGATGCCCGTATATCTGCCCTTTATCCATTTCAGAATGGCAGCAGCAGTATAATTGCATTCATTCCGCCCGCCCGTTTCCTGCTGCTTGCAAGGAGCAGTGCAGGGGAACCGTTTTCCGTACGAAAGCTGCCCCTATATTCGGGCAACAGACAAGATTATCTCGAACATACCTTCGGGGCTTCGGGCAGGGTGTACAAAGTGATGCAGAGCGGTATCAGCTATCTTGATCCGGCTTTTTTTGATATTGACGTTGCAACTGAACAGGAACTTCGGCTGCAAATTACCCAAATCACATCCCTGCCCGATTCGGTGCTGCATCATGGATGGATAGAAAACATCATTCTGGAAAACCCGCGTATTGGCTGGGAAACCAATGACCTCCGGTTTTCATGGAGCCTGATTTCTTATCTGGCAGCTGAGGGCAATCAGTATCAGTTCCGCCTTTTGGGGGCCGGTGATGAATGGTCGGCATGGTCAAAGGAAACTTTTGCCGATTACCGCAACCTGCGGGAGGGAAGCTATACCTTTGAGGTCCGAGGGCGTAATTTGTCAGGTCAGCTTTCTCCGGTTGCTACCGTTGCTTTCGTCATTGTGCCCCCCTGGTTCAGATCCAACCTGGCTTATTTTTTCTATCTGTTAACCTTTGCTGGCTTTGGTTGGCTTCTTTTTCTGTGGAGAACCCGAAAACTGATGAGGCAGCAAAAGGTACTTGAAAAGCTGGTTAGCGTGCGCACGGATGAAATCGATCAAAAAAACAAACAGCTCGAAAATCTGAACAAGCTTAAATCACGATTGTTCTCCGGCATTAGCCACGAATTTCGTACGCCGCTTACCCTCATTAAAGGGCCTGCTGACCTGCTCAGAATGCATGGAATTAATCTGACGGATGCCGAGCGTCGTTCCTCTGCAAACATGATTATCGCTAATGCAGACCGCCTTTTATTCATGGTCGAAGAGGTGCTGAACCTGTCGAAAATGGAGAGCGGCACCTTTAGCGCACAGGTAGAGGAAGTGGCGTTTGCAAGAATTCTGAGTAAAGCCGTGGGCTGGTATGAACCGCTTGCAGCGCAGAAAAAACTTAAGTTAAGCCTTCATATTGATCCGGCACTTGAAAAAAAGACCGGGTATTTTGATGTTCGGCAGATGGAGCTGCTGCTGTCCAACCTGCTGTCGAATGCTGTAAAATACACAAAAAAGGGCTGCGTAAACGTGAAGCTCACGCCATCCCCCGAAACAGAGGGCGTTATAGAACTCATTATCGAGGATACTGGAATCGGTATCGCGCAAGATGATCTCCCCTTTGTCTTCAACCGTTTCTACCGTAGTTCGGGAGCTATGGGTTTCGGCCCGGGAACCGGCGTAGGCCTGAGCCTGGTGCAGTTTATCGCGGAAATGCATAGCATTGACCTTCAGCTCAGCTCTCAGGCAGGTGCGGGAACAAGGGTGCAGGCGCTGATTCCCGGCACGATTTCCGATATCAAAGGAGAGTACGTGCAGCTTGTTAAGGATGGAAATAAAGATCAGCAGGATTATCTAAACGAGGCTTTGCCCGAAGCAGCACTTGACAGTCTTAGTGCAGAGGAGGAATCTTTACACCGTATGCCGGATGCTGATGTGAATGTTCCTGTGGTAATGGTGGTGGATGATAACCCGGGGATCAGGAGTTTTATCCGAAGTATTCTGGGCATAAATTATCAGATTGCTGAGTGTGTAAACGGCCGCGAAGCCCTCGGGCAGAGCCGAACCCTACTGCCCGATATCATTCTAACGGATGTGATGATGCCCGAACTCGATGGTTTTGCCTTTACCAGGCAGTTGCGGAAATATCCCTAAACCCGGCATATTCCCGTGATTGTGATCACCGCTAAAGGCAGTGAAAGCAGCGAACTCGAAGGACTGGAAGCGGGAGCGAGCGATTATATCACCAAACCTTTTTCCCCTTCTGTGCTAAAAGCAAGGGTGGAAGGACAGCTTGCCCTGCAACGGGAACTCCGGAACTGGTTGCAGCAGCAGTTGAAAAAACAAGCAGGAAAAAAGGTAAAAGACCGCCTGCAACCCGGCTTACAGGCAGTTACAACTAAATCCCCGAAAACAGCCTCAGCTGAAACATCCGCGTTTCTGCACCAAACGGAGCAAATTATCAGAGAGCATATCACAGACCCGGCCTTTAGTGTGGAGCAGCTTGCCGTTCAGCTCAGCATGAGCCGCTCAACCCTGCATCGTAAACTCATGCAGCTTACAACTGAAAATGCGCAGGACATCATGAAGCGGGTGCGCCTTGAAGAGGCCAAAAAACTACTCGAAACAGGAGAGCCTTCCATTACACAGGTAGCTTATGCCGTCGGCTATAACAGCCTATCCTATTTCAGCAGAGCTTTTAAGGAATATTATGGGTGTAAACCGTCCGATTGCATTACCGGTAAATAAGACAGCATAGAGAGAATCGGACGGGAAGAACCTCCCCCTGCATAGGGCTGTGAGGAAAATATCGGACTGTTTGAAAGATGGCGAAAAGCTTTTTGTCAGTTATGGCTGCCTGCAGGCTCTGAGGGGATGTTTATGAGCCCAAAAAAATGAAAAATGCACGATTTAGGCAAAATGTTGCACGCTGAGGGCAAAATGCGGGCGGGTATTGCACGTACCTTTTAGCAGATATGATTGACCGGGAAGAACCTGACTTGCATGACTGATAACATTAAAGTCAGCCGGCATTAAGCTATTGCGGTGATTTAGGTTGAAATCATACAAAAAACAGTTCCGTGCACGCGTGCACAAGGCACAAAATGGGTAGTGTGCGGACGGATTTCAAATTGGAACTAAAAAACATGAAAATGGAAAAAAAGTATCATTTTATCAGCCGCTTTGCGGTTATCTTTGCTTTTGTTGCGCTGATGGGGTTCAGCAGCCCCGAGCTGACAGTAAATTTAGTAGCTGCCCATACGGTGAACGGAGGTTTCCCTCCTTTGACCAATGTAGCAGGATCGACCTCAGCTATGCGTTCAGTTGAAACCGAATTTAAACGCAATACCGGAACTGCTGCCGAAGCGCTTCAAACAAATCCGGTCATTAACGCTTTTTCCCCGGAGCAGGCAGGTGAAGGTACATCGGTAAGTATTTCCGGCACAGGTTTTACTGCTGTTGAGAGCGTTAGCTTTGGAGGGGGGGAAGCGTTTGAATTTACGGTAATTGACGACACCGAAATACAGGCTGTCGTTGCCTATGGCTCCTCCGGGAATCTTGTGGTTACAACAACAGGCGGTATGGCTGAAAAAGAAGGCTTTTTGTTTGTTCCTTCTCTTGTTTACACCTTTAATTACCTGCCAGCCGGTTCTGTTGAAGGGATAGACGGCTGGCGTACGATTCCATTGGGAAGCAGTGGACCCGGTCAGATGCACGAATTCCGCACGCCGGGTGAAAATACAAGTGGCCAAAATTTTGTGGTTCCCGGACACGACGGTTCACGGGCATTGCGCTTACCGCACGGAGAAACACATAGAAGTGGTTCGCGTGCAGCCATAGTGAATAATAATAACTTTAGCACCATGCCGATAGCGGACGATGAGGGGCTCTATATTATTGCATTTGAAATGCAGCACGCTTGCTCTGGCGGCGGCTTTCACCTCGGGTATGATACCGATGGAGACGGGCATCTCAATATAAACTTTGAGATTGGATTAGGACTTACAATAAATAATTGTACGGATCCAATCATAAAGTTAAGGCTTAACGATGAAATTGTAGCTAACGGTTCGATTATAGGGATAGATGAGATAGATAATAAGTTAATCCGGTATCAGATTCTGATTGACCGCTCTGCAAATAATGGTGCTGGTGCGGTAAGTGTCTATTTAAACAGCCCTTCCGAAATCAGCGAATGGTTTCCCATATCAGGCCTACAGCACATTAATGCAGGTTTTGATAACGGCACAGGTCAGGCTAATCCTGCAAACTGGAACGCCATGATGTTCAGATCGGAGATAGATGGGCCGACACCTCTGTACGATAACATTGCCTTTCGCAAAGTGACCCCTTCGGAAAGAGCGCTCGTTTTTGAGCCTGTAAACGTGGGCTTTGAGGCCTCGCAATCCGTCTCGTTTACCGCAGTTGGCCTGAATGAACCCTTAACAGCAAGCCTTCACGGAAGCGGGGACTATACATTTGCAGATGGCTCAACAGAAACGACGGTTACCGATGGTACCGAACTCACCGTTGTATTTACGCCCGCTGCTGCGGGTGAGCGTAACGGCCATCTCAGACTCCGGGGCGCAGACATGCAGGTGCCTTTCGATATTGAACTTCAGGGCGACGCCCTGCCCGCTCCGCCAAACGGATCCCTGACCATTACATCAGGACAGACTTCTCCGGATACGGATTGGATACTCGAAAACGGCGTCCTCATGCCTCTTAATAACGATCCTTCGATAAATGTGGACGTCATTATTGAGGCCATCCAAAATGGAGATCTCCACACCATACATGCCGGGCTCAATCTAAAGCTTCACGCTGAAATACAGGTCAGTTTAGAACAGGCGGGCAGTCTCACCCTTAAAGCCGGGCGTAAGATAAGTCTGCTTCCCGGTAGCGCTATTACGGCCAATGGTGAAGCCCTCAATGTACTGTTCTCCTCTAACCTTAATACAGATAATGTTGGGGTGAACATTAACGGTCTTGTAGATGCCAACGGGGGAAATATTGAGCTGATAACAAGAGTACTAAACATGGATTCTAATGTCGAAGAAGCTAAGCTGGTTTCCGATGGGGGCGCACTTTCCATAAATCCGCGTCCGGCAAATGTCGATTTTGTGATAGGCGACGGAACAGACGGTGAATCTGATTTCAGTCTTCCGGAATACCTGTTTGAATCAAAATTCGGGGCGTCGTTCAGCGCGATTACCCTTGGCGGGGAAGGCTATGACGGGGATATCCGGGTATATTCTTTTCCGGGATCACATCCTGTTACCTTCCACACCGCTGGCTCCCTTTTCCCGCGTGAAGCCGTAGAGCTAAACGGGCGTACCTTTACGCTCGCAGGGGATATCACCCTGGATGAAAGTAACGGGTTTTTCACCGGAGAAACCGGCAGTCTTATGGTCACGCGTGAGTTGAACAGTCCCGATGCCGTAAATCCGGCAGGTATCGGCCTTGCCATTACCTCAAACCAATCCCCGGGCCTCACAACCATCACCCGCACGCATACCGCCCAAACACTGGGTGGTTATGGCACCTCTTTAAACAGGCAGTTTACGGTCAGCGCGGCCAACAGCAGCGGGCTTGACGCAAGTCTGTCTTTTGAAGTACCGGCGGCCCTGCTTGGGGATAGAAACCCAAACCTGCTTCAGTTATTCTCAGGGGAGGCGATTAGCGGACCCTATCAGCCTCGGGGCGGCATGATCAGCGAAAACGGACAGTTCATCACCCTTTCCGGTATTGATGAACTTTCAGAAAACATCATCTGGACCCCCGGCGCGAATATTCAGGGAGAAGGCACCGAAGCTTCGCCGTATTTAATCGCAAACTGGCAGAACCTGCACAACATCCGCCACGACCTGAGTGCACACTACCGGCTTGTAAATCACCTTGATCCCGACGAGGATGCGGAAGGATACAATCGATTTGCCGGCCCGCAGGCCAACGACGGCAAAGGGTTCGAACCCATAGGCAGCGAAAACAATCCGTTTACCGGTACGCTCCAAGGGGATGGGAAGCACATTCGGGGCTTGCAGATCAGTAATCGTGTTGGCTCGGTTGGAATGTTCGGTGAAACCTTACAGGCTACGCTAAAAAAACTTAGACTTACGGAAATTTCTGTAACAACTTCTGGTGAGGCTAATGAAGCAAATGCAGGAATGCTTGCTGGTACAATACGTAACACAGAGGTTGAGAATGTGCATGTTAGCGGGAGTGTCACCGCTGGTTCACAATCCATTAATATTGGCGGTCTTGTTGGTGCTGCAAAAGAAAACAGCAGCCTAAAGCATGTATCGGCTGTAGCACAAGTGAAAGGCGTGTGGTGGGCTGCAGGAGGTTTGTTGGGTTATCTTAATAGCACAAGTTCTGTTTATGAGTCTTTTGCAGTAGCTAATGTTGAAAGTGATACTCACGCTGGCGGCCTGATAGGGTTCCACAGTGGTGACGTAACTAAAAGCTATGCAATTGGAAGCGTTGCACCTAACACGGTTTCAGAACTGCCAAACCCAGGCGGTATAGCCGGGTATCTGCAACAAGGAGCAACGCTGAATACAACGTATGCTGCTGTAGACCTTGGGGTAGGGAGCCCATGTAACGGACTCATTGGTGAAAATAACGGGGGGAGTGTCACCAATTCATTTTGGGACGCTGCCATAGTTGGAAACACGAATTTTCCCTGTGGCGATAACCTTGGCACGGGCCTGAACACAGATCAGATGCTGGGTAACAATGCCGGCAATTTTATGAGCGGCTTTGACTTCGATACGGTCTGGCAAACCATTGATATATTTGAGAATGGCGAATATCGTACTTCCTATCCGTTCCTGCGCGATAATCCGCAGGATCCGGCGCCGGGCCTGCAGCAGATGGCCGTTACCACAACGCCCCTGTTTATCAATCAGCAGGGCGAGCCGGAAGCCCCTGTCTATTTCCCGGAATCAGGCCGCGGGGAACATCCGTTTGGGGGTGCGTTCAGCAACGGCGACTGGAGCTACTTAGAACACGACCTTACCTTCGCGATTGTACCGAAAAGCCCGTTTCTGGGAATTCTCTCGGCTTCCTTTATCGTAGCTTATGATGCCGAAAAACTGGATCTGCTTGAGGTAACGCCCGGCAATCTGTTTACAACGGCGCCGGATGGCGGCGGCGGCAGCTCATTTCAGTATGTGGTATGTCCCGAGGAGAGCAGTCCGCTACCGCCCGGCTGCGTAGCTTCTGATGGCCAAACTACCCGCCTGCTGTTTAACACCGCAAGCCTGACCGGGAATGTCTCCCTGGCTGACAACCCCGGTAAATCCCTGGCCGAGATCAGTTTCCGGATTAAGAAAGCCGGAACCGCAGCCATTACGATTGAAAACATGGACATGCGCCGGCAGGTGGAAAACAACGGCGTCATTTCCACAGTCACCATCGAAACGCAGGAAAAAGCCGGGCAGGTTAATTTTCAGCTGGGTGATTTCGCCGAGCCCCGCGGGGAAATTGGCTTTGCGGATTTGGTTGCCTTCGGAGATGCCTTCTTCAGTACAGCTGAAGAGCACAATACCGAAAATTACGGCCTGCGCTTTGACATTGGGTTTGAAGGCAATACCGAATACGGTCTGCTGCCACAGGCCGACGGCAAGATTGATTTCGAAGACCTCAACATCTTCGCCATCAGTTACTTTTTGTCATCCACCAATGATCTGCCGCGCAGTATTCAGCAGGGGCCGGTAGAAGTGGAAGTCGGGGCGCCCGTGCTGGCGGGCGGACAAATCCGCTATCCGATTAGCCTGAGCGGGGAAGTGCTGGACGTGCGGTCCCTCGGACTGCGCTTCAGCTACAGCGGCATGGCTTTCGCCGGAACGGAAACCGCGGGAAGCCTCGCTACGCCCATGACCTTCAGCGCTGCGCGCAGCGAATCGGGTGCGCTGCAGTGGGACAGCGCGGTTGTTGGCGGAGAATATGACGCCGTCGGCGAGCCGGGCCTGATTGGCTACGTGATCTTTGATGGCGACACGCCGGGCACCCTGCTGCTCGATGAGGCACAGCTGCGCGACTCGCAGGGGCAACCGGTGGGTGGCGAGCCGGTCAATATTGATCCGGAGCCGGGCAGTGAGCTGCCGACAGCCTTCGCCCTGCAGCAGAACTATCCGAATCCCTTCAACCCGACAACGACCATCCGCTATGCCCTGCCGGAAGCGGCGGATGTACGCCTTGAGGTGTTCAACATGCTCGGTCAGCGGGTCGCAGTACTCGTGAGCGGTCAGCAGCAGGCAGGCTGGCACACGGCAAGTTTCGATGCAACTCGCTTGTCAAGCGGACTCTACCTGTACCGCTTGCAGGCCGGCAGCTTCACCCAAGCCCAAAGCATGATGCTGGTGAAGTAGCCCGGCTCATTAAAGAATAAAATAATGAATGATCAATCCTTGTTTAAAAACTGTACAATACATTTCGTATTGGGCATATTAATCCTGTTATTTTGCGGTTTAAAGCATGCATACGCCAATGATATTGAGATTTCCAATACTGCTATTGCTGAAAAAAACCTGGAAGCACAGTATAAGCTTATACAGTTTGACATAAGCTGGCAGAACTCATGGCGGGATTTGGATAACTCTCCATTTAACTATGATGCAGCCTGGATTTTTATGAAGTACCGAATTGAAGGTACGTCGGATTGGCGGCATGCTTCTTTAGATATTGGTGGTCATTCTGCCGGAACCGGTACGCCAGCCGTTATCGAAGCGGGCTTGCTACATCCGGATCAGAATTTCCACGAGGCGGATAACCCGGCCCTTGGTGTTTTCTTGTACCGATCGGAAACAGGCAGCGGGACTTTTAATCTTGAAGGGTCCTCTCTGAAGTGGAACTATGGTATTGATAACGTAGGCAATCATCAATGGGTTGATTTGAGGATTTTCGCCATCGAAATGGTTTATGTTTCTCAAGGCCCGTTTAAAGCCGGAGCAGTAGAGGGTGGAAATGAACGCAGGGCTTTTACAATCACAGAAATTAATACACCTGATGCAAGAATTACTGCAGCTGATTCACCTTTCAGGGGTGGATATCCCCATGGGCAGGTTAAACCGGAATCGTCTTTGTGGCCAAATGGATATAATGCATTTTACGTGATGAAGTATATGGTAACCCAGCAGCAGTATGTGGACTTTTTGAATACATTGACTATTAATCAAGCAGCTAACAGATTCAGTCAGACACAAAACACAGCTAACCGATACGGGATAAGCAGTTCCGATGGTGTTTTTACGACAACTTATCCTTATCTGGCAAATAATCAAATGAATTGGATGGATGGTGCAGCTTTTGCACATTGGGCTGGCTTGCGTCCTATGTCAGAGCTTGAATATGAGAAAGCTTCCCGTGGGCCGCTTGAGCCTGTTCATAATGAATTTGCCTGGGGAAACAGTGAAGCTGTAGCGGCTGGTGGATTACAGCACGAGGGTTTGGCTGGAGAAATCGCTTCAAACAACAATGCTAACGCTGTATTTGGACAAAATAGCAGTGTTTCAGGACCGGTACGCGTAGGGATGTTTGCTAAGGAAAATACCGATCGCGTCGGGGCAGGAGCTTCTTTCTACGGAATCCTGGATCTATCCGGAAACCTCGCTGAACGAACAGTCACAATTGGTAATGAAGCGGGGCGCAAATTTACAGGGAAGCATGGCAACGGTAACCTAAACGATGCAGGTAATGCGACTGTTTCAACCTGGCCGGGATATTCAACCGGAAATGGTGTAAGCGGTGCGGAAGGATCCGGCTATCGGGGCGGAAATTGGTTCAACGCCATTGCGTTTATGCATACAGCCGACAGGGAGTGGGCCAGTGTTACCGTTGATACCCGATCAAGCCGATACGGATTTCGTGCCGTAAGAACCGCTCCTGCTATGGACGGTAACTCACAAACGACCATTCCTTTTGAAAATAATTTAGCAATGTAGTTAGTTTTAAGGCTTTCGGTTAAGCTTGGATAACAGTAAAAAATTCGGAAAATCTCAGTCTTCAGCTTCTCAAAAATTTGGTCCAATTTATCGAATCAGTATTATTCATCAGAATATTTTCTTACTGTCACGTCAAATCTCAGAATAAGGCATTTTGACGTAATGCTTGAGGGTGCAGTAAACAGGCTACTTGCAGCTGCTTAAAAGCCTATTTTTTTCGCCTTATTATACGTCAATTAGGTCTGATTGCTGAAAATAAGTTCTGATGCTTAATGATTTTTTTGTATTGCTTTACACTGATTCGCAGATTGCTGTCTTTGCTGCTGTTTTCTGCAGTGGTAACGCTTTGTGCATTCAGTAATGTAGCAGCACAACAGGGAGCTGATAATCTTGTTTACAGACTGCAGCTGCCTGCTGAAGAACTTGCCGTAGGAGACAGTGCTTCCGTATATGTGACGATTGATGACGTTAACGGGTCTTCGATTCCAAACATATCAGGCACTTCAGTGGGAATTCGCTTTAATCAGGAGCGCCTTCAGTTTCTTGGCATACGCGCCAACGTCAGCAGTGAATTTATCTGGAACGGAAGTATTCTTGGCCCATTTGTAATTACAAGACAGGAGGGCAATGAGACCATCAAGTTTGTGGATATTGCAAGGTCCGGATCACAGAGTATAGGTATTGGTCCCGGAAACGTTTTTCGGATGGATTTTATCGTAACAGCGACTGGTGAGACGGATTTTGAGTTTGAACTGTTTAACACCTCAAATCAGCCGGTTATGCCTGCCATTGCACTTGCTGAACCCGGCGGTACAACTGTTTACAATAACCTCAACTTCGAAAACAAAACGTTTGAAGTAGGGGTACCGCTGCTGAATGATCTTCCGGATAATCTTGATTTTGGGATCAGGCCTACCACATCTACAACGGTTAAGGAGCTGGAAATAGTTAATACGGGGGAAGGGAAAATGCAGGTTTCGGCAGAGGTTGCCGGTACTGGTTTCCGGTTGTTAAATCCCGATCAAAATGCCATCACCTTGTTTGAATCAGAATCCGCTCTGATTCCCATACGTTTTTTGCCCAATGCAGCCGGCCATTATACGGGTGAACTTATTTTGACGCATAATGCAGAGAATGAAAGTTCACCGGCTGTTATTGAGCTATCCGGTGAGGCAGAATCACCGGGCATGCAGGCTGTGTTAAGTCCGCTGCAGTTCGTCGTTCGCTCCGGAGATACAGCCTTACTCGAACTACAGCTTGCCAATACCGCAGAACAGGTTGCTGTACTGAATGCCACGCTTGTAGCCGTGCCCGCGGAAATCAGCCTTATGCCGGAAAGCTGGACCGGCCCGCCCGGAACCTTTGACCCTGTTGCACGCAGTTTTTCTCTTGGCCCTGGTGATTCCGGAGCCCTCACCCTCGCCTTTTCGACAGCTTTATCCCAAACAGAGGTGCTCAACAGATTCGTCAGGATTTCTTCTAACGATCCCGTAAATCCCCTGCAAAATTTTTCCTTACAGGCAACGGTTCAGGCTGCTGCAATAGCCGCAGATCCGCCCGCGGTTTCCTTCGGTGAAGTCGTGCGCGGTGATACGGTGTTTCAGGACTTCGAACTCATCAACGAAGACGCGGCTTTACTTAGCGGCTCCCTGCCGGAACCGCCGCCGCCTTTTTTTTATCCGGATAGTCAGCCATTAAGCTTTTCCCTCGCGGAGGGAGAGCGGTTTGAGGTAACCATTGGTCTGGAGGCGGAATCAGCAGGTCCGCTGAACAGCACCCTGGAAATCAATCATGACGGGCATAATATGCCGAGCCCCTTTATGGTACCATTAGCCGCTGAAATTTTGCCGTTCGGTACGCCTGACCGTCTCCAAATGGTAACAGAACCCACAGATGCGGTTTTTGGAGAACCGCTGGAGCCGGCCGTAAGGGTTGAAGTAACAGATATTTTTGGAAACCGCGTAACAAATGCCGACGCTGAGGTAACAGTAGCTTTGTCTGAGTCTGATCAGCAAATGTTACTACCACTTAACAATCTGCAGCAAGCCCCCATGTTGATTGGTGACCTTAGCGTGCAGGTAGCTGAAGGAGTTGCCGAATTTGATAACCTGCGGGTCTCTCAAACCGGTACTAACGCCCTTAATTTTAGTAGTCTCAGCCTCAGTTCGGTCGTGAGTACGTCCTTTCAAACCCTTCCGCGCCTGATTCAGATTACCGCTGACCCGCAAGTGAAACAGCTCGGCGATGAGGATCCGCGGCTTACCTTCAGCTTTACCCCGGATTTGGTAGGGGATGATTCCTTTAGTGGAAGCCTCAGCCGGGAGGCCGGTGAAGATATTGGGATCTACGCCATTACGCAGGGCAACCTGTCGCTTAATGAAAATTACGAAACAACCTTTACCGGCTCCTTTCTTGAAATTATTCCGGCACAGCTCACGGTGCAGGTTTCTGACACCTCAAAAATCTTTGGTGAGTCCGATCCTGAATTTGAGGTGACCTTCGAGGGCTTCATGCAGGGCGACGGTCCGGCCGACCTCGACGGGACCCTGAGTTTTACGCGAGAAGCAGGTGAAGATGCCGGTACTTATGCTGTTACCGCCTCCGGATTATCAGCCCCGCGCTACGATATAACCTTTCTGCCGGGCACGCTTGAAATCAATCCGCTGACCATATCAGTCGAAGCCCTGCCTGCCTCAAAAGGGTATGGAGATGCTGATCCGGAACTTTCATTTACCTTCTCGCCCGATCTTATTGGTACGGATACATTTAACGGTTCGCTTGTACGTGAGGCGGGTGAAAACACCGGCACGTATTCGATAACACAGGGGAGCCTGTCTCTTTCCCCAAATTACAACATTTCGTTTACAGAGGCAGTGTTTACGATACTGCCGTCTCCGCTCACCGTTAACGTGGCTGATGCGGAAAAAATATATGGCGACCCTGATCCTGATTTCAGCCTTCTTTTTGAAGGCTTTCAGTTTGGGGAAGATGCGTCCGTGCTGGAAGGCACAGCAATATTCAGCAGAGAACCGGGGGAAGACAGCGGTAGCTACATCGTACAGGCAAGCGGGCTCAGCAGTGCCAATTATGTGCTGACTTTTGAGCCCGGCAGTTTATCCATTACCCCGCTTCTCGTTAGTGTTACTGCTGAAGATGCCTTCAAACAGCTTGGCCTTGACGACCCGCCGCTCACCTTTACAGTTGTTCCTGCACTCATTGAAGGGGACAGTTTTTCAGGAAGCCTTACCCGCGAACCGGGCGAATCGGTTGGTATTTACGAAATCCTGCAAGGGACCCTTAGTTTGAGTCAAAATTACGAAATCAGCTTCACGCCGGGTATTTTTGAAATATTACCCGGCGGGCTTGTGATTCGGACTCTATCAAGCACAAAAATATTCGGGCAGCCCGATCCCCTATTCAGTGTGAGTTATATCGGTTTTGTGGGAGATGATGATGAGAACGTACTCGAAGGCGAACTGAGCTTCACCCGCGAATCCGGAGAAGATGCCGGACTCTATGCCGTGATGCCTTCCGGCCTGAGCAGCCCTGAGTATGAGATAACTTTTCTTTCCGGAAATCTGGAGATCCTTCCGCTTGACATTACCATTGTGCCCGACGCCCTCAGCAAAACCTACGGCAGTGAAGACCCACCTCTCACGTATTCTTTTAGTCCTGAACTTGCAGAAGGGGACAGTTTTTCCGGCAGCCTTAACCGTGATCAGGGCGAGCTTCCGGGTAGTTATGAAATTCAGCAGGGTAGCCTTACACTGAGCCCAAACTACGACATAACGCTTGAAAGTCGTTTTTTTGAAATCCTGCCGGCAGCGCTCAGTATTACGGCCAATGATGCGCAAAAAACCTACGGTGACGCGGATTCTGCTTTTTCGGTTCGTTTTGAAGGCTTTGTTTTTGAGGATGATGCAGATATTCTTGAAGGGGAGCCGGTTTTTAGCCGTGAACCCGGCGAAAATGCAGGAACGTACATGCTGCAGCCCGGGGGATACAGCTCTGATTTATATGACCTTTCTTTTTTGCCGGGCACACTTACCATTAACCGGAAAGCACTCACCCTTACAGCACATAGCTCTGCCAAGGTCTATGGAGATGAAGATCCTGAGTTTACGTTCACTGCAACTCCCGGTCTTATTGAGGGGGATGCTTTCAGCGGAAGACTGCTGCGCGAGCCCGGAGAGCTGACCGGCAGCTATGTAATTGTGCAGGGTACCCTTACGCCCGGCCCTAACTATCAGATTGATTACATTCCTGCTGATCTCCTGATTGAACCCCGCCCGCTCATCGTGCAGGCACTTGATGCGGAAAAGGCCTATGGTGATGCAGATCCTGAATTTGAGGCTGCTATCAGTGGGTTTGCCCCGGAGGAAGGACCCGAAAACCTGAGCGGCACACTGGCATTCAGCCGGGAACCGGGAGAGGATACCGGCAGCTATCTCGTTACACCCGGCGGATTAAGCAGCGGGCAGTATGATATCAGTTTTCTTGACGGTTCACTGTTCATTCAGCCCCGGTTTGTATCCGTTGCGGGCGACAGTCTGTCCAAAAAAGAGGGCGAGGAAGACCCGCCCCTCACCTTCAGCTTTAATCCTGAACTCATACCTGGCGATAGTTTCAGCGGTACACTCACCCGCGAGCCGGGGGAACTTCCGGGCAATTACAGCATTCTTCAGGGCAGCCTCAGCCTTTCAGATAAGTACGAGATCAGCTATTTGCCCGGTAATCTCGAAATTGAGGCCCTGCTTCCTGTACCTTTGCCCCTTGATCCGGTACCAGCCAATGCAGCCGAAGCGGTGACTTTTGATACTGAAATTTCCGTAACATTCTCATTACCCGTATTTGAAAATGACTTTAGCGGCATTATGCTGCTCACTGCTGATGGGGATGAGGTACCCCTTACCGGCATCACCCTTGAAAACAACCGGATTTCCCTTCAGCATGAGGGCCTTGAGAACTTTACGACCTATGAGGTATTCATACCTGCTGATGCTGTCCGGAATGCCGATCAGCTCGGCAACGAAGCGTACAGCTGGGGCTTTCAAACCAAAGATGCAGAACCGCCTGTACTGTTTGTGATTGCCCCCGAGGATGCTGAAATTGAGGAAGACCCGGATACAGGTGCATTGTTGCTGAACCTGAATGTGCAGCAAGGTCAGCTTTTTGCAGCACACTTAGGCGCCAATAAGCCCGTAAACTGGTCGCTTGCCAACGGTGAAGCAGACGCCCACTTTAGTATCAGTGACGAAGGGGAACTGATGTTTTTGCAAGCCGCTGAACCCGGAAATTATGAGCTGACGGTGATATCTGCTGATCTTAGCGGAAATCAGACCTTGCTTCAGGTACAGGTGCAGGTTGTACAGCAGTTATTTATTCTTTCGTCTGAGAACCTGCCCGACTGGGTGGAAAAACAGCCGGGTTTCCAATTCCTGCTTGAAGGGGAAGGCGGAACCCAGCCCTACACCTGGACGCTCGATCCGCAGGAAACGCCGCTGTCGGAGGGACTAAGCCTTAACAGCGAAACGGGCAGGCTTAGCGGGACGCCACAAATGCCCGGATCATACAGCATACCGCTTCGTCTGACTGATGCTGCTGGTTTATTCGTCTCCAAAACATTTTCCCTTCAGGTTGAAGCTGCCGAGCTTAGTCTGTCTTTTTTGGCTCAGCCGCCCGATACTTTTCGCGCAGGAGAATCAATGGGACCCATAACCGTATTGGTGAAAAATCAGCGAGGTGTAGCTGCTGACTGGTTTGATGGGCTGATACAGCTTGAGCTGCTGTCAGAAGGCGTTCCGCAGGACCTGCTCATTGGTGCACGGGAAGCCTTACCCGTAAACGGGCTTGCATTTTTTTCCGGTCTGACCATAGAACAAGCCGGAACAGGATATCAGCTCCGCGCAACAGCGGATTCAACAAACGGGATAGCACTATCTCAAGGGGTGAGCAGTTTTTTTCAGGTACAGCCGGGTGAACCTTATTCCATTGTTGTTGAAATAGCAGATGAACAACCTGCTGGTAGTTTGCCCTTCAGGGTACAGTTTCCTGCTGATGGGGCAGGCGGCACGCATGGACGTCCTCTTAACCAAAATGGGGGCACCGACGGAAACCGCGTTCCCTTACTCTTACAGCTGCTGGATCAATACGGTAACCCTGCTTTTTTTGCTGAGTCAGATCTGACTGTTACTTTAATCAGTGATTCAGAAACGGGTCTTTTTTTGAAAACCCAACCATCACAGAGCCAATATCAGAAGCTGTGATACCGGTTTTATCTGATCGGGTAGAGGTTTACTTTGGGGATCCGGTTGACGGGGATGTAACTATAAGCGGCGAACCACAAACGGAACCGGGAGAGGGGGCTCCGCAAATCATTCCCGGATCTCAAACAATCCGTATTGCAAGCATTCGGGGTTTGCGTACCCAACCGGAGGCATTAATAACAAATCCGGGTATACGCAAAGCTTTTGTGGTGATGCTAACCGATCAGAACGGAAGTCCCGTTTTCGCCCCGTGGCCTGGAATTACGGTAAACCTGTTTTCTACCGAAGCGGACGGTCTTTTTTTTGCAGATGCAGAGGGTTCAACAGCTGTAAACAGCATTCAGGTTATGCCGGCAACTTCACAACAAACCATTTATTACGAAGCTCAACAGCCCGGGACTTATGAAATTCAGCTTTCCGCAGAACCCTTGCTGCCCGTATCGGGCATTTTACCTCTTGAAGTACAAACCGGAGCACCTGACCCCGCCATGTCTGAAATAACCTTAAACGATGGCTTTGTGAATCAGGAACCCCCCATCCGGGCAGAACTGCGGGATGTAGCGGGTTTCCCGGTACAAGGGCAGTCCGAACGGCTGACTGCTTCTGTAGTGAGTGGTGTAAATGCTGGTGTTAATTTCGGGCCCTTTCAGGAAACGGCTGCCGGTATATATGAAAGTTTTTACCTGCCACAACAGGCCGGAAACGATGAAATCAGGTTTTTCCTTGATGATGATGACTTCACCGGACAGGCTTATTTTAGCCAGGTATTAGGACAGATGCCCGCCCGCATGGAAGCTGTATCTGAAACGTTTTTTTCAAGTCTCATTCTCTCGGAAACCGAAACGCCTTTTCGGGTACGCGTGCTCGATGAAGAAGACCAGCCCCTTGAAGGAATTTCCGTACGTTTTCTGCTTGTCAGCCGGCCTGCAGGCGAGGGTGTTGCCGGAGATTCCTTATTTACTTCTCAGGCGTTCACAGATGCTACTGGTATAGCTGAAACCCGTTTTCGGATGGGGTTCAGAGCTGGCCTATACGTAACAGAAGCCCGTCTTGGCAATCTTCAACCGGTGGTTTTTGAAGCCGTAGCTGTTGGTTGTGAACTGGAAGATTCGTCTGATCTGACCGGTTTTTGCGGGCCTTATAGTTTTAAACTGCAACCATCTTCGGAACTGCTGACACCGGGCGATTCTGTTTTTGTGCACTCGCAGCTGATCGATCGATACGGAAACCCGTCTTTTTTAGAGGGGCTAAACATCGCTTGGAGCAGCACTGGCAGCGGTTCGTTTCGGGTGGAACAAACTACAACTGATGCACAGGGGCGTGCCGACAACGCGTGGCTGCCTGAGCCTGTGGCAGGCAGCAGTTTCCGTATGACCGCAACAGCTGAGCAGGAAGTGTCGGGACAAACGCCTGAACTGATTGTTGCAGGGTCAACCCTTCGCTCTCTTCAATTCAGCCTTTCTGAACCTTCAACAGCCGGCAGATTTTCTGAAGTGGTCACCTTTGTTCTAAAAGACAGCATGGGAACCGAAATACTTGCACCTGAAACGCTGGTTTTTCGGCTTGAAGCAGATAATTCCGAACAGTTTAGTGTTAAATCCGGCACTTTACCAGATCAGCTTGTGATAAGTCCTAACCAGCGCGTCCGCTTTGAAACGGGCCGATCGCGTTCGTATGCCCGGATATCCCAAACAAAAAGTGGACTGTTTGCGCTAAAAGCACAACAGGTACAGGGTCTTACAGCAATCGATCAGGCTGAAGTTCTCTGGGAAGTTGAGGCTGGTCCTGCCGATTTTATTAGTAGTGTTTCTAATCTGGAAATCACCGGAACCGCAGGAAGTGTACCTGCCGAATTACCAGCGGTACTGGTAAAAGATACCTTCGGAAACCCTTCAAGCGGTCAGCCTGTAAATTTCAGCCTTCTGCGTGCCCCGCCGGATGCCGGAACCGTAATAGTTGGTCCTGTTCCTGATAACGGGGATATATCCGGTTCTCGATTTCAGTATACATCATTTACAGATGAAAACGGAATCAGTAACTCTCCCTTTCTTTTTGGTCAGTCTGCAGGCTTATATGAACTTGAAGCCCGGATAGATACCGGGGATTTCGTCAACTTCTTCCTTACGGCTAAACCGTCCCGTGCGCAGCTAAATCAAAATTACCCAAATCCCTTCCGAAGTCATACCCGAATCCCGTTTGAAATTCCCTATGCATCTTCTGTACATCTCAATGTGTATGATGTGCTTGGGCGCCGGGTGCAAACCCTGATCTCAGATGAACATTACGATCCCGGGGTTTATCAGTACGATTGGCACCCGCGTATGCTTGCAGCCGGAGTATATTATATTCGACTGATTCTGATCATGAGAGAGGGAGAATCCAACATGATGGTGAGACCTGTTATGTACCTTCCGTGATGAAATTCGCTTTGTTAACCCGGTTTTTTGAAGCCGGATCTAACCCATCCTGTCTATCCCGAAATCCTACAAATCCTGTTTAAAACCGTGGGTTGGTTTGGACTCCCGGTTTTGTCGTCAATGAAAAAAAGCAACGCATTCATCTTCGTTTTGGGGTTTTTCAATCTATGACAGAGCTCCTGATGTTCTCTGAGTTTTCCCCAAAAAATAAAAATGCTTTGAATTGCTGAGGGGGCCGGTTGCAGGGGGCGGGCGTATTTTTAGAGCTGTTTTGTTGCTTCCGGTTTATACAGCACTTTCTTGCTCATAATGCGATGTAAGCACGAGAAAGGACAATCCAATCAGTTTTTGGGCTTGTTCGCTGTTTAGGGTTGACAGCCATGCGGCGAGCGGGGCTTCGGGGAAGGTGAAGGTGATTCCGTCTGAATCGGGTCGGGCGAGGGCTTCGAGGTTTCGGGCGTCGGTCTCCGCTTCATCGTAGAGATCTTTGTATTTCTCAAGCTGTTGTCTGAAGGTTGGGTAGTCTGTTTCTGCGCACATCCTAATGAGGAGCTGCGCGAGTTCGTCTTCATTGGGCTCAAGGTTGAACAGGAAGTTGACAAAGACCTGTATCATAAGCTGACGGTGTGCGCCGGATGCATGGACGAGCATGGGGCTGAAATCTTCGAGTTGCTTGAGGCCTTCCATGCCGAATTCCTGCCGCATGCTCAGGTCGAGGAAGAAGGGTGCTGCGAGTTCTTCTCTTGCCGTTACCCGAAAGTGCAGGTTGCCGTTGGCGTTGTTCATGTGCAGCAAAAAGTGATTTTTGTAGCGGAAGAGATCATAGCTGCCGCCGGATTCCCCGCGTCCGTTGGTGCCAAACTGAATCCGGGCAATGTACTCCCCAACACCGAGCCGGCTGAAGTTTTCAAAATGCTTGACTTCATCTTTATTGACAAGACTCGCGAGCTCAAAGACTTCATCCGTTGAAAGTCCGACTTCTTTCCCCAGCTTAATTTGCTCCAGGAAAACGGTGCGGTAGTTGTTTAGGGAATAGAGCTGTATGACGTTGTCTGAATCAACCTTCTTGGAAAGATCCCGCTCCGCTTCATGGTGCTGACGCATGAGCTGATCCAGAAAAAATTCAATTACCTGTACTTTCAGATCTTTCATAATAGTAGGGGATACGGTTACGGTTGAGGTGATGAAGGCGGGCATATACAGCCGCTGATGTTAAAAATGGTTATCCGTAAATCGTTTGGTGTTGGTGATAGTCTCGTTTATTATTTTCAGTCTCTCTTATGCAGTAGAATACTTAACAAGCGCTTTCATGCAAAAAACGTTTACTTATTTGCGGTTTGATTTTTTGTCTGCGCTTAAAATCCGATACCCATACCAATGACAAAGTTTATGAAGAGTTTAGCGTATATCAGCCTGGCGATGCTTTTCGCTGGCTGCAGCCTGTTTGCGCAGGTCAGCAATCCGGTTTGGAGCCCTGAAGATGACTCATCCTGGGACGTGAGCGGTGAACAGTGGGATCACTGGCCTACCAAAGAAATCAGCTACACGACCACTACCGGAACCTGGATGAATCTCGATGTAAGCCCGGACGGGCGCCATATCGTTTTTGATATGCTGGGTAACCTTTACATGATTCCCTTTGAAGGCGGCACAGCAACAACGCTGCGGACCGGTCATCCGTATGAGTTGCAGCCACGGTTTAGTCCGGATGGCGAGCACATTTCCTTCACCAGCGATGCCGGCGGGGGGGATAATATTTGGGTGATGCGTACCGATGGCAGCGATGCACGCCAAATCACCAACGAAGATTTCCGGCTCCTTAATAATGCAAGCTGGTCGCCCGACGGCAACTTCCTGATTGCGAGGAAACACTTTACTTCAACCCGTTCGCTGGGTGCCGGCGAGCTGTGGATGTACCACATCACCGGCGGCTCGGGCATGCAGCTGGTCGCCCGCATGAACGATCAGCAGGATCTGGGGCAGCCTTTTGTTTCCCCCTGTGGTCGCTATGTGTATTACAGTCAGGATGTCTATCCCGGCGGATTTTTCCAGTACAACAAAGACCCTAACAGTCAGATTTATGTGATCAACCGCTACGACCGTGAAACCGGCCAAACCGAACGCATCACCGGCGGACCCGGCGGAGCGATTTCACCTACCATTTCTCCGGATGGTACGATGATGGCGTTTGTGCGCCGCGTGCGGACCCAAAGCGTGCTGTTTGTGCGGGAACTTGAGACCGGTCGGGAGTTTCCGGTTTTTGACGGGATGAGCCGTGATCAGCAGGAAGCCTGGGCGATTTTTGGTCCCTACACCAACATGGCCTGGACGCCCGACAGTCAGGAAATCGTGTTTTGGGCGCAGGGCGGCATTCATCGTGCGAATGTCGAGACGCTGGACGTCACTGAAATCCCCTTTGAAGTCAACGCTACCCATCAGGTCGCCGAAGCCCTGCACCTGAACTTCGATCCTGCGCCGGATACTTTCACGGCCCGCGCGATTCGCCATGCCGCGACTTCTCCTGACGGCAGCATGCTGGTTTTCAACGCGGCAGGCTACCTGTGGAAGAAAGAGCTTCCGAACGGCAGGCCGCAGCGGCTCACTTCCGGGTCTTCCCTTGAATTCGAGCCTTCCTTCTCACCTGACGGGCGCCATCTCGTGTACGTCACCTGGTCGGATGAATACATGGGCACCATTCAGCGGCTTGATCTCACGACGCCCGGCGCACAGCCGCAGCGTCTGACCGAGCAGAAGGGCATTTTTCGCGAGCCGCGTTTTTCGCCGGACGGCAGCACGATAGTGTTCCGGCGGGAGTCCGGCAATAACCATCAGGGGCATGCTTTTACCCTGCATCCGGGCATTTACACCATGCCGGCTGCGGGCGGGGAAAAGCGCTTTATCCGTCGCGGCGGTACCGAAGCGAGCTTCAATGCCGAAGGCGACCGGATTTTCTTCCTTGGCGGGGCCTACCTGAACCGCGCTTACATGAGCGTGAACCTGCACGGACACGACGAGCGCACGCATTTCCGCTCGACGCATGCGAATCATTTTGTGCCGAGTCCGGACAACAAGTGGGTAGCCTTCAATGAGCTCTTCAAGGTTTACATTGCGCCTATGCCGCAGTCGGGACGCGAACTGAACCTGCACGCGAACACACGCGCCATTCCGGTTACGCAGGTAGCCGCCGATGCCGGTATCAGCCTGCACTGGAGCGGCGACAGCGAAAAACTGCACTGGACCCTTGGTGATGAGTACTTCACCGTAGCCCTGAATGACGCCTTCGAATTTCTCAGCGGTTCCCGCTCTGATGCCCTGCCTTTGGGCGAAAATCAGGGCCTGCGCATAGGTCTCGAACTCGAAGCCGATGTGCCCGAAGGCCGGGTCGCGATCACCAATGCGCGGATTTTAACGATGGATGATGACAGCACCGTGATCGAAAACGGCACCATTCTCATTCAGGGCAACCGGATTGTTGCCGTAGGCGAAGCGGGGGAAGTTCGCATTCCCGCCGCGGCAGATGTTTTTGTGATTGACGCCGAAGGCAAAACCGTGATGCCCGGCATGGTGGATGCACATGCACATATTGGTAACTTCCGGTACGGACTGAGTCCGCAGCAGCAGTGGGAGTACTTCGCAAATCTTGGATTCGGGGTCACGACCGTGCATGATCCTTCTTCCAACTCCGAGATGATTTTTTCGCAGGCCGAAATGGTGCGTGCCGGAAACATGACCGGTCCCCGCATTTTTTCCACGGGCCGCATTTTGTATGGCGCTGAAGGTGATTTCAAAGCCGTCATCAACACGCTTGACGATGCCCGTTCGGCGGTGCGCCGTACCGCTGCCTTTGGCGCACTCTCGGTGAAAAGCTACAATCAGCCCCGCCGCGATCAGCGACAAATGGTGATGCAGGCCGCGCGGGAGCAGAACATTCTCGTGATGCCCGAAGGCGGCTCAACCTTCACGCACAACATGAGCATGATCATGGACGGGCACACCGGCATTGAGCACAACATCCCGATTTTCCCGGCTTATGATGACGTGCTGAGCCTTTGGGGCGGCACGCGTGTCGGTTACACCCCGACCCTCGTCGTGAACTACGGCAGCGTGAGCGGCGAATTTTACTGGTATCAGCACACCAATGTCTGGGAAAACGAGCGGCTCCTAACCTTCAAGCCGAGGGGCATTGTGGACAGCCGTTCGCGTCACCGCACCATGATTCCCTACGAAGAGTACGAAGCCGGGCACATGCAAAGTGCCGCGCTTGCCAAGCAGCTGTACGACCTCGGGATTTGGGTTAACGTCGGCGGGCACGGGCAGGTGCAGGGTCTCGCCGCACATTGGGAGATGTGGATGTTCGAACAGGGCGGCATGAGTCCGATGGAAGCCCTGCGCTCGGCCACCATCAACCCGGCCCGCTACATCGGCATGGGGCAGCACATTGGCTCGCTGGAAGCGGGCAAGCTCGCGGACATTATCATTATTGACGGCAACCCGCTTGAAAATCTTCGGGTCAGTGAGCAGGTGACGCACACCATCCTGAACGGACGTGTATATGACGCCTCGACGCTACACGAAATCGGCAACCGCGAGCGTGAGCGCCTACCGTTCTGGTGGGAGCGCGACGGCTACGACGCCCGTTTCGACTGGCACGCCGTCACCGAAGCCGATGGGCGCGCGCAGTGTACCTGCGGGGCAGGGGCAGCACATCCGTAAAGACCCTTTAATCGCACTCTTTTTTAACCCGTATTATTCACAATTAAACATGATTCATTAGCTAAATGTTTGTTGAATCCTGGCTTAGTGAAATACACCGGTAGCCCAAATTTGAGTGTGGTGTGAAAACGTCGAAATTTCCCCGCTGGCGGCGTTGAGGCTGAAAATTCATGCTCAGGGTACTTAGGTACCTTTCCACTGAGTTTTCATCTTCTCCTTGCCCGCAAGGAAATTTCTTTGTGAATAATACGGCTTAAGGGCAGTCAGCTTCGGCGGGCTGCCCTTTTTGGTGTAAACTCCCCAATATGCTACAAATAAAGCCTTTTTGAAACGAAAGGTTACAAGGCTGGGTTTGGATGGCTGAACGTAATACAGAAACAAAAAATCTTTCGCGCTCATGTACGAAACCCCTTCAGACTTCGAAAGTGCTTCGCATTACCGTCATAATCAAACTTCAGAAAATTTCAAGGACAGTGTGGCAGATCAACAGCACAATGCTAATGACAGCAGCAACGGGAACGTAAACGGCCATAATGGTCATGAAAAAAAAGCGTCTAACGTATGCTGTCGTACCGGCAGACCTTATGAGCTTTCATGCAGTATTCTGAGCCTGTCATTTTTAGAGCAGGAAGAAGACATTTATACTTTGGACGATTTAAAAGAACGTTATTAAGCCATGTTTAAAGGAGATATTGTACTTATTCCGCTCTCATATCCGAACCGCTCTGACGATAAAATGAAGCTGGTTCCGGCGCTCATTCTCAGTGAAGATGACGGAGCCGTGACTGTCTCTTTCATTAGTACGAACACAGAAGAGCAGGAGCCCTGCGATCTGATTCTCCATCCCAAAAAGGGAAATGGGCTCAAGGTCAGGTCTGTTGTGCGTCTCAACAAAATCATCACAATTGAGAAATCCTTTATGCTGGGCCGTTTGGGCACCCTTTCCACCCGCGAAATGCGGGAGCTCAATCTCAGACTCCTTGAGCTGTTCGATTTAGCCCTGTAATTTTTAAGGCGCTATTCTTTTTTGTTGAGACTAAGTGCAGGAAACTTCAAGCCCAACTGACGACTGCAAAGCGTTGTGTAATCTGTTTGTGATGACAGTTTTTTCTTCCCCATAAAAAAGGGACTTAACTCAACTTTCGGGACTGTGAGTTAACTACAAAAGTACTTATACGCACAAATTTTTAGTATGCATAAAGCGTTAATAACTGAATTGTTGTAAGGTAAAGCCTGAATGTTTTAAATACATCTTGTCGCGTTGTTTATTGAAGGAATACATCGCAGGCACTTTCATAATTCTTGGTTGTATCTTATAATTTTGACATTATTTGATATCCAACAATTGACAATCAGTTAAGGATTGCAGATGTTGTATTGTGCTTACTACGGACTGTATCCATTTACCGCTTATGCGTTCTGATTCCCACTCTCCTTCACATTACTTTGTTTTAAAAGCCGATTCCCGGCGTTTTGCCGTGCCGATTCGGGATGTTGCCAAGATTATTCCGGCGCTTTACGTAACGCGCATTCCGGATTCGCCGCCGGAAATAGAAGGGTATTTTGATTTTCACGGGGATCTTTTGCCGCTTTTGAATCTTCGGTGCCGTCTGGGTCTGAACAAACGTCCCCTGCAAGCTGATGATGTCATTGTAATCGTACATCTTACGGAAGATATCCGGCTTGGACTGTTGGCTGATGAAGCCGAAGGTCTCGTTGACGCTGAATCGCTGACAAAGCCCGGTAAGTTTGGTTCATCCGATGAGACATCTGCAGTTCAGAAAATGGAATCGGAAACGCAGGCACAGGTTTTCGGTGACAAGGATGGAATCATTTTGGCCTACCGGGTGTCACAGCTTTTGACCCGAAAACTTATGGTATGGCTTGACGGCCTTACGGATAAAGTGCAGGGGGTGTGATGTGGAAGATGGAGATTATGAGCAAATCAGGGCAGATCTTGCGGCACATGTGCACCGGCATTTTGGGCTTTCTTTTAAACCGCAGCAATGGAAAAGTCTGGAAAACTATCTCAAAAGAGCGGCTACTGAACTCAGGCGCAGCAGTGATCTGACTGAAATCAGCCAGTGGGTTTCCAGGGAAAAGCTTTCACAGGCTGAATTTAATGCCTTAACTAAAAACCTGACGGTAGGCGAGACCTACTTTTTTCGGGAAAAAGCCGCTTTTGCTTTGTTAACGGACAAGGTGATAGCCGCTGTTTCGCGAGGTTTAACTTCAGGCCAAAAGCGGCTGCGGATCTGGAGTGCGGGATGCAGCACAGGGGAAGAGCCTTATTCGATTGCCATTACGCTGAAAGAAACCCTGTCTGATGCTAACGATTGGGATATCAGCATTTTAGCCACTGATTTGAATCCCGCAGCGCTCGATAAGGCGCGCCTGGGCGTGTACAGGCCGTGGTCTTTCAGGGATACGCCCGCACACTTGAAAGAAAAGTTTTTTCATCAAAAGGGCGATTGGTGGGCTGTTTCACCAGAAATCAAGCGCATGGTTACGTTCAGACAGGTCAACCTGGTTACGGACGATTTTTACAATGCGGTGCCTTCACCCGCTTCTTTTGATCTGATTTTTTGTCGGAATGTGATGATGTACTTCAGTGCTGATCTGATTGAAAAAGTGGCCGGACGCTTCTGGGAAGCTTTGAAGGATCAGGGATGGTTTGTGACGAGTCAGGTTGAGTTGAATGAATTCTATTTTTCGCGCTTTGTCCGGGTACAGTATCATTCGGGACTGTTTTATCAGAAAATGAATGTAAAGCCTGTCTCGCTGTCTGTATCCGCAAAACCCGCTTCGCAGGCGGTGAAGCCACGTGTGGTAAAACATACAAGTACATCAAAAGCCAATCACAAAAGCGAAAGTCCGGTTAGACCGCGTCTGCGGCCGGAAAGGGTACGATCAGATGCTCAAAAAGACATTTCGGAAAAGAAAACAAAGCCGGAAACTCCGCTGAACGTAAGTCATGCCGAAGATCACGTTCGCGGGCAGTTCCGCTTGGGGAATTATGAAGCCTGCATAGCGGCTGTGCGGCAGTTACCAGCAGCGCAACAGCAATCGCCGGTAATCACCAATTTATTTGTGCGTTCGCTGGCAAATACCGGCAGTTATCAGGAAGCTGAAAGCCGCCTTAAAGCTTATCTGGAACAACACTCGGAAGATATTGGAAGTATCAGGCTTTTAGCGGACATACTGAGCGAACAGGAAAAGACAGAAGAAGCAGATGCACAGCTGGTTAAAGTGCTTTATCTTAATCCTGATGATATTGGTGCACTTTTTGTGCGACACAGCTTGCTGCGAAAGCTTGGAAAAACGGCTCAGAGCCGCAAGTCATTAAAGCGCATATCAGATCTGATTGTAGGAAAAGCGGACACAGAGCATGTTCCGGGCACAGATGATATGCGTGTTGGCACGCTCCGGCAAATGATTGCGCAGGAATTAGGCTGATTTGATTTTTACCAACTTATTTGAATGAAGTATATGGATGTATCACAGGAACTAATGCTTCTTAAAAAGCGGGCGAAGGCATTTTCCGTGCCGCTTGCTCAGGAAGAGCGGGGCGAGCAGCTGGCTGTGATCCGGTTTTTACTCTATCCGGAAACTTTCGCTATTCCTGTAGCTTCTGTCCACGAAGTGTTCTCGCTGCGTGATCTCACGGTTATACCGGGTACGCCCGAATTCGTGTTGGGCGTGATGAACTATCGCAGCACTATAGTTCCGGTTGTGAATCTGAAAAAACTTCTGGGGATACGCGAAGCCGGCCTCACGGAGATGAACAAAGTTCTGTTGCTTCGCAATGATAATATGGAATTTGGCTTGCTTTGTGACCGTATTCTCGAATCCGGATTCATCCTTCAGGATGAAATTCAGGAGCCTCCGGCAAGTCTGAGTAAGCTCGGACTTGAATTCATCAAGGGCATGGCAGGCCCTCAAACGATATTGCTCGACGGCGAAGCGCTCCTGAACAGCCGACGCCTCATAGTGGATGCCTGAACCAATCCTTCAACCTTTATCTATTGATCGCTTATGAATGCTTCTAACTTATCTTTCACCGGAAAAATCATCACCGCAGGCGCTTTACTTGTTGGCGTATTTGTTTTGGTTTTTCTATACCTGAACAGCAATCTGCGCACCCTAAGCAACCTGGCAGACGAGCTGGATGAGATGACGGAACTTTTTGATGAAACAAGCCGCATTTCAGACCTGAATTCCCGCATATTTATCCTTCAGTTTGAAGCTTTGGTTTCGACAGCAGAGCGCGAACAAAAAGTGGCCGAGAGCGAGCGGCTGATTGAGCGCCTGGAAGTAGCGGTTCGCAGTTTGCGGGCACGCGCGCAAAATGGTATCGCGGCCACAGATGAGATAGAACAGCTTATCCCCTTGCTCAACACAATGCTCGACGAATACAGACAAAGCAATCAGCACCTGCGTACCGTTACAATAGGTACCGGTGCTGCAATAGATGCTTTTCAGGACGAAGACTTCCGCATCTATGAGCAGGTCTATGCCGCCATTTTAGTGCTGCAGGATGCCATTTTTGAAAGCCGTGAAGAACTACGGGAAACGGCCGATCTTCAAAAAGCAGCCAGCGGATTTGCCATGCTTATTGCTGCATTCGTGCTTATCGGCCTAACCGCTGTTTCAGTTTGGTTCTTGTACCGGACCATGGGCCGAATCACGGCTGAGCTTAAAACAAGCATTCAGGTTTTAGGAACATCAGCCGCCGAAATTCAAACAACAGTCACAGAAATCTCGACCGGAGCAACCGAGACGGCAACCGCCATCGCTGAAACAACATCCACTGTTGAAGAGGTGAGGCAAACCGCTTCAGTAGCCAGTGACCGTGCACAAAATCTTCAGGAGACCTCTCAGAAATCGGCTTCAATGGGTGATGAAGGCCTTGAAGCTTCCCGTATTGTGGTGGATGGCATGGCCAAAATTGATCAGCAGATGAAGGTGGTAGAAAAAGCCATTACACGGCTGTCTGAGCAAAACCGCTCCATCGGAGAAATAACAACAACTGTTTCTGACATTGCAGATCAGTCGAATTTACTTGGGGTTAACGCCTCCATCGAAGCTGCCAAAGCGGGCGAGCATGGCAAGGGCTTTTCCGTAGTAGCGCAGGAAATTAAGAGCCTTGCGGAACAGTCCAAAAAATCAGCGGCGCAAATCAAAACCATCCTCAATGATATTCAGAAGTCCGTTTCTGACACGGCCGAAGCCATCAGAACCGGTTCAAGCACGGTTGAGGAAGGCACACAGACGGTCCTTCAGGAACGAAAAATACTGGAAGCGCTCATAGAGAGTATTGATGAAGCCCTCGATGCTTCCATTCAGATTGCGTCGTCAAGTCAGCAGCAGCTTGCGGGTATGGAACAGATAGCTCCGGCTATGGAAAACATTAGGGTAGCAAGCGACCAAAACGTGACCGGCAGCCATCAGACGCGGCAGGCCATTCAGGAACTCAACGAGCTTGCTCAGAACCTGGAACAAACCATCGAAAAATATAAACTCTGATCCTATGGACAGCTCAGATGAAGCTTTTTTAAAAGAGCTTCTGGAAGATTTTAAGCTGGAAGCCGCTGAGCACCTTCAAACCATAGGCGACGGTTTGCTGGCCCTGGAGAAATCTGTCGGCGACGGCGGGGACCGGGCCAAAATTGAGGAGGTGTTTAGGGTCATTCACAGCATGAAAGGCGCTGCACGGGCGGTTAACCTTCTTAGGCTGGAGCAGCTTGCTATGGTTATGGAGGGCGTGTTTCATGAAATAAAGAACCATAAGCTCCGGCTGCACGAAGACATGTTTGACGTGCTGTATCCCGCCGCAGATATGCTTCAGGATCTGGTGAAAGAAACAGGCAGTAGCAAAGGCCAGGAAACGGTTTCTCAAAATGCCTTCAACCTGATGCTCGGTAAAATTAAAGGTCTGCATAAAGCTTCCGTCTCAAAAACTTCCCCCTCACAAAAAACACCGGAGAAGCTGCAACCAACAGATACCCGTACAGATCAAAATAAAGGCAATGCAAAAGGTCAACCGATTCACAAAACACAGACGGCAGCGAAAGCGCAAGAGACGTCTGCAGATTCTGAGCCAAATCCGCGAAGCGAAGCGGCTGAGAGCAGGTCCGGATCTGTTGATGATGCAGAAACAACCAAAACGGCGGAGCCGGAACCCGATGAACGAATAGCACACGGGTCAGATACGGAAGGTGAGAAAGGGATGCCGGACGAAGGTGATGCTGTAGGACAGATTTCTTCAAAAGGCGGTAAGCAGGGGGGTATTGAGCATGAAACTATCCGGGTGCCGGTAGCCCGTTTATTGGGTATTCTCAATCTTGCCGAAGAAATGATTACCAGTAAAAATGTATTGCGTTATCAGTCCGAAGCCCTTGCAGATCAGGCACAGCAGCTTGCCGGGCTCAGGGGTAAACTTGATGAAGTACTGCCCGCGAACACCCAATCGGCTGAGCAAAAAATAGCCGCTGAACTTAAAGATATATCGCAGGAATTCGGCATATGGGACAGCCGCTTAACACATCTTGCGGATGAGATGCATGCCCTGCAGCGCAGGTCCGGACGGAATATAGATGAGTTGATTGAAGCCGTGCGGGATACGCTCCTGCAGCCGTTTTCGGTGTTGTTTGCTGTCGTGCCCCGTTTGGTGCGCGATCTTTCCAAAAGTACCGGCAAAAAAGTAGCCATTCATCTTGACGGCGCTGATATTGAAATTGACCGCCGGATTTTGGAACAGCTTAAAGATCCTCTGATCCATCTTATCCGGAACTGTATTGATCATGGCATTGAAACACCGGAAGTCCGGCGAAAAGCCGGAAAACCCGATGAAGGCAGCCTGCGGGTTGCCGTAACGCAGGGCGATGACCGCAAAATCAGCATTGTGATAGAAGATGACGGAGCCGGCATTGATCATAAAAAAGTGGTCGCGTCTGCAATTAAATCCGGTGCACTTAACCGGGAAGGGGCAGGGAAACTGAGTACGTCCGAAATTAACCGCCTTATTTTTGCATCCGGTCTCACAACAAGCAAAATCATTACGGATGTCTCGGGGCGTGGATTAGGAATGGCTATCGTACTTGAAAAAATTACGAGCCTTGGCGGTACCATAGCGGTTACAAATGAAACCGGGAAGGGGATCCGTTTTACGATCAAACTGCCGCAAACCCTGGCTACATTTCACGGCATTCTCGTTGAATCAGGAACACAGCTTTTTCTGATTCCGGCGCAGGCTGTCCGGCGGGCTATTCGTGTGGAAGCCGCTGCAATCAGTACGGTAGAATCTAAGCGTGTTGTGACGGTACACGGGGAAAGTATTGCGATGCTGCAGCTTAGTTCCGTACTGGGCCTTCGGAGTGCACAGCGCAGCCGCGATGGTGATCTGGTAACCGGCTTATTGCTCGAACATCAGGGAAAAAAGGTTGTTTTTACGGTTGATGCTATTCTTGCTGAGCACGAAGGGATTGTAAAGCCGCTGGGTAAGTTACTCAGGAAAGTAAAGCATGTAGAAGGCGCCTGTTTTTTGGGGGACGGTCGCATTGTGCCTGTACTTAAACCATCCGACCTGATCGCATCAGCCGCGGAATCAAAGCATCATCATACCCGATCGGTTGCCGCGCTGGAAGATGAACCGGCCGGCAAAATCAGGGTGCTGGCTGTGGATGATTCCATCACCATTCGTAATATGATGCGGACGTATCTGGAGATGGCCGGGTATGAAGTAGCAACGGCATTCGACGGTCAGAATGCTTTTGAAAAGCTGTTACAGCATCCTTTCGATATTGTGGTTACCGATGTGGAAATGCCCCGCATGAACGGATTTGAGCTAACTTCACGCATTCGTAAACAGGCAAGCCTGCGTGATTTACCTGTGATTGTGGTAACGGCCCTGGAAACACCGGAAGACCGAAACAGGGGTATGCAAGCCGGAGCAAATGCGTATATTGTAAAAAGCAATTTTCAGGAAACCAACCTTATAGATACCATTAAACGTCTGGTTTAGACAGCATGAGCGCAAGCGGCACAACAGCCCGGATTCGGGTACTGATTGTAGATGACAGTTTCACGAGCAGGCGGCTGCATGAACGCATACTTGCGTCAGACCCGAGGTTTGAAGTTGCCGGGATGGCGTCTAACGGGAAAGCGGCCATAGAGATGATCCGCAATCTGGAACCTGATGTCGTGAGCATGGATGTTCAGATGCCCGATATGGACGGCATCGAAGCTACCCGGCTGATTATGCAGCACGCACCGGTACCTATCGTAATTGTAAGCAGCCTCTATGACGCTACACAGAAGGAGCTGGCCATTCAGGCAATGGCCGCGGGGGCAGTACACATCATGCCCAAACCTCTTGGTCCGGGCCATGATCAGTACGCGCGATCTTCAGAACGCTATCTGCGCATGCTTAAAAATATGTCGGAAGTCAGGGTTGTAAGACGACGAACAAAAGGTTCGCAGCCGCCGATGGCTTCGGATAAAAGAGCTTACGACGTTCAAGCGTCAAAGGCAGGGCCAGCTGTTTGGCAGTCGCAAAAAAGAATCGTTGTAATCGGCGCGTCAGCCGGCGGACCGGAAGCCCTGCGAATCATACTAAATTCATTTGATTCATCCTTCAAATTTCCGGTTGTTGTTGTTCAGCATATTGATGAAAACTTTTCTGAAACCTTCAGGGAATGGCTTCAGACGCATTCTTTGATTCCGGTTGTACTCGCTAAAGACGGGATGCAGCTTCAGCCTGCGCACGTCTATCTTGCCCCCGGCGGGAAGCATCTGTCCTTTAAGAACAGTGCACACTTAATTTTGACAGATGAGCCTGCCTATAAAGGACACAAGCCATCTGTGAGTCAGCTGTTTAAAAGTGCCAAAGCATTTTTCGGAAATCAAACCGTGGCGGTTTTGCTTTCCGGTATGGGCGATGATGGCGCAGAAGAAATGCTTGCCCTGAAAAACTGCGGCGCTACAACACTGGCTCAGGATGAAGCGAGCAGTCTCGTATTTGGGATGCCGGGAGCGGCCGTAAAAAATGGCGGGGCGCAGATGGTTTACCCGCCTGAACGCATTGCCCAAAAAATTCTGGAATTACAAAAACTTTAAATATTGTCACCCATGAATTACTTTGTTGATCAGACGTTTGCTGACGGATATGTGCTCCTTGCGGAAGATTCTATGGTGCAGGCCAAAAAACTGAAGCGTTTTTTTGATACCCGTAACATCAAAGCCGTTGTCTGCAAAAACGGACAGGATGCATTGGAGCAGGCAAAGAAGGAAAAGCCTGAGCTCATTATCAGTGACGTGATGATGCCTGTTATGGATGGTTATGAGTTTTGCAGTAAAGTTAAATCAGAACCGTCTATAACAGATGTTCCCTTTATTCTACTAACCTCACTGGGTGACCCGATGGATATCATCCGGGGACTACAGGCGGGTGCGGATAATTTTATCACAAAGCCCTATGAAGAATCCTACCTGATGTCCCGCATTTCTTACCTGATAGCCAACCGGCATGTAAGGCGGATGGGCTCAGGTGATATGAGCATTGAAATCGTTTTTCAAAACCAGAAGTTTGAAATCAACTCAGATAAAAAACAGATTCTGGATTTACTGTTGTCGGTTTATGAAGCCGCCATTAGCCGTAATGAAGAGCTGATAAATACGCAGCGGCGACTTGAGAAACTCAACGAAGATTTGAAGGAAGCTAATCAGGAGCTTGAAGCTTTCACCCGCACCGTTTCACATGATCTGCGTTCCCCGCTTAGCGGCATTATAGGGCTTGTAGAACTACTGATGGAAGACTTTGCAACAAGCCTTGACAAAGAAGCTTTTCCGTTCCTCGAAGCCATTCTGCACTCTTCCCAAAACATGCAACAGCTGATCAATGACCTCCTGAGTTTTTCCCGTTCGGGAAGTCTGGAGATCAGCCCGCACGAAATTGATCTGACGGAAATGGTTAAGAATATAGTAGCTGACCTCACCAACCTGACGTACAGGCATGACTGTGAAATTACTATTGATGAAGGTATGAAAATCAATGCAGACCCCAAGCTGTTTCGGGTTTTAATGAACAACCTGATCGAAAACAGCCTAAAATACAGCCAAAACAAAGAAAATCCTCACATTCATATCGGACATGAAGAATCTGACGGTCAAACGGTTTTCTTTGTGAAAGACAATGGTACGGGATTCGATATGGATAAGGCCGATAATTTATTCCGTCCTTTTATACGTCTGCATGATCAGACGCAGTATGACGGCACCGGAGTAGGCCTAAGTACTGTAAAAAGGATTGTTGACCGGCATGGTGGTCAGATATGGTTCGACTCAAAGCCGGGGCAGGGGACAACCTTTTATTTTTCCATTTGATGTTTGAACAGCTGCCATAATACTTTAGTCGTGATTCTTTTTCACATCTATATCAAATTTGCCGCTGGTAATGTGATTTGCCTCACGCACAATTTTCCTGACAATTTCATCAAGCTTTAGAATCTCTTCTTTGAGGTACTCAATGGCTGAAAGCTGATTTTCAGTAATGTTTTTTTCTTCTTCAATTAAGTCGATTAAGCCCATAATATTTGCAACCGGACGCCGCACAACATGGCTCTGATGCCAGGCTATTCGTTTCAGCGTTTCATTTTGAGCAAGTAGTTTTTTTTCAAACTCTTTTTGGGCTGTAATATCTTCCTTTATTGCTATAAAGTGGGTGATTTTGCCTTCTTTATTTTTTAGCGGAGTAATGGTCTGATACTCATTATAAAGTGAGCCGTCTTTTCTTCTGTTAACTATTTCTCCTTTCCAGGTTTTTCCCGCTAAGATGGTTTCCCAAAGTAAGGTATAATATTCCTTCTTTTGCTGTCCTGACTTTAGAATTCGCGGGTTTTGACTTAACACTTCCTGTTCGGCGTATCCCGTGAGTTTTTCCCAGGCGGGATTTATCCACTCAAGATTTCCGTCCCGGTCGGTAATTGCGATGGCGTTGGCCGCTGACTTAAGGGCAGCAAGCTGAAGGCTAACTTGTGATTCAAGCTGTCTTTGTTCGGTTACATCCCGCATAATTACCACTGCGCCCAATTTTTTACCATGCTCGTCTGTGAACGGAGAACCACTTGCTGCTACAAGGCGTGTGGGTAAGCCTTTGGTTTTGATGGTGATGGGTACACTAATGAAGCGTTCGCCCCTAAAGGCCCTTACCAACGGAATATCCTGTTCTGTTAATTGTTTTTTGCCTTCTCCATCAAAAAGGCCATAGGAATTACTCCAGCCCGCAGACGCTGAGTTGTCCGGATCGCTTTGGTGCCATGACCTCGCGACTTTGTTAAACAACTTTAGATTGCCTTTTTCATCGCAGGCTACAATACCATCCTGCGCACTTTCCAGAAGGGCAGCATTAAACTTTTGTTCTCGTTTCAGCTTCAGCTCAGCTTCAAAACGAGCTGTGTTATCGTGTATAATGGAGTGGATCAGCTTCTTATCTTCAAGCTGTATAATACTACTGTAAACCTCTACATCCCTTATGCTTCCATCCGCTTTCCGGTGTTTGAACTGATAATTACTTTCTAAGTGCGTGGCTGCATTGTTCAATTGTGACTTGATGTCCTTATCGCTCAGTGTATTAATATCGTTAATGCGCATGTTTGTGAGCGCTTCATGTGACCACCCGTAATATGCGGAAGCGGCTTTGTTCGCATCTACTATTTGACCGGTATCAGGGTCAATAATCAGTTTTACGGCTGTGTGATTGTCAAACAGTATTCTGAAACGGCGCTCGCTTTTTTCCAGTTTTTGCTTGGCTTCTTTTCGTGCCGTAATATCCAATTGAATCCCTGAAATCATAAGCGGATTTCCGTCGGGGGAGAACTCAGTAACAGAGCCCCGGTCATAAATCCATATCCAATGCCCCAGCTTGTGCTTCATTCTGACTTCGCACTCATAAATGTCAAGTTCACCCTGAATGACCTTATCGAGTGATTTCATCGTTCTTTCAGTGTCTTCAGGGTGAAGGAAGGCAAGCCAGCCATCGAGAGTCAGATGAGTAATCTCGCCGGACTCATAGCCTAATATGCTGCCCCAACGGTCATTAACCATTGAATCACCGGTCTCCAGGTTCCAGCGCCAGGTACCAGCTTTGGTACCGTCTACGATTTCAGCAAGAATGCGGCGTTCACGCTTGAGTTCGGTTTCCGCCTGCTTTTGTCTGGAAATGTCGGACTGAAAACCCAGGAAACGGTCTTCAGATAATTTGACGGCCGAAAGCTGACACCAAATGCTGCTGCCGTTTTTACGAAGAAGTAAAAACTCGCCTGTAAGCTTTCCGGTTTGCGTAAGCTGCCGGTGAAAAGCGAGTGCTTCATCTGCATTGGCAGTTGAAATCACGTCCGTGATACGCATCTGAAGGAGTTCTTCGGCTGTATATCCCGTGAGTTCGCAGGCCGCCGGATTCACATCGAGGTACCGGCCTTTTTCATCCGTCACAAAAGTTCCGAAGGGTGCCGCATATATATAGCTGCAGGGCTGATTTTCTGCGGGCGCGTCATAATGCTGATGTTCTGCATGATTTTTTGGGGACACAGGTACCTCTTTTGGAGGCTCCTCAAAAAGCTGTAGCAACCGGGATATTTCATCCTGAAAAAAGACGTGCAGAAAATTTTCAGTGTCAATCCATGCATGAAGTGTGCACGTATTAATGATTGTGCCTTCTTCGGCTTTGAAATGTAACGTAAGCTGTTCGGAAATGTCTCTTTCAGGATTGCGCCTGATAAATGCTACGAGCGGACCAAGGTCAATATTTCTACGGGCTGACAGTGATTCAAGCGACTGGTTCTTCGTAATTGAGGATTCATCAAGGCCAAAAAGCTTTTCAAAAGCTTTATTGTAAGATTGCGTAAGAAGTACGTCAGAACCTGCATTCCGGATAAAAAAACGGCCGTATGCCATAGGTAAAGCATCATAAGCTGTTGGGGTGCGGTCTGACATATTTGTTTTTGTTTTGCCCTGAGAAATTCATTTTTTGAGAAAACCCAATTCAAAATACAGATATTATGATTATGGAGAAACAGTAACTTATCCACTCAAGGGAATGCTGAATCATACTCTACTTGCAATAAAGTTGCATCAATCTGGCATGAATATATAATTGGTAATCACTATGATAATCAGTACGTTGGGCTAATGATTTCAGAGCTGTATCGCACATTATAATTCAGTCACCCAGGTATGATGTTTTCTAAACAGTTCAGGGATGCCTTTATCATTGGTGTCGCCCTTTTTGCCATGTTTTTTGGGGCAGGAAACCTGATTTTTCCACCCTATATGGGACTGTTAGGCGGGGAGAGCTGGGCGCTTACTTTTTTAGGCTTTGCCTTCACCGGAATAGGGCTGCCGCTTCTTGGTATTCTCGCTGCATCGCGGGCGGGTGGTTCGGTTGAGCATCTTGCGAGTCGTGTATCCTCTGTGTTCGGCATCATTCTAAGCGTTATTGTATTGCTGGCTATAGGCCCGCTTCTTGCCATTCCCCGAACAGCCGCAACGGCCTTTGAGCTTGGTGCCGCAGCAATCTGGCCGGAGTTCTCCGCAGTTTTATTCTCGGTTCTTTTCTTTGGTATGACTTTCTGGTTTACCATGAACCGCAACAATGTCATCCGCAAAATCGGAAAATATCTTACTCCTTTTCTTGTGCTTACACTTGCCTGGATCATCGTTCGGGGCATTTTTTTTCCAATAGGAGAACCGGGGTCTGCCTCGCTGCGGTCACCCTTTGGCGATGGTTTTCGTGAAGGCTATCAAACAATGGATGCGCTTGCCTCCCTGGTCTTTACCCAAATTGTGATCGCAGCCCTGGTATATCAGGGGTATAAATCAACTGCCGAACAGACGCGGCTGACCCTGATAGCCGGGAGTATAGCGGCATTAGGGCTGCTGCTGGTCTATGGCGGTTTGATGTATCTGGGCGCCACAGCTGCAGGACTGTTCGAATCAAATGTAGAGCGAACTACCTTGTTGATTGGTATTACCGAAGCCCTTTTGGGCGGCAGCGGTGCAATAGCCCTTGGTATTGCCGTCACCATTGCCTGCCTTACAACTGCCATCGGCCTCACTGCTACTGTTGCTGAATACTTCAGCCGGCTCACGGCTCAGCGGCTCAGCTACCGGACGGTTGCCGTCATAACTGTAGTATTCAGCGGCTTTTTTGCTATTCGGGGTGTTACGGAAATTGTGAACATAGCTTACCCGCTCCTGGTGCTCGTGTACCCGGTTGCTATTGTGCTGATTCTTCTGACGATTACGGGTGGCACATTTATTCACCGCTTTGTTTATGTGGGAGGTGTAAGCGGGGCTTTATTGGTCAGCATTCCGGAAGCCCTTCACATAGCCGGAATAGCATCGGGACCTTTCACCATAGTTCTTGCCCTGATACCCTTTGCGGAAGCCGGATTTGCGTGGGCCGTTGCCGGTCTTGCCGGTATGCTGATCGGCCTGCTGACCGTCCGGGTGTATTACGGAACCTTCTTTGCGAATGTAGACTGGGATTAGCAAGTGATGGGAAATTATTCCATCAGATATACCATGAAGATCATCTGTGGGGCTCGGTAAAGCATAAATGCAAAATCATCATCCGTAACGGCATCGCTGAGTTGATTTAATAGCGCGGGATCGCGAAAGGACGCATCGGGCTGTGTGAAGAAAAGGTCATACACTTCTGACAGGTTTTGCAAGCTTTGCGCCTGTTCCGGATCAGTGTTTTCGGAGCTTATTTGTCTTGCACAGGAAGGAAATGCGCCAAACGTGCCTTCCTGCTGAAGTCCCCAAAAGTCACGAACGTGCGGGGCAACAGATCGCCATTCAATTGCAAGTGAACCCGTAGCAAGGGCATTCAAAGTGGTACGATAGCTTTCCCTGCTGATGTCTTCGAGATATCCTTCGCTGATCAGGTATTCTTCAAGCTCGGCAAATGCGACAAGAAAATCTTCCCCTATGCTTGTGTTTTCCTGAAGGCAGGTGTTGAAAGCGATATAATGCCCGGGAAATTGGCTGCATCCTGCCATAAAAAACAGCGGGAGCAACAGCAACCCGGTGATGAAGGTTTTGATATTTTTACGGCTGCGTTTCATAAAAAAAGCCGGCCCATACTGAGCCGGCGTTCTCATTAAAATGGTTGCGTTTAAAGGGTGTATTCAAATTTACCAAAAAGCGGTCAGAACAGACTGCTTATAAGTTCCTGTGCTTCTTTCTGGATCAGGCTAAGGTGTTCTTTGCCTTTGAAGCTTTCGGTGTAAATTTTATAAATATTTTCCGTGCCTGATGGTCTTGCTGCGAACCATCCATTTTCCGTCACAACCTTCAAACCGCCAATGGCTGCGCCGTTACCCGGAGCGTGTGTAAGCTTCGCGATTATCTGCTCACCAGCCAGGGTGTCTGATTTGATATCATTCGCGTTCAGGTTGGCAAGCACGGCTTTTTGCTCGGGGGTTGCAGGGGCATCGAGGCGCTCATACACGGGGGAACCGAATTTTTCTTCAAATCCGGCATAGTGCTCTGAAGGACTCTTGCCTGTTTTGGCTAAAATCTCTGCGGCAAGGAGGTTCATGATGATACCGTCTTTATCGGTTGACCATGGTTTTCCGTCGAAACGCAGGAAACTCGCGCCGGCGCTTTCTTCTCCGCCAAAACCACATTCGCCATTGTAAAGACCATCTACGAACCATTTGAAACCAACCGGGACTTCAGAAACTTCTTTACCGATACTCTCAGCTACCCGGTCAATCATCGAGCTTGAAACAAGTGTCTTGCCGATCTTAAGTTCAGCATGCCATTGCGGACGATTTTGGAAGAGATACCAAATTGCCACAGCGAGATAATGATTGGGATTCATCAGGCCGGATTTTGTCACAATGCCGTGACGGTCGTAGTCCGGGTCATTTCCGAAAGCGATGTCAAACTTATCTTTTAGCTTAATAAGTCCGGCCATGGCGTAGGGGGAAGAGCAATCCATCCTGATCTTACCGTCCTTATCTACGTGCATAAACCGGAAAGAGGCATCTACATGATTGTTCACGATCTCAAGGTCGAGACCATAGCGGTCAGCTATTGCCGGCCAGTATTTTATGCCGGAACCGCCAAGCGGATCAACGCCAATTTTGATACCTGCATCTTTGATCGCTTCCATATCGATCACGTTTTTCAGATCTTCGACATAGGGCGTGATGTAATCGTAATTATGGATATGCGGGCCTTCGAAAGAGTCTTCGAAATCCATTTTGAGCACGTCTTTCAGGCCGCTTTTGATGATATCATTCGCACGATCCTGAATGAGTTTTGTCGTTTTGGAATCAGCCGGCCCGCCGTGCGTCATGTTATACTTAATCCCGCCGTCTTCCGGCGGATTGTGGGAAGGCGTAATAACAATGCCATCCGCTGGATCTTCCGGATTTTGGCTGTTGTAGGTAATGATGGCGTGCGAAATTACGGGTGTAGGCGTGTATCCGCCGCCGTTTTCAACCATCACATGTACGCCGTTGGCCGCAAACACGCGTATAGCCGTTTGCAGGGCGGCTTCCGAAAGGGCGTGTGTATCCATGCCGATGTAAAGCGGACCATGTATATCTTTCATCTTGCGGTAGTCGGCAATTGCCTGACAGATTGCAAAAATATGGTTTTGATTGAAAGATAAGTTTGTTGACGTACCCCGGTGACCGGAAGTACCGAAACTTACGGCCTGCGCCGGATCATTGGCATCAGGTTTAAGCGTATAGTATTTACTAACAAGTCGGGGGATATTGGTTAAAATACTCTCTGGTGCAGGTTTTCCTGCTAATTCGTGTAGTGCCACAAGGATTTCCTCCGAATAGAAATTGATTTTATACAGGTTGATTGACGTGATATAATCTCATAGTATTATACGAAATTGGACTTGCTCAAACCAACATTTTTTTGCGGTTAACGCCGGTTTAGCATAAAAGAGAACAAGTAGAAAAGGCGGGTGCCTGCATTCTTTGGTATCGCTTCAGGGACAAAGTCTGCGGTTCAGCCAGCTTCCGTCTTCTTGTTTGTTATACTCAATGCGATCATGCAGTCTGCCGGGACGCCCCTGCCAGAACTCAATCAGCTGTGGTGCGAGTACGTAGCCACCCCAATGATCCGGCTTCGGTACCGCTTTGCCGCTGAATTCATCCACAAGCGTTGCAAAACGTTGTTCAAGGGCTGCTCTTCCCGAAACTTCCGAGCTTTGCGCTGACGCAAGGGCCCCAATGCGGCTTTCAAAAGGCCGTGATTGAAAGTAAGCGTCTGATTCTTCTTGCGATAGGCGTTCTGCGCGTCCTTCAATACGAACCTGTCTTTCGAGTTCCAGCCAGTTGAAGCATAGGGAAGCCAGCGGATTTTCAGCGAGTTGCTTTCCCTTTCGGCTGCTGTAGTTGGTATAAAAAATAAAACCGCGTTCATCAAAACCCTTCAACAAAACCACGCGTGCTGAAGGCTGACCGTCTTGTGCTGCGGTAGCGAGTACCATTGCGTTTGGTTCAGGTATCTCCGCTTTCAGGGCTTCATCGAACCAGTGCTTAAACTGTTTAAACGGATCCTTGTCCGCATCTTCAATATCAAGGGATTGGAGGGTATAGTTTTTGCGTAAATCAGCAATGCTTTGGCTCAGCGAACTCATGATTAATAAAGTTGATTTTTGGAAGGATGATTGATGTTAACACGCATAACACGCGAAAGACTTTCAAAAATCCTGTTTCATTGGGTGAACGGTAACTTCATCCATCATCAGATAGCCGGGGCGCGTAAGCATAAACGCGGCAATTTCCGCAAGGTCGTCCGGTGCAATTCCATAGGGAGGGGGGACGTCACCCGCGGATCTTCCGCCAAAACCTGTATCAATAATCCCAGGATTGAGAAGCATCACACGGACGCCGTCTTTCGCAAGTTCCCGGGTCAGGCTTTGGGAAAAACCCGCCATAGCATGCTTGGCGGCCGTATAAACCGCCATATTCGCGAGCGGCCGCCGGGCAAGATCGGAAGCGATATTCAGAACCTGACCGTTTGCGGCTGCCTTCAGATCAGGCAGCAATTTACGGGTCAGCATCAGCACCGCTTCCGCGGTAACCCGGAAAGTTGAAATAAGCTCATCTTCCCGGATATCTTCAAACGGCTTGTACTGACCAATACCAGCATTATTTACCAGTATTTCGACAGGCCCCTGTTTGCCCTTAAAATAAGCGATTGCCTTATCGATGGCGGCATAGTCGCTGACGTCCGCTGCATAGACCCTAACCTGTGCTCCGAGTGACTCCTTGAGTGCTTCCAAATCATCAATATTGCGGGAAATCAGGGAAAGCTTAGCGCCCTTTGCTGCAAACAGGCGCGCCATAGACAAGCCTGTGCCACGGGTTGCACCGGTGATCAGAATATGATGATTTTTCAGTGTTTGAACCATGAGAACTCAGGTTTAAAGAAGGATTCGTTAGACGTGCTCTTGCGGGTTGACGATAAATACCGCTGTATCGACCATACGAATGATGGTTGAGGCCGTACTGCCCACCATCAGATTACGGATATTCGAATGGCCAAGGGTTGCCATAAATACCATGTTATAATCGCGCGAGTATGTAAGGTTGGTAATCGCCTCACTTCCGGACACACTTGTGATCAGGACCTGTTCAGTGATTCGGTCTTCAATCCCTTGGAAATGCTGTTTTTTAAGCTCGGCCAGCTCCTTCCTTGCCCGCTCAACAACTACTCCGGAGCTGCCGGTTGTGAAGGGTCCGATTTGCACGAAATGAACAAGATCAGCTTTGACATCAGTATTTTCAACAATGTTGCGGGCATATTCAAAGACACGTGTTGAAGGCTTTGACATGTCTGTGAGAATCAAAACTTTGTTCAGTGGCTTGATTACGGATTCATCCGTAATTACCATTACAGGCTTCGGACAGACTGAAATGATTTTGTTTGCAATGGAACTGTGCATCAGCCGGTCAAGTCCGGTTCTTGAATTTGTGGCAATAAAAACAAGGTCGAGATTTGCTGCAGCTTCAACAATTTGCACCGCTATGTTTCCGGAGGCCACAATTGGGGTATGAACCTTGTCTTCGGGAAGCGAGGCTGTCGCTATTTTGTGAAGCTTATGCTGAATGCGGTCAAGAAGTTCCCGCTTCATTTCAACCGCGTCTTCTTCTAAGATGTCTGAAATACCGTGTCGCGGTTCATATACATACATTGGCGTAACCGTTCCTTCAAAAACCGAAAGAAAGTCAGCGGCATCTTTGAAGGCCTTGTTGCCGGTTGCAGTAAAATCTGTGGGTACAAGTATGGAGAATGGTTTCATCGGTAAGTCCTATTTGGTCAGTCGAAATTATGGTAAAATCAAGCCTGTACGGAAGCGGGTCAATCAGGGGCGAACCGTAAGTACCGGAACCGGGGCCGTTTGAATAACATGTGCAGCGGTACTCCCCAGCACAACATAATCAATTCCTGTACGGCCGGCGGTTGAAATAATGATGAGGTCGTACGCCTGCCCTTCAATATGCTTGCTTATGGCCCGGTGTACGCTGTTGCCCGAAACTACGAGATGTGTTTTAACCCGTTCTTCAAATCCGGCAAAATGCTCATCTCTGAAGCGCTTTAGCCGCTCATTTACCGTGTCATAAAGTTGCTCCTTATCAGCAAGTCCGCCCGCATATTCAATGCTGAGGACATGAAGAAGAGTGAAGGAGGCATCTGTTTGCTGTAGCATCCAATGTGCCTTTTCGAAAGCCTTACACGATTCGTCGGAGAAATCAGTCGTGAGAAGTATATTGTTGAACGGGCCCGGCGTATCACCCGGACTTGTAACAAGCACGGGTATTTTGCTCATCCTGCATACTTTAGAAGCAACGGAGCCCATAATAAACTTACGGAAACCGGTTCGGCCATGCGTTGACATCACCATGAGATCATAGCCCGCTGAAGCGCTGACAAGTACGCGGGCCGGGTCGCCGTAGCTGATGTAAGGCTGATCCACAAAATCAGAAGGGGTAAATTTCTCCGCAGCTTCCCTGCATTTACGGTAAGAAAATTCCATCAGCTGTTTGGTAGCCGCATCATCAAGAGAGGGAAGACGGATACCTTCCGGCCATACAGGTTCCGTAAGCGCATGTGCCGGCGTGATGACGCCGCCCGAAATCTGTCTGTATTGTTCTGCGACCGCAAAGGCACGGTTGCCGTTCTCTGAAAGGTCGGTTGCTACGAGAATTTTTTGGTAAAGCATGAATGATACCCCTTTTTTTGGATGAAGCTTTACGTTAGCCTATTCTAATATACAACTTATAAAGCGGTATTCTGAAACCAAAGCCTGAGAGATAGAGGTTTTATTGCAACACATTAAAATATTCAGCACATTAGCGCGCAAAGATTCGACCATCCAAATAAACTGTTACATGGGAAAAATTAAGACAGACAAAATCATCGAAAATGCAATCGCACGTGACCCGCATCAGCCGGAGTTTCATCAGGCTCTAAGGGAAGTGTTGCAGTGGATTGTACCTTACGCAGCAAAACACGACAAATGCAACAACCCTTCTCTGTTCCAAAAGTTAACGGAGCCGGAGCGAATCATTCAGTTTAGGGTTCCATGGACTGATGATGATGGCAAAGAGCACATCAATCGCGGTTTCCGGGTTCAGTTCAGCAGTGTGATTGGACCTTACAAAGGTGGACTGCGTTTTCATCCGTCTGTAAATCTAAGCATTCTCAAATTTTTGGCTTTTGAACAGGTGTTTAAAAACAGCCTGACCGGACTGCCCATGGGAGGCGGAAAAGGGGGTGCAGATTTCAACCCAAAAGGGCGAAGCCGTGCCGAAATCATGCGTTTTTGTCAAAGCTTCATGAATGAGCTTTACCGGCATATCGGCCCTGATACAGACATTCCGGCCGGAGACATAGGGGTCGGTAGCAGAGAGATTGGCTTCCTGTTCGGACAGTACCGCAGGCTGACCGGCACGTTTAACGGAGTATTGACCGGTAAAGGAGGAGCCTTCGGAGGAAGCGAGCTGCGTCCGGAAGCAACCGGCTTCGGATTACTTTATTTTGTAAAGGAAATGATGGATACCCTGGACAGCGATATTGAGGGCGCACAGGTACTTATTTCCGGCTCAGGAAATGTTGCACAGTTTGCCTGTAAAAAAGCCATTGAAATGGGCGCTAAAGTACTGACCATGTCTGACTCGGACGGGTTCATTTACAAAAAAGGGGGACTTAATGAAGAAGACCTGCAATTTATTATGGATCTCAAAAACGAACAGCGGGGCAGAATCAAAGCGTGCACAGACACTTTTGATTGCAGCTGGTTTGAAGGTAAACCCTGGCAGCACGGTGTGGAAGCCCAAATAGCGCTACCCTGTGCAACGCAGAACGAACTTGATGAAGATGACGCAAAAGCCCTCATAAACAATGGCCTGACTGCCGTTGCAGAAGGAGCGAATATGCCCTGTACAGATGGTGCGGTCAGGCTGTTTCACAAAAACGGGATTGCCTTTGCACCCGGTAAAGCCAGCAATGCAGGCGGCGTGAGCGTATCGGGTCTCGAAATGAGTCAAAACAGCCTGCGTCTGAGCTGGGACGCGGAACGCGTGGATAAAGAACTGCATGACATCATGCACACCATACACGAAAAATGCCGTGAAAATGGCACTGAAGATGGCCGCATAAACTATGAGAAAGGCGCGGCTATAGCCGGATTTCAAAAAGTCGCAGACGCCCTGATTGCACAGGGCCATGTATAGGGGAAGGAGGGAGGTTTCCTTACCCTACTTTAGTTTTCCCAGATGTGCAATAGCGTCACCGGCATTGAGAACGGGCATATTATTGAGGCAGATGATATGCCCTTCTTCCTTCGATTTAACAGGATAGGTCGTTTCTCCGAAGGGGTCTGTGATCGTGCCAAGCAGCTGATTTTTAGTAACCATATCGCCCGGCTGTATCAGACTGTGGAAAATGCCGGCATAGCGGGCGCGTATCCAGCTGGTTTTGACAAGTTTTTTCGTCTCGAGGATTGGCTCCGGAGCTTCTGATTTCATACCAAGCGCTTTCATAAGCCGCAGCGTGCCATTGATTCCTTCGCAAATAGAGAAGTCATCAAAGCGGTTGGATTCGCCGCCTTCATAAACAATGATATGTTTACCTTTGCCGTGTGCCGCCTTCCGGAATGATTTATTTATCATCGAAGAATTCATGATGTAGGGCGGAGCGAACTGTTGGGCCAGTTGAAGGTTAATATCAAAATCAAAGTCGCAGCGGATTTGCGGAAAATTATTCAAACTTGCGCCCCCTGTGTGGAAATCAACACCAAAATCGATTTTTGGAATAATTTCATGCATCAGAACCCACGCAACCCGCTGTGCCAGAGAACCGGTCTGACTCCCCGGAAAACTGCGGTTCAGATCTTTACCGTCAGGCAGATAACGCTCGGTTTGCAGAAACCCGTAAATATTCACTATAGGAATGGCGAGTACCGTGCCACTTTCGGGGACAATACTGCTATCGCTGATCATTTTGCGGACAATTTCAATCCCATTGATTTCATTACCGTGCAACCCGGCTGTAAGCAGCAAAACAGGTCCGGGCGCCGCCCCTCTGAAAATATAAACCGGTAAATCAATAGATGTATGGGTTGGCAGGCGGGCAATACGGTACGTTACCATGCTGTTTGAGCCGGCCGGAATGCTCTTATCCTTAATTTCAAATTCTTGCATTGCGATAGCTGCCTTACACGCGAATGCGGTCTTTGTTCTGAGTTTTCATATCTGATAGTTTTTCCAGATACTGAATAATTTTTGTAGCAATATCAATACCCGTCGACCGCTCAATACCCTGAAGTCCGGGCGATGAATTGACCTCCATTACGAGCGGCCCTCTGTTACTCTGAAGAATATCAACACCGGCAACGCCAAGACCAAGTGATTTAGCTGCAAGGATGGCAGTCTGCCGCTCCTGTTTGGTTAGCTTGATGGCTTCAGCGGTACCACCACGGTGCAGGTTTGATCTAAAATCGCCTTCCCGACCAGTTCGCTTCATTGCGCCAACTACTTTGCCATCAACAACAAACACCCGGACATCAGATCCTTTCGACTCCTTAATAAATTCCTGAATCAGGATATTTGTTTTTAAACCGTAGAATGCATCAAGTACGGACTCTGCGGCTTTTTTGGTTTCAGCCAACACCACTCCAAGTCCCTGAGTACCCTCAAGCAGCTTGATCACTACGGGGGTTCCGCCAACCATATGAATCACATCGGATTTATCTTTTGGAACCCTTGCAAATCCGGTTTTGGGCATATCAACGCCCGCACGGGATAAAATCTGCATACTGCGAAGCTTATCCCTTGATCGCACAATAGCCTGACTCTCTGTACATGAAACAATACCCATCATCTCAAACTGTCTCACAATTGCACAGCCGTAAAACGTGACTGAAGCTCCGATCCGCGGAATAACCGCATCAATATGATGAAGCTTTTTGCCTTCGTAATGAATCTCAGGATTCGATTTTTCTATGGATACATAGCACTTTAAATGATCAACCTGTTGCATGTTGTGTCCGCGGGCCTGCCCGGCTTCAAGGAGTCTTCGGGTTGAGTAGATTCCTTTGCTGCGTGATAAAACGGCAATATTCATAATGGTTTAGCTGAGATCTTTAGTTTATGGGAAAGATTTTTTTGTGATACATCCACCAAAAAGCGTTTGTTGATGGCCTTTCGGCCCAGCAATACCGGGTAATTCATTCGGGAGCGATCTGCAAGTGACAACTCAACCACATAAACTTTGCTGAACAGCATCATCTTAGTTTGTATAATGATACGCTTTTGTGACTCACCGAAACTGTTTTTTACTTTACGCCTTGTTTTCACCGGAAGCACAAATTCCCTGTGATTGAAAGAAGGGTGAGACGGATCAAGCAAAAAGAAGCGTACCACTTCTTCACCTGTCTCATCAAGCCGGTATGTGGTGATGTCATGACAATGAATGGAAGATGTATAGGCGCCTGTGTCGGTTTTACAGTCAATATCGTACAGGTCTAAATCGGGAAAGTCAACTTTTTCGACCCTACCGATCACCGGTCTTATTTTTTTTGTATTTGATTTTTTCACAGCCAAAGAAGCAAAACGGATAACAGATACAGCATACAGTTCAAAAAATATACATCAACAAAAAGAGCCGGAATCCGAATTGGGATACCGGCTCTCAGAATAAGATACGCTGACTTGCTTAGAAGAATTCGTTGATGAGCATCAGAATGAAGGCAATGATAACAAAATTTGCAATCGAAAGCGGAAGTAGACGTGCCCAACCGAGACTCATCAGCTGATTATATTTAAAGCGCGGGATGGTCCAGCGTACCCAAATAAAGACAAAGACCATGAAAGCAACTTTAGCCCCGAAAACAGAGATATCAAGTATGGCTTTGGCAAGGGTTCCGGCTTCAGGAAGCAGGTGTGCGTAATAACCTGCAAACGGAAGATGGTAGCCACCAAGGAAAAATACCGTGATCAGCATGCTTCCAATTACTACGTGCATGTACTCTGCAAGGAAGAACATGCCAAATTTCATGGAACTGTACTCTGTATGGAATCCGCCAACGAGTTCCTGTTCGGCTTCTACAAGGTCAAATGGTGCCCTGTTTGCTTCAGCAAAAGCTGCAACGGTAAAAATGATGAAACCAATGGGATTTACAAAAATACCCCACCAGTAGATCTGTGCATTTACCATATCAACCAGGCTAAGCGACATCGAAAACAGGACCATAGAAGCAATTGCCATACCCATCGGGAGCTCATAACTTAACATCTGCGCAGCGGCGCGCAGACCACCCAGGAGGGAGTATTTGCTGTTAGAGGCCCAACCCGCCATTGTTACGCCATACACACCTAATGAAGCAATTGCAAGCAGGTAAAGGATACCAATATTCAGGTCTGTAATGAACAGACCGTCTCCGAAGGGAATTACCGCGACAGTCATCAGAGCGGTAGTTACCGGAATGAGCGGAGCAAGGGAGTGCAGGATCCGGTTTCCGTAGCTGGGCGTAACATCTTCTTTAAAGATGAGCTTCACTACGTCAGCAACAGGTTGAAGCAGTCCAAACGGGCCTACCCGGTTCGGACCTACCCGGTTCTGGATAAATGCTGCAATTCTGCGTTCAGCATACACACATACAGCTGCGGAGTTTAGCAGCACAAATAATGCGACCCCCAGAATGATGTATGTGGAAATAATCGGAGCTTCCATTAATAAGGTATTCGTTTATTAGTATTGAAGTTACTAAGCCGTTTTTACTTTTTCGTCGGAAATGAGCTGTATGCCCGGTTCCTCATCCATCCTGTTGTAATCTACCCCCGAAAAATGCTCATTTACGGAAGCAATCTCGGTCATAATAGCACGTGTTGAGGTGTAACCAAAATTGGCTTTATCCTGAGCAGCAACACGCTCAAGGAATTCCCATGCAGGAATACAATCAATACGGTTACGGTCACTAACCCAGTTGTCAAACTTGGTGCCATAGCGATCTAAACGCCCGACGGACATTTCAAGATCAAGTTTGCGGTTGGTATAGATGGTTTCTTTCGCAGCTGTTGTGCGCTGAATGCGACCTTTGACATTCACATAAGAGCAGCTTTGCTCTACAGAATTCGCAATCGGCACCACAAGTGAAGCTGCCTTTGACGTTTCATTGTTGTTTGATCCCATGTATACAACAAACTTACCGTCCAGATCAGAAGCTGAAACGATACCCCTTCCAACAATGTCGTCTTCGAGCATTACAATCAGCTTCACGGATGAAGCCGTAACCTTATCTTTTAATGCCGGACCGGAAAGTTCTTCAAGACCCAACAACCGGCAGCCTTGCGTATTTGGATACTGATCATCGTCAATAAGGAAACCATCACCGCTACCCACTTTGATAAAAGGGGAGAAGTAAACATTCTTAATATCAAGTCTTGCGGCGTGTTTTTGCAGTACAAAATTGTCTTCAACGCTTGAAAATGCGCTGCCCACAAAAAGAATTTCTTCCGCTTTAAAAGCCTTCAGCTTTTCCCAAAGCGTTAATTCAGCATTCTGCCAGGAAGACTTAATTCGATCTCCTTCAATAGTCATTTCAGGCTTGGAGATTCGGTTTTCATTCATGCGGCGAATATCCTCACGTCCGAAATCGGGCATCCAGTGATCGTTTACTTCGGCATTAAAACGCGGGGTGATACGAAGTACCAGGTTATCGCGGGTCCAGACGTCGATATTGCAACCCGTACCGTTGGTTACATCAACGCCGGGGGTTTGATTCATTTCCCATACGCGCGCTTTAAACCTGAAATCTGCCGAGGTGAGTGCCCCTACCGGGCAAATATCAACCGTATTGAGCGAGTAAGGATCGTCAAACTCAGTACCAGGTGCAACAGCAGGATAATTTTTATCCCCTCTGGAAATGATTGTCAGCTGATGGGTCTTGCTGATCTCTTCAGTGAATCGAACACAGCGTGTACAGTTGATACAGCGTTCAGCATCAAGAATTACACGGGGGCCAAGCTTAATACGCTTGGGTTTATGAACTTTTTTGTGCTCGAAGCGACTGCCTTCAGGCCCGTATTTGTAGGTTTGAATCTGCAGCGGACATTCACCAGCCTGATCACAAATAGGGCAGTCAAGCGGGTGATTTACAAGAATAAATTCAAGGGTGTCTTTGTGAGCACGCTTTACAAGCTCACTTGTACGCTGCGTTTTGATGACCATTCCGTCTGAAGCCTCAAGACTACATGCTGTCATAAGCTTGGGGAAAAACCGAATAACCCGCTCTCCTTTTTCGTCGAGCTCGTAATCATTGGTTTCCCGGTTCCAAACTGGTGTACCAGCTTCTACATAGCACTGACGGCAGTTTGCCGGAACTGATAATGAAGGATGATAGCAGAAAAAAGGGTGATCCATGCCATTATCTAGCATGAACTGAAGTACGAGGGGTTTACCTTCGAACTCGTATCTGACGTTGTCTATAAAAATTTCAGGCATTGCAATAAATAATTAGGCTAATGCGAATACAGTATTTTTGACTCTCTTTTCAAAATCCTCACGGAAACGCGTTACCGTGTAGCGAACAGGCCATGCGGCAGCGTCAGCGAGGGCACATATTGTACGGCCTTCCATTTGTGTACAAAGGTCAAGCAATAAATCAAGATCACGCATCTCGCCTTCACCGTTGCGGATTTTGATGAGTGTTTTCTCAAGGAATCCTGTACCATCACGGCAGGGCGTGCACTGTCCGCATGATTCATGATGGTAAAAGTGTGAGATTCTCCACAGCACCTCAACCATATCGGTGTCTTCATCCATGATAATCATACCAGCCGTACCCATCATGGAGCCAGCTGTTCTAAGGCTGTCAGCATCCATGCAAACACCATCAAGCTGATCACCGCGGAGCGGCGGGGTTGATGAACCGCCTGGAATTACGGCTTTTACTTTTTTACCGCCCCTCATTCCGCCGCAAACATCGTTTATCAAATCCATGATCGGCATACCGGTCGGGTATTCGTAAACACCGGGTCTGTTGACATGGCCTGAAATACCGTAAAGAACCGGCCCCGGGTGTGTAGGCGCGCCAATCGATGTGTACCATTCCGCGCCATTTTTGATTACAAGCGGAACATTGGCGAGCGTTTCAATATTGTTGATTGTCGTTGGACGTCCCCATAATCCTTTTTGTGCCGGGAAGGGTGGTTTGACACGCGGATACCCACGCTTCCCTTCCAAAGATTCCATTAGAGATGATTCTTCGCCGCAAATATAAGCGCCTGCACCTGAGTGAACATACATATCAAGGTCAAAACCTGAGCCAAGAATGTTTTTTCCGAGATATCCTTTCGCATAGGCATCATCAATGGCCTTCTGCATCATGTCAATCCAACTCTTATATTCACCACGGATGTACACGTAAACAGCGGTAATATCCATTGCAAAACCGGCAATGATGGAGCCCTCAATAAAAAGATGGGGATTATACTCGAAAATTTTCCGGTCTTTGAAAGTGCCGGGCTCTGACTCATCTCCATTCGCTGCAATGTAGCGTGGGCCTCCGTCAGGTTTGGGCATAAAAGACCATTTAAGACCCGCATTAAATCCAGCGCCACCACGACCACGGATATTTGCAGCTTTCACTTCATTGACAACTTTCTCAGGTGTAAGACTTTTTAGTGTCTTTTTGAGTTGCTCATATCCGCCGTTTTTTTCGTAAACCTCAATTTTATGCAGGTTTGGTATACGTGGAATGAGTATAGGCTTGTAATTTTTCCAGTCTACGGCCATGATTAACCTATTTTATTCGTTGATTCATCGAGATGTTGCGGCATTGGAATAGACTCAAATTCGGGCATTTTGCCTTCCCGGAGTCCGTCGATAATAGCATCAACTTTTTCTTTAGTCAGGTGATTGCAGTAAACACCGTTTGAAATCTGCATCATAGGCGCATAGCCACAAGCGCCGAGGCACTCTACCATTTGGATGCTGAACAAGCCGTCTTCTGTAGTTTCACCGGCTTTAATACCAAGCTTATCTTCAATGTAGTGAAGAATATCGTAGCCACCGCAAAGCTGACAGGAAGTAGTCGTACATACGTCAATTACATACTTGCCCATCTTTTTGCCGTAGTACTGTGTGTAGAAGCTTACCACGCCGTACACATGGGCTGCGGGCAAATCAAGTGTTTTGGCCACAAGATGCTGTACTTCAGGTTCTACGTGTCCGAATTTTTCCTGAGCAAGCCACAAGACGGGCATTACAGGTGACTTTTTATCGGGGTATTTCGCCTTAATTTTTTCAATTTCGGCGAGTTCTTCTTTTGAGAATTCGTAGGTCATTTCCATAATTATTTATCCGAGTCTCCCATTACAGGGTCAACACCACCAATCATTACTACTGTGTCAGCAATCATTTCGCCATCCAGCATTTTTTCAAGACCCTGAAGGTTGGTGAAAGACGGTGAATTAATTTTTAAACGCCAGGGGTGACCTGTACCGTCGCTTTGAATAAAGAAGCCGAGTTCGCCTTTGGGAGCTTCAATCGCATGGTATGCTTCTGCGCCTTCGGGCGGGCAGATGCCGGTATCTGTCATCATAAAATCATGAATCATACCTTCCATCGAATAATAAACCTCATCTTTGGATGGATATGCCTGTTTTGCATTATCGGTGCGAACAGGTCCTTTTGGCATTTTTTCCAGACATTGCCTGATGATCCGGACGCTTTCACTCATCTCTTCCATACGAATGAAATATCTCGAAAGATTGTCACCTTCGAGACGGGTCGGGACATCAAACTCGACTTGATCGTACTTCAGATACGGATCAAATTTGCGAATATCATAAGGTACACCTACGGCACGAATATTCGGGCCTGTTACCCCAATCTGAAGGGCTTCATCATAAGATATGCGACCTACATTCAGGTTGCGGTCGTAGAAAATCCGGTTTTTGTTGAGCAGCTTCTTCCAGTCCCTGATTTCATCTGGGAAAGTGTCAACAAATTCACGGATCATAGAAAGACATTCCGGCGTGAGATCATTATGGACCCCACCAATTCTGGAGTGTGAAATGGTGAAGCGGTGTCCGCCGAAGTTGTCAAAAATATCATATAGACGTTCTCTTTCCCGGAAAGTCCAGATAAAAAACGAAATAGCTCCGGTATCCATCACCATGGCTCCCAGGTACAGCAGATGCGAAGAGATACGGGCGAGCTCACAGCCGATCATACGTATGTACTCTGCACGTTCCGGCACTTCAATTTGCGCAATTTTTTCAACTGCAAGGCAAAGCGCTACATTGTTGCTGTAAGGGGAGAGGTAGTCCATGCGATCGGTATAAGGCATGAACTCCTGATAGGTCTTGTTCTCAGCGATTTTCTCAACGCCTCTGTGGAGGTAGCCGATATCAAGGCGATTACGAATGATGCGCTCACCGTCAAGCTCCAGCAAGAGGCGTAGGACACCGTGCGTAGCAGGATGCTGAGGCCCCATGTTGAGAATCATGCGGGTACCTAAAGGATCTTCTTCAACCTCTACCGTCGTATGCTTGTCTTCAAGGCTTTTGTACAGCGCATTTTGATGCTTTTCAAAAAAAGTGGGTTTTGCCTTGTCGAGAATGGTCTTTTTTAATTCCATGTCAGTTCGTGGTTTATTCAGAGTCTGGCGTTGTAGTAGGCAGAGATAGCGATCCCGGGATACCAAGAAGAGGAAATTCTTTTCTCAGTGGGTGGTATTGGAAATCTTCGGGCATAAACATTCTGCGAAGGTCCGGATGTCCGTGGAATTTAATTCCAAACATATCCCAAGCCTCGCGTTCATTCCAGTTGGCACCCTGCCAAATGTCCGTTACGGTTGGGACGACAGGGTTTTCTTCCGACACCCAGGTTCTGATAAAAAGCCGCGCACCTGTTTTAAGGCTAACCATGTGATAAATTACTTCAAACCGGTCTTCAGCGGTGAACCGGTCTGTGGCAATCATGTCAACGAGATAGACAAAATGGTGATTTTCTTTCAGGTACTTACATACATCATGTATGGAGCCCAGTGCAATGCGTGTTATCTGATCGCCTGCATGCTCAGTCGTTTCGAGAATAGCTTCTCCGAATTTTTCCCTCAAATCTTCAATAATGCCCGGAATAAGTTCTTTTCTTCTCATATAAAGGTGATGATATGCTGTTATTCAGTAATAGGGGGGAAAGATCAGCCGTCGTAAACTGTTGAATGTTCTGTTTTTACTTTTTCCTGAATTTGCATTAATGCGTTCAGGACGGCATCAGGACGAGGCGGACATCCGGAGATGTAAACATCTACGGGCAGAAAGTTATCCACTCCCTGAACAACTCCGTAGCAACGATGCATACCGCCTGTAGAAGCGCAGGCACCCATAGCAATACACCACTTGGGGTCCGGCATCTGATCCCAGATTCTGCGGATTGCATGCGACATCTTGTAAGTACACCATCCGGCAACAATCATAACATCACTTTGACGCGGAGAAAAGCGCATTACTTCTGAACCAAATCGCGATGCGTCATATTTAGGTCCGGCAAAAGCCATCATCTCAATTGCGCAGCACGCAAGCCCCATTGGCATAGGCCACATGGCGTTGGCTCTTGCCCAGTTGGTTAGAAAGTCAAGTGAAGTTGTCAGGTAACCCTGATTGTTTAGCGAATTTTCCAGGCTCATAGATTAAATTATTAATTGGTAGATTTGCTGATTTCGAAGTTTTTGGACTCTTTTTTGAGCGTATAAATTAAACCTAATGTGAGTATTGTAATAAATACCATCACCGCAAAGAAAGTTCCGAAACCAAGCTCCTGATAGCGTACAGCCCAGGGGTAGATAAAGATAATTTCGAGATCGAATACGATAAACTCCATTGCTACCATGTAGAAGCTGATCGAGTATCGTTCTTTTGCGTCACCTACAGGATCCATTCCGCTTTCGTAAGGCCTGAGCTTAGTAGCGGAAGGTCGGTAAGGTCCGATGATTCTTGAGAGAATTGCTAAAACAATAGCCAGAAATAATGAAATTCCAAGCAGTATAAAGATCGGCAAATATGCTTCGAGCATGTTGATTGGGTTAGAAATCACATTGAATTCAGTACTAAATCCTACAATTTTGAAATTTACACCGCATTATCGCAAATATCAATCATTAAATACGCTCCCGCACTTTTATTTTAAGTGCTGTCGGGCCGTGAATTTCAAACCACAGTTGCATATTCCGCAGGATGTAAGCTGTTTTATCAGAATGATGAAGCGTATCTTCCTGTTTTAGTCGCTATATAAATTTAGTAAATTTGGCGCGGCAGATAAGCTTTCCGGCCAAGACCTTAGACCATTTTCTTAAAACAGTTTTTTTGTGGATAAAATACAGATGGACATACTTGGGCTGTCAACAAGCCCAAGCAGCGGTGGCGCATATGCCCTGATCCTTTCGGAAAAGGACGGCAGCAGGAGACTTCCCATTATAATAGGTACTTTCGAAGCACAAGCCATAGCGCTTGAACTTGAACATATCAAGCCCCCAAGACCCATGACGCACGATTTGCTTCGGGATATCATTCAAAATTTTGATTCGTTCGTCAAAAGTATTGTCATCAGCGATTTGAAAGACGGCACTTTCTTCGCTAAGGTTATATGCGATTCAAATGGCAGCGATGTTGAGCTTGATGCCAGACCAAGCGATGCCATAGCCCTTGGAATCCGTTTCAAAGCTCCTATTTTTGCCTCGGTTGAGGTATTAAATGAGGCTGGCATAGATTCGGATGATGAGTTGAAAGCAACATCACGCGCAGACGCAACCGGATCACCGGGGACCAGCGCTAAAAAGTCGGGGGGTGCCGAAAAATCCTTTTCTGATCAGCTGAAACAACTTGAATCGAAACTGGAAACAGCTATCAAAAATGAAGATTACGAGCAAGCGGCTAAGCTAAGAGATCAGATAGCAAAAATTAAGGGGTAATATTGGAGTTTGAGGCTGTAAGCTACCGGGAGCTTGGCGCTTCAGCCCTCCTGACGGATTATGTTGAAGGTCAGAAAGCACTGCAAAGCTTCTACGACCCGGAAAACCCTTTTGACTATTCTTCTTTTCAATCATTTACGGCCAAACGGTTCGGTAAGGTAAGCCGGGAAAATCTGGTTCAGTTCCTCCTTGAATATAATCAGGGTTTTACGGCAGGTAAGTCTACCATTGAATCCATTCAATCGCTTCAAAGCCCAAACAGCTATACTATTGTAACGGGACAACAAGCATGCTTCCTGGGCGGCCCGGCTTACAGTTTCTATAAAACACTCACGGTAATTGCGCTTAGCCGTTACCTGAAAGAAAAGGCCGATCTGAATATTGTCCCTGTTTTCTGGATTGCAGATGAAGATCATGATCACGATGAAATCAACCATATATATCTACCGGATTTCAAGGCAAACCAATCAAACCGCAAGTTTTCTTTCCGAAGCCTTGGTGATCTCCCTTTTGCAGCTGGTGATATAAAAGTCAATGAAGAAGCTGAACGCTTACTTTCTGAAATCGGGGAAGCAAGCAACAAGGGCTCAGCTTATGCGGAATCTCTTGAAAAATTGCATGACAGCTGGCAAAGCGGAAAACCCTGGGTGAAAGCTTTTGGAGCGCAGATGATGCAGGTTTTCGGGAGATTTGGTCTCGTGCTTGCCGGTAGCAATCATCCTAAAGTAAAACAGTTGTGCAGACCGGTTTTTGAAAAGGTATTGACGAATCCGGTGGTATTGCGTGATGAGCTGGAACTTACATCAGCCAAACTTGCTCAAAACTGGAAAGCGCAGGTCGCGGTCACAGACAGCCTTCTATTCTATCATGATCCCGCAATGGGACGCATCAAAATCCCGTTTTCGGCAACAGGGTGGAAGTTGCCCGGGAGACATGAATCAGAGTTGTTTACCGAAGAAACAGTACAAAACCTGCCCGATTCCTTCTTCGCAAGGTTGTCTCCCAATGCATTGCTAAGACCCGTAGTGCAGCAATACCTGTTACCCAATATAGCTTATGCCGGGGGTGCCGCTGAGCTTGCATACCATGGGCAGCTCAAGACTTTCTTTAGATGTTTTGGACTTGATTTACCTGTTTTGTTGCCGCGATTCAGCACAACTGTAGTTGAGCAAAACATCTGTAAAACGATGGCTGGCATGCCGTTTCCTCTCTTATCCTATAAAAAACGTGAAGAAGAATTGCTTAAGTCAGTCGTGTTAATGTCACTATCTAAGGATGGGCTTGCGTCTCCGGTGAGGGCATTGGAAAAATGGAAAGCGGAACATGAAAAACTTTACAGACAATTTTTTGAAGGCTACGCGGAACCGGACAGCAGTCTGGAGACCTCATTAAACAGCAGCCTGAAAAGGGCAGAAAATGCTGCCGAACAGTTTATCGCCAAGGTAATGCGGGAGAAAAAGAAAAAAGAAAAAGTTGCGCAGAAACGAATTCTTAAAGTCAAAGAAGCACTGTTTCCGTCAGGTGTGTTGCAGGAGCGAACCGTTGGCTGGGCGTATTACTACAGTATGTATGGCGATACATTGCTTGACGACTTTTTGAATCACCTGAGCGAGGATACCCTGCAAAAAATCAGGTTCCATCACATATCTTATATCTGAATTGCTTACTTTGGCTGTTCACAATTATTACTTTTACTGAGCAACAGCAATTATTCATCTAACATACAAACCAAACTATGAGTATTCAGTCATCCGAAGAAATGTGGAAACTCCTTGGTCTCCTTCTTAAATCACATCCCTGGCATGGCGTAATGATTGGTGATAAGGCACCGGAAGTAGTTACTACTTTTATTGAGATTGTCCCCACGGATACAATTAAATATGAGGTGGATAAAGATACCGGATTTCTCAAAGTTGACCGTCCGCAGCGTTATTCCAACGTTTGCCCTGCGCTTTACGGCTTTGTACCACAAACATACTGTGGCGATTCCACCGCTGAATTTTGTAAAGAGAAAAGCGGCATAGATGTAGAAGGTGACAGCGACCCGCTCGATATCTGTATCTTATCAGAGAAACAAATTACGCACGGCAACATTTTGCTGCAGGCCATCCCTATCGGGGGTTTCAGAATGATTGACGGCAACGAAGCCGATGACAAAATCATCGCTGTAATGAAGGGCGATCTGGTTTATGGCAATTACCGCAGTATTAATGATATCCCGCCCATTGTTGTAGACCGGTTACGTCACTACTTCCTGACATACAAACAGATTCCTGGTGAGTCGGATAAAACAACTTGTGAAATAACACACACCTACGATCGTGATGAAGCTTTCGAAGTCATCAGAAGAAGTCAGACAGATTACCTGGATAAGTTTGGCGATCTGAAGGGCCTTCTAACCCAAATGATTCCTTTCCAGAACGATTAGTCCACTCATTTTTTTAATAAGTGCCGGTTAACTGATGTCAAATTCGCAAAAAACAGTACTTATAACAGGGGGATCGAGTGGCATTGGCGCGGAAACGGTAAGGTTGTTTTATGAAGATGGTTTTCGCGTCATTTTCACCTATCGCAGTGGCAAAAAAGCGGCTCTATCGCTCATGCAGAAGCTTTGCGGAAATGCGGAAGGCGATGAGCGCTTAACCGCTTACGCCTGGGACGCTGCCCAACGTGAGAGCCTTGAAGCGCTATGTGATAGCTTAGACGGCAAAATACCTGACATTCTCATTAACAATGCCGCTGTTGGCAGTGCAACGGTGAAAAAGCTGAGCGATGATCCCTACGAGCAGGACTACTACATGATGGTCGTGAATGCCGTTTCGCCGCTTTGGATGATCCGAAAATTCCTTCCTGAAATGAAAATCAAGGGCGGTAAAATTGTGAATATCAGTTCCGTTGGAGGCGGTATTACGCAATTTCCGAACTTTACGACGGCTGACGGTATGAGCAAAGCTGCCGTTGCATTCATGACGCGGCAGCTTGCGGCTGAACTCTCGCATCATCCGGTTGATGTTTTTGCCGTTTGCCCCGGTGCCGTTGAGACGCCCATGTTTGGCGCTTCAACCTTAGATCATCTCGACGAACAAAAGCGTGAAAAGCTTATCCGGCAGCTGCCGGCTGAGCGACTGATACAATCAGAAGAAGTAGCCCGCCTTATCCGGTATCTGTGCAGACCGGAAGCTGAAATCATGCGCGGTGCTGTTATTGACGCTTCTCTTGGCTTAGGGAGCAATCCCGGCTTACTATCAAACTTTAGCTGATTAGAAAACCCCAATTTTTTTTTCAAGGATTAGCGCAAAATGTATATCTCAAAGCGCGGTATGCGCATATTAGACGGTAATCAACCGCTTGTGGCCGCCCATTACCGCTGTGCTTCAGACCCCTGGCACCCGGAATCAAACCCGAAAGGCTACATCAATTTTGGTACCGCCGAAAATCACCTTGTATTTGATCTGTTGAAAAACAGACTGAATGCTTCACCCGATATCCGTGAGCATCACACGCACTACGCAGAACTTCACGGTATGTCTGACTTCAGAGAAGCACTTGCTTCTTATTTAACGGATTACACAGGGGTAAAGGCCAGCGCTGAACATATCGTCACCGCAACAGGCAGCTCTGCAATCCTGGATATGCTGATGTATGCGCTCTGTGAGGCCGGGGAGGGGATGATTTTACCTGCGCCCTATTACGCTGGTTTCGACCATGATCTTAAAACCAGGGTTCAGGTTGAGCCCGTACCCGCATACACGCGTCCCGAAGACGGCTACAAACTAACGCTTGAGGTGCTGCAGCAGGCGCTCCTGCATGCCGGCAAGCGCACGATAAAAGTGCGGGGAATAATCATCACAAACCCCAACAACCCGCTCGGCCAAACCTACGACCGGGAAACGCTTGAGATGATTGTTAAATTTGCAGCTGATCATAAGCTGCAAATTGTTGCGGATGAGCTCTACATGAACTCTGTTTTTGGTTCTCAGCCGTATGTCTCCCTTGCTGAAGTTGCTGCGGAAGCTGGGGCGGATATTCACCTTGTGTATGGCTTTGCAAAAGATTTTGCCCTTTCAGGATTTAAAGCGGGGTTGCTTCACTCAACCAATGAAAAAGTGCTGCAGGTCGTAAGAGAGCTCGCGTATTTTATGCCAGTATCGAATGCTACACAGCAAATCCTGATTAACTTGCTGCGCGACAAGGATTTCGTGAAGCATTTTACGGATGAGAATAAGCGGAGATTGAAAAGCGCATCAGATTTTACGCATGCTTTACTTGATAAAGCCGGCATACCCGCTGAGCCTACTGACGCAGGTTTTTTTGTTTGGATGAACCTGAGCAAATGGCTGGATTCCGAAACCTTTGAAATGGAGTTTCAGCTTTACAACTTCATCCTGGAACAGGCGAGAGTAAACGTCATGCCCGGACAATTTTTCCATAATGCTGAGCCCGGTTGGTTCAGGCTTTGCTATGCACGTAATGAGCAAATGCTTGAAACAGGCATCGAAAGAATCCGAACCGCACTGCACAGACTTGATGAAGCGCGCTTAACCATTGATCCTGATTCCCAATCGGTATCCGAATCCGAATAAGAGCAGGGTGAACGCCCGGACTGTCTGCAGACAGCTACTTTGACGGGGGAAGGATACCGGCTTCAACCGGACAGCCATCCCGTAAATACTGATAGCGGTAAATCCCGGTTGAATGACCATCGCTCCAAAACATGTGCAGGGCGTAGTTGCCCGATGGCTTAAGGTTGTTTAGTTTAAGGCGTTCCGGTGTATCAGCAATAAACTGAATAGGATCCATTGGTTTTCCCATTTCGCCATGTCCGCCCTGGCAAAATACACACGGACAGTTTTTGCGTAAGCCACCGAAGGGAAACCGGCTTTTGTGTCCGTCTTTCCAGATTATGTGGAGTTCTTTTTCTTTTGATAAAACAGTTATATCGGTAGGAATGTAGCGTGACATGAGTAAGCCTTTGCGACTGTTGAACTTAATTGAAAGGAGAGAGATTTCTTTAATTTTTCCCAAAAATAGTGAATTAAAAGCCTTTTTATGCCACTTTTATTACTTTGCATGCCACTGTAACCGCGACTTATTTTCGTCGGTTTCGCAGCGCAAAACGCATTAAAACACATTCAATCAGATCTGATATATTTTGCAAGAAAATCAAAGTACAGCTGAAATCAGCACCGCTCCTGAAACAGCAGCCAAATATAATTTTCCCGGCAAAAACGGATATTTCGGGAAGTTTGGCGGCAAATTTGTGCCCGAAATTTTAATCCCCGCGCTGGATGAACTGGAGCAGCATTATCAGCACGCATTACAGGATGAACAGTTCAAAAAAGAAAGACTGCATCATCTGCGTGAATACGTAGGAAGGCCGACCCCTTTTACGCTGTGTGAGCGTCTGACCCGGCATTACGGGACCGGTAAAATTTATTTCAAGCGTGAAGACCTTTGTCATACAGGAGCCCACAAAATCAACAATACCATAGGTCAGGTACTTCTTGCAATGAGAATGGGCAAAAAGCGCATCATTGCTGAAACAGGTGCGGGTCAGCACGGCGTTGCTACCGCGACGGTCTGCGCGAAGTTCGGACTGGAGTGCATTGTTTATATGGGCGCGGAAGACATGAAGCGTCAGAAGCTTAATGTTGACCGTATGCGCTTGCTGGGCGCTGATGTCAGAAGCGTTGAAAGCGGATCCAAAACTTTGAAAGACGCAACCAATGAAGCCATCCGGGATTGGGTCACCAATGTTGATTCTACCTTTTATATCATTGGTTCAGCTGTCGGACCGCACCCGTATCCGCAGATGGTACGTGATTTTCATGATGTAATTGGTTTGGAAACAGAAGCACAGTGCATCGAGGCTGAAGGCCGTGATCCGGACTATGTTTTAGCCTGTGTCGGAGGGGGATCCAATGCGATTGGTATTTTCTACCGCTTCATTGATAAAAAGCACGTCAGACTCATTGGTATTGAAGCTGCAGGGGAAGGAGCCGATACCAATAAAACAGCTGCAACATTCTCAAAGGGTAAGCCCGGTGTGCTGCACGGTTCGCTGAGTTATTTGCTACAGACCCATCAGGGACAGGTTGAACTTGCACACTCTATCAGTGCCGGTCTCGATTATCCCGGCGTTGGCCCTGAACACGCTCATTTGTATGATACAGGCCGGGTCTCCTATCATCCGGTAACCGATACGCAGGCTATGGACGCCGTTAAACGCTGTTCCATGCTTGAAGGCATCATTCCGGCGATTGAAACAGCACACGCCATCGCATGGCTGGAAGAGCTTATGCCAGGCTTAAGTAAAGACGATATTGTTGTTATCAACTGTTCCGGCAGAGGAGACAAAGACATGGGAACCATATCAGAATATTTCTACGGAAACAATCAGGAGGAGTCAAAGGCCTAATGGAATCAGTGAATAAAACCGATCAGCTTGTTGTATCCGAAGGCATGAAACGGGTTTTTGAAAACAGAAAGCCCGGCGAAAAAATCATGAATCTGTTCATTACGGCTGGCTTCCCGGATAAATCTGCAACCGTTGATCTCATCCTGGGTTATGAAAAAAACGGAGCTGATATTATTGAGCTCGGTATGCCCTTCAGCGATCCGCTGGCAGACGGACCAACCATTCAGTATTCGAGTGAGGTAGCCCTTGCAGGCGGTCTGATGATGGATGATATTTTTGACATGGTAAAACAAGTCCGTGAAAAATCTGAGATTCCCATTGTGCTTATGGGCTACCTTAACCCGCTCTTGTATTACGGCATTGAACCTTTTTTTGAGCGATGTGCAGAATCAGGTGTTGACGGGCTGATACTACCTGACGTTCCGGTTGAAGAAAGCAGCTTGCTGGCTGAAGAAAGTCGCAAATATCAGGTTCCCCTGATCTATTTGGTTGCCCCAAACAGCACAGATGAAAGAATGCGGCTGGTTGATTCGCGCTCCGGTGGCTTTGTGTATTGTGTTTCCGTAACGGGTGTGACCGGTGCACGCAGCCGCGGGGAAGTAGAGGAGTCCGTTAACCGCTTCATCGAGCGGGTGAATGCTAATATCACGCAGAACCCGGTGCTCGTGGGTTTTGGCATTAGTTCACATGAAGACGCTATGCAGATTTCACAGAAAACCGACGGTTTTGTCGTCGGATCTGCCCTGATTAATCATATTCGCGGACTTCAACATGAAGCAAACTGGATGGAGCACCATTTTGAGTTTGTGCGCAGCCTAAAATATGGCGAGGTGGAAACGGCCTAAAATACTACGCAGCACTGATTTGAGTTTTACAGCTGGTAAACTTAACTTTTGAATCTCATTAATTTAGGCCCAATGCTTCACAGACGCTCAATATTTTTTCTTCTTCCTGTACTCTTTCTCAGCTTAGCAGCCTGTCAGGGTGATTACCGCCCGGAAGCTGTTGGTGCTCCCAGTGAAGTCATCGTTCTCATGGATTCCACCCATGCTGACGGACCACTTGGAGACGCTATCCGAAATACTTTTGGTGCGCTGATTATGACCATGCCAAGAGAAGAGCCCCGGTTTGATCTCATTTTCCGGGACTTACGCACCAACGTTGATATGGATATTGTTCACCGGCATAAGAATGTGATCATTGCAGGACCCATAGATGACCAAACGAATGTCTCAACCTTTATCAGGTCATTGCTGGGTGAAAATGTCAGGGAAAGCATACGACAGAATCAGAGTTTTAATTACTTACTCAGAAATGTGTGGTCAAGAAATCAGGCGGTCAAGATTCTGAGTGGTCCCGATATTGAAACCCTTTCCAACAGAATTCTGCAAAATGAGCGCAGGCTCGTGACCGAGCTGCACGATATTGAGCTCGAGCGCTGGCACAGGTATGTGTACCGCCGTGCAGAACAAACTGATCTGTCACGAGATATTCTCGAAACCCATGGCTGGTCATTCCGGATTCAGCATGATTACCGGCTGGGTGTGGATACGCTCAACGTACTTACCCTGCGCAGATTCCTGCCCGATAATGACCGCTGGATCTGGGTCTGGTGGGAGGATGATTTCGATGATTTTGATTCAATAGACCGTGAATGGATTACAAACAAGCGGGAAGACATTAACCGGAAGTACATTCAGGGCGGATCAGAAGGCAAATTTGTCAGAACTGATTTTAACCGGCCCTACGAGCAGCGTTTTATGAGTATTGCCGGCATGGAAGCCTACGAATCCCGCGGCATCTGGCGCATGGAAAACGACCTGATGGGTGGTCCGTTCATCAATTACACCATGTTCGATCAGGAAAACAACCGCTTATTTATGATGGAGTTCGGACAATTCTCCCCGCGCTGGGATCAGCGTCGTTTTCTCTATCAGTTTGAGGCCATGGCCCGTACATTTGTATCCAATCCGGAAGCCATCGTGGAAAGAGATTCCTAAATACAGAACATAAACCTTAAAGCGCTGTTTCTGCCAAAAAGCGAAGCAGCGTTTTTTATTCATTACTCACCCCAATCAGATTTATTTAAAGTATGTCACTCGAATTAAATGGTACACTGATTCAGATTTTACCCGTTCAATCCGGACAGGGCAGAAACGGCCCCTGGCAAAAGCAGGATTTTGTGGTTGAAACCCCAGGACAGTATCCCAAGAAAGTATGCTTCACCATGTGGGGGGATAAAGCAAACGTACTGCAAAACTTTTCTCAGGGACAGCATCTAAATGTAGCTTTCGATGTTGAATCCCGCGAATACAACGGCCGCTGGTACACCGATTGCAAGGCATGGAAAGTTATGCCGGCTGACGGCGGCGGAGCCCCGGCTCCCGGACAATCCTACTCCGAAGATATCCCCCCGCTGGACGACAAGGATTTGCCTTCAATTGATGAAGACAGCGACCTTCCGTTCTAAAACATCTGTAATCAAGCTTTAAAGCCGCCTTTTGAAGTTTCAGAAGGCGGCTTTTCTGTATTAAAAACACCGTAAAAAACCTTATTATTAGCCGCTCTATGAAAGTACGCGATTCAAAATGAGACAGTCAGATACGAGACCTTTACTCTGCGCAAAGTGCTTTTAAGCGTACAATAATATTTTTAAACTAACTTCAAATTATACATGGATTTACTGGAAGCAATTATCCTGGCGCTTGTGCAGGGGGTAACCGAATTTCTTCCCATTTCAAGCTCAGGACATTTGCGTATTGCAGGTGCACTTCTGGGGCAGGAACTTGATACCGATCTTCTTTTTGATCTGATTGTTCACTTCGGAACCCTGTTTAGCGTTTTCATCTACTTTCGGCAGAAACTCACGGAGCTACTCTTTTCTGTTTTCAGAATTCTGAAAAGCCCTGTGAGTTGTTTCCGTAACTGGGACAATGATTATGACCTGCGCTTTAACACCTTCATTTTGGTAAGTATGATTCCCGCCGGAATTGCAGGCTTTACCATTCGGGATCAGGTGGAGACGGTTTTTGCGAATCCGGTTGGCATTTCTTCCATGTTTATGGTCACGGGTTTCATGCTTTATGCCACTAAATTTTATGGAGAGGGGACCAAAGGTCTTACCCTTAAAAATACGTTCATTGTTGGTTTGGCACAGGCTTTGGCGCTATTGCCGGGTATCAGCCGCTCGGGGGCAACCATTTCCATGGCGGTATATTTGGGCATCAAACGGGAAGACATCGCGAATTTCACGTTTATTATGATGATTCCTGTCCTTGCCGGAGCAACCCTTGTTGATTTACTCAAGCTTCAGACGACAGGTCTTGCCGATGATATGGTCCTGCCACTTATCGTAGGCTTTTTCGTTGCGCTCGTATCCGGATATTATGCGCTGAAGTATCTGATCATTCTGTTCAAATCAAAAGGTATCTTTTACTTTGCCTGGTATTGCTGGGCCATCGGTATTTTTGGTTTGATTTACTTTGGACTCTTAGGAAACTAAACTCCAAGACGCCTTTTTAAACCCCGCTGGTGAAAATACCATCGGGGTTTTTTATTTTCCGCATCAAGCCGCTCACCAATAAACCCTATCCTGATATGTCTGCGTACCATTTCTTCTTATTTGCACTACCGCTGATCATCATTGCGCTTGCAGGGTTCGGAGTCTGGTTTGAAAGCTTCAGGGAGCGTGTGAAATGACGGTTACAGCTGAACCCCTTGCTATTGTCTCCTTCATCGCCTATCTCATTCTTATCATCCTGATTGGCGTGTATGCTTCCCGCTTTTCTTCGCAGGGCATCAGCGAGTACTTTGTGGGAGGGAGGCGGATGAACCGTTTCGTGGTCGCACTTTCTGCCGTGGTCTCGGGAAGAAGTGCGTGGTTGTTGCTCGGCGTTACCGGCATGGCCTGGAGTGTTGGTGTTCAGGCGGTGTGGTCTGTGATGGGCTACATTATCGTGGAAATCTGGCTGTTTTTGTATTACGCCCGTCGTTTGCGGCGGTTTGCTGAAGTCCGGAATGTGATCACCATACCCGATTTTTTTGCTGAACGCTTTCCTGCCCACGAAAAGCTCATCCGGATTGTACTGGTGGCTATCATCCTGATTTTTATGACAGGTTATGTTTCGGCACAGTTTGTAGCAGGAGGGAAAACTTTTGTATCCGGTTTCGGCATCGATCCTTTTTGGGGAATTGCTATCACAGCCCTGATTGTACTAACCTACACGGTAGTGGGCGGTTTTCTGGCCGTTAGCCTTACGGATGTGCTGCAGGGCTTTCTCATGCTCTTTTCCCTTGTTTTGCTTCCCCTGTTGCTGATTGTGCACCTGGGCGGATGGGCATTTGTCGCGGGTCAGCTTGCGGCTTTTGATCCGCTCATGCTCGATCCTTACGCACTGGGTCTCGGCGCCGCCATTGGCGGACTCGCAATCGGTCTTGGTTCTCCGGGTAATCCGCACATCATATCGCGCTATCTTTCCATCGAAAATGAGGCGCAGCTTAAAACGGCCTGCATGGTAGGTACACTCTGGAATGTGCTCATGGCCTGGGGCGCACTGTTTACCGGTCTCGCAGGTCGTGTGCTCTTTCCTGAGCTTTCCATGCTGCCCGAAGGAGATACCGAGAACCTGTTCCCCCACATCGCCCAAACCCTGTTACATCCGGTGTTTTTTGGCGTCATCATGGCTTCTGTATTTGCGGCAATCATGTCATCGGCTGATTCCCAGCTTCTTGTTGCGGCATCAAGTCTGGTGCGCGATGTCACTGAAAAAATGCTCGGCAAGGGGCAGCACATCCCGCAGGAGCGGCTTGTGCGTCTGAGCCGAACGGTCGTTGTCGTGCTCGTCTTGGTGAGCCTGTTTTTCGCATGGGTTGCACAGGATCTGGTATTTTGGCTCGTCCTTTTTGCATGGGCTGGTCTCGGTGCTGCCATTGGCCCGACTTCCGTGCTTGCCCTTTACTGGAAGCGTACCACCGGAGCCGGCGTAGTGGCAGGCATGCTGAGCGGCGCCACGGTAACCATTGTCTGGCGGCTTACCGATTCGCTCAGGGCCATCTCCTATGAACTAATCCCGGGATTTATCGCGGGTCTCCTCATCACGGTTATCGTCAGCTTACTTACGCAGCCACCGGCTGACGCAGAACAGCAGTTTGATTTGCTTGAAGGAAAGTCAGAGTAAGGAACCTTATGTGCCCGCAGGCTTATCGTCCTGTTCGGTATTCCGATCTTCTTCTTTGTTCCGGCTGTCGCTAAAACTTTTGACGACGGCGTTGTTCAGGTACCAGCTCATCACCATAATGCCAATGCCGATGATGGAGTAAAACGTAATAAAGCGCCACATAAAAGTAGCAATTCCGATAAAGATTTCACGGTCAAACAGGGGACCAAGAAAAATCACAAACAGCGCTTCAACCCCGCCGCTACCGCCGGGGGTTGGCATGAACAGCGTTGCGAGCGACATGGCAAAGCTTCGGAAGAACAACAGCACTTCTTCAGCGGGCAGGAAACTCAGCACCACGATGGCCGGCAGGGCGGCACGCGCCATCCAGGCCAGGGCTGCGAGTCCGTAAGCTTTGGCCAAAAAACTAAACGGTTTCCGGCTTAGCACACCGGATGTTTTAACCAGATTGTCGAGCTCCTTATCAACGCTATCCGCATATTTTCGGAGGAATGGGAGCCTGAAAAGGGCTTGTACCATTTTCTTCAGATATAGCGGATTGATGAGCACACCGTACGCCAGCACGGCCCCGTATCCGAGCAGGCTGAGATAAACAAACCCCATAGCCGATTTGCCAATGACCCCAAAGGCCTGCGGAATGACTTCCATATAGATTCCGCCGATAATCAGGATGGGAATCACCATCAGATAAAAAATCTGATCCAGCAGAATGGTGTAAAACGTGATGGCGCTTGCCTGACCCAGCGGGATGTGTTCGCGCGTCATCGCGTAAATGCCGAGAGGGGCACCGCCAATGGTGGAAGGCGTAATTGCAGAAGCAAAATCCCAGGATAGCACAATCCGGAAAGCTCCGGCCCAGCTGATCTTTTTCTCTGCCAGATATCTGATTTTTGCGGCAGTAAACCAAATCTTAAGAAACATCACCACGCTCGCAATCACCAGACCCGGCATTCGCTTCAGCCGCACATGCTCGAAACCTTCCGGCGTATAGGTGAGATAGAGCACAATCCCCGTTGCCACAACGCTAAGCGAGATGGAGATAAACAGGTATTTATTGGAAATTAAATCCCGTGGTGAACCTGCGATATGCTTATTGGGGGATGACAATCTGATGAAATCGTGAAAAGGTAATGGCCCGGTCAGAGCTGAGGGGGAAGCCCGGCTACACTTTGCTGATACTCCTGAAGCAGACGGTCGAACAAATCGGCAGCGGAGGGGATATCCCGGATTAATCCTGAAATTTGCCCTATTTCGAGTTCCCCTTCAACAAGGTCACCTTCGAATATGCCGGCTTTGGCGCGTCGTTTTCCTAATATAGCACGAATTTCATCAGGAGGTGCACAGCGGTTTTCTGCGGCCTGTATTTTTTCGTAAAACGCGTTTTTGATGAGTCGAACCGGCACCACGTCTTTCATGCAGAGCACCGTTGCGCGGTCATCCGCTTCCACAATTTTCTCTTTAAAATTTTCGTGTGCTGAACTTTCCAGCGTTGCTGCAAAGCGGGAGCCGATCTGAACCGCTTCTGCCCCAAGTGCAAAAGCCGCTGCCACAGCACGTCCGTCCCCAATTCCCCCGGCAGCAATAACAGGTATCTGCAGCGCCTCCGCCGCCTGCGGAATCAGGCAGAGGGTTGTGATTTCATCTTTGCCGTTATGGCCGCCGGCTTCAAAACCTTCACAAACCACAGCGTCCACGCCGCGCTGTTCACACTTGCGCGCGAGACTCACATTGGGCACCACGTGAACCACTACAATGCCCCGCTCTTTCAGCCATCCGGTCCAGGTCGCGGGGTTACCCGCAGAGGTAAATACAATCGGCACTTGCTCCGCTTCAATCACGGCCATGTGCTGATCAATATCGGGGTAGAGCAGGGGTACGTTTACCGCGAAGGGTTTATCGGTTGCGGCCCTCAGGCGCTGAATGTGCTGCCTGAGCACTTCCGGATACATGGAACCCGCACCAATAATACCAAGTCCGCCTTTTTTGGAAACGGCAGCCGCAAGTTTCCAGCCGGAGCACCACACCATACCGGCCTGAATGATGGGATAGCGAATCCCAAAGAGTTTACAAATTCGGTTGCTGCGCATAGTAAACGGGGATTAGGGCTAAAAAAAACGGAACCGGATGGTGATCCGGTTCCGCCTGAATTGCTGATAAAAAAGAAGTTACGCGATGGTTACTTCTTCGTTCAGATATACATCCTGAATGGTTTGGAGAAGCTTGGCACCTTCGTCCATCGGACGCTGGAAAGCTTTACGACCACTAATGAGACCTGAACCACCGGCGCGTTTGTTGATAACCGCGGTTTTAACGGCGTCCGCAAAATCGTTGTCACCGGAAGCGCCACCGGAGTTGATCAGACCCGCGCGGCCCATGTAGCAGTTGGCCAGCTGATAGCGGGTGAGGTCAATCGGGTTATCGCTTGTAAGCTCACTGTAAATGCGCTCATCAAGTTTTCCGTAAGAAGAAGAACCGGTGTTCAGCGCTTTGAAGCCACCGTTAACTTCAGGAAGCTTTTGCTTGATGATGTCGGCTTCAATCGTAACACCAAGATGGTTGGCCTGACCGGTAAGATCGGCCGCTACGTGATAGTCCACGCCGTCTTTTTTGAAGGCATTGTTACGGGTGTAGCACCACAGGATGGTTGCCATGCCGAGCTCGTGTGCATAGGCAAATGCCTGCGCAACTTCTACAATCTGACGGGCAGATTCGTCGGAGCCGAAATAAATGGTCGCGCCGATAGCTGCGGCACCCATGTCATAAGCCTGATCAATCGTACCGAACATGATCTGATCAAATGTGTTCGGATAGGTCATCAGCTCATTGTGGTTGATTTTTACCACAAACGGAATTTTGTGCGCGTACTTGCGCGCAACCGCACCGAGTACGCCGTAGGTTGAAGCAACCGCGTTACAGCCGCCTTCAATGGCCAGCTTAACGATGTTTTCAGGATCAAAGTAGGCAGGGTTTTTTGCAAATGAAGCACCGCCGGAATGCTCAATACCCTGATCTACAGGAAGGATGGATACATATCCGGTGCCTGCGAGGCGGCCGGTATTGTAGATGGACTGCATATTCCGCAGTACACGGATGTTACGGTCTGACTGTGACCATACCTGACTTACAAAATCAGCTGACGGAAGGTACAGGCTGTCTTTTGAAATGGTCTTGCACTCATGGCCGAGTAACGCTTCTGTCTCGTTTCCGAGATATTCTTCGATTTTCGAAAGTGTTAATGACATTCTTTAATTAACCTCCTAAGGTTGTTTCATAACAATGGGAACGCTTCAATATAAGGCTTTTGAAATTCATATTTGAATGAGTGTATGAGATTTTAATGCGCGCTTTAGGTTTGTTTTTGTTTGTGATTGTTTTTTAGGATGATGAATCCCGTGCGCGAATACCCTGTTTTGGTTCGTAGCGCTTTTTTGGATGGCATGCTCGTGCAGTGATCCGGGTAAGCCTTTGCCTGCATTCACCCTTAAAAATGCTTATTTTAGGTGATTATGCATTTTCCGGATCAGCACCCGACTGAACCGGCTTTCTGTTTACTGTTTAGTTTTTTTTGATATGCAAATTGGCCCGATCAATCTCCCCGAAAGACCTGTAATTCTTGCACCTATGGAGGACGTAAGTGACTCCCCCTTCCGTCAGATGTGCAAGCGGCTGGGTGCTGATATGGTGTACACAGAATTCATCAGCTCTGAAGCCATCATCCGTGATTCTGATAAATCCATGCACAAAATGCGGTTCGAAGAGATGGAGCGCCCATTTGGCATTCAGATTTTCGGGGGCAGGGAAGAGGCCATGGAAGGCGCCGCGCAAATTGCGGAGGCGAGCAAGCCCGATCTTGTTGATATAAACTTCGGCTGTCCGGTTTATAAAATTGTGAAGAAAAATGCCGGCTCTGCCTGTTTGCGCGATCTGGGTCTGATGGAGCGAATGACGGAAAAAGTTGTCGAAGCTACCGGGCTGCCCGTCACCGTGAAAACACGACTGGGATGGGATGAGGAGACGATCCGGATTCAGGAGGTTGCGCTTATGCTGCAGCGGCTGGGCGTTAAGGCGCTCACGGTACACTGCCGAACCCGCGCGCAAGGCTACAAAGGAACGGCCCGCTGGGAATACCTGAAGCTTCTCAAAGATACACCCGGTCTCACCATTCCCATTATCGGCAATGGCGATATCACAACACCGCAGGAAGCGAAGCATGTGTTTGACACGACAGGGGTAGATGGCGTGATGATTGGCCGGGCCGCAATCGGCAATCCCTGGATTTTCAGGCAAATGAAGGTCTATCTCGCAACCGGTGAAATGCTGCCCGAACCCAGCCTGCAGGAGCGGATGGAAATCTGCGCTGAACAGCTGAAGGCTTCGGTTATTCATCACGGTGAAAAATATGGTGTCATCACCATGAAAAAGCACTACGGCAACTATCTCAAAGGCATTCGTAACGGCAAAAAACTGCGTCTCGAGCTGATGGAGCATGATACCGCGGCGCCCATTATAGAAGCCCTACTCAACTTTAACGATCAGGAACTATACGCGCTTGGCTAAGCAAACACGGATGTTCAGACTTTCTCTCACCTTACCTTACCCCGATTTTGCTTAAGCCCATTAAAAACTGGTTTTCAAAACGCGATGTCCAATCCTGGCGAACCGCAGTCGCAGCCATGCGTCGCGAGTACACGGGCGAACCGCTTACCGAAGAAATCGCAGGCGATGACCCGCTTCAGCTGTTTGAACAATGGTATGCCGAAGCTGCCGAACAAAGCCTGTTCGACGCCAATGCCTTTGTGCTGTCAACGGTCTCTGACAACCGTCCGCATGGACGCGTTGTATTGCTCAAAGGCTTCGATGAGCGCGGACTGGTGTTTTACACCAATTATGAAAGCGATAAGGCGCGGCAGATTGAAGCGAATCCCGAAGTCAGTCTCACCTTCAACTGGCCGGAATCTTTCCGGCAGCTTCGCGCGGAAGGACAGGCCGAGCGCATAAGTAGGAAAGAATCGGACGCCTATTTCAATGCACGTCCGACAGAAAGCAATCTCAGCGCGGTCATTTCGCCCCAAAGCCGCGTTGTCGAAAGCCGGCAGTGGCTGGAGCAGAAACAGGATGTACTCAAAACGAGCCTTCAAGACACGGGTGAAACCCTTAAGCGGCCGGAAAACTGGGGAGGCTACCGGATCAGACCGCGTTACTGGGAATTCTGGCAGGGGCGAACCGGACGTCTGCACGACCGCATTGTTTTTATTCAGGATGAGACAAACCCCGCTGTCTGGAAAAAACAGCGTCTTGCGCCCTAAGCTGATCCATTCTGAATTTCTCTGACACTTTAATAACTTGAGCAACCCATTCCATGCTTTACACCCCCGTAAGCATTCTCGTTGGCGCCCTGATTACCGCTGAAGGCCTTAAAATTCTTATTGATGAAGGCAGAACCAACCGATTTTCAAACTTTGTTTCTGCCGTAGAACTGATGTGGATGGTAATCAGTCTTGTCTATCTTTTCACTGAAGAGCTGTATGGAATTTACCTGTTTATGCCCGCTTTTTTTGTCGCCTATGTAGCTGCCGGATTCATCAGCAGCCTGTTGATGATACGGCAGTTCAAAAGCATGGAAGAGCTCGAAGATTTTCGTGTTCCCAAAAGCTACGGCGTAGTTTCCATGATTGCCGGATTTCTTTTTAGTGCTGCAAGCATGGCCCTTTTTGCGGCAGGCTAAATCCTGCGCTCACCGCTAATACGAATTCCAGACCTTCAGTCTTTTTTCAGAAACATACCCGGCTTAATATCCGAACCGTAGCGTTTGGTCCAGATCTGTGTGAACTCTGCGCCGAGAAAAATCACCATCACGTTGTAATACACCCAAATCAGAAAAATAACGAAAGAGCCAGCCGCACCGTAGGTCGAGGCCATTGCGGCATTACTCAGGTAAAAGCTCACAGCGGTTCGCCCCAGCAAAAAGAGAACGGACGTAATAAAAGCACCGGGGAGTACATCAGACCATCTTACCTGAATATCAGGCAGCAGCCGGTAAATGATCGAGAACAGGATTGTAGAGATCGACAGAAAGATGAAGCCATTGATGATAAAATAAATCCGTATGCCGGCGGGAAATATTTCTTCAAGAAACGGGCTGATAAATGAGACCAGCGTTGAAATGAAGAAGGTTGAAATAAGCAGCAGCGAAAAAATAATGATCAGCAGAAAACCCAGCAGGCGGTTGATGAAAAACATTTTGATGGGCTGTCGCTTGCTTTTATCCACATCCCAAATGGTGTTGAGCGATTCCTTTAGCTGCGTCAACACGGTCGTAGCGGCAAAAATCAAGACAATAGTACTCGTGATGGTGGCAAACGTGCCCTGACCGGTCTGCGATACGGCATTCACGAAATTCTGCACGGTGTTGGCCAGTTCAGCACCAATAACTTCTTCCATGTACAGGCTCAACTGTCCGGAAGCGGCCTGTTCACCAAAAATGAAGCCTGTGAAGGCAATCACCAAAATAAGCAGCGGTGCCAGGCTGAAAATCGTGTAGAAAGCCAGGCCGGCAGCGTGTAACATCATGTTGTCATCAAGCCACTCTTTGACCGTCATTTTGGCAACAATTCCGATTTCCTTCATCAGGTTTAGCAGCTTTTCGTGCGGCATTTTCAGGCTTGGTTAATTTTGGAGGAGGACGTCTTTGATGATATCAGCCGCTTTACTGACTTCGGCTTGGGTATTGTAAAAATAAGGCGAAAAGCGAAGCAAACCATTCCTGACCGAACCAATAAGCCCTTTTTCTGCCAGGCGTTTTCCGAACATAGCGGTGTCTGTATGTTCGGGCAGACGGAAAGTGATAATGGCCGAGCGCTTTGTTTCTTCAGCCGGACCGTAGCGCTTCAGGGGAGTATCTTCGAGCTGCGTATGTAATGCAGCGCCAAGCGCAAGCACGTGTCTGCGGATGTTCTCCGGACCTGTTTCGGTCAGCAGCTCAAGGCTTTTGTGAAGGCCGTGTATGGCCGGCAAATTGAAGGTGCCGGGCTCAAACCGCGACATGCCGGCATTCAGCGGCTGATGTGTATCGAAAAGATCCCAGACAGAAGCGACCGAAAGCCAGCCTTTGGCCGTGACAGCAATACGATCCTGAAAGGCTTCACTCAGATAAAGAAAACCGAGCCCCTGCGGTGTCATCAGCCATTTGTGACAGCCTGCACAAAGTGCGTCAATCCCATCCGCTTCCGCTGAAACGGGACTGTGTCCCAACGCCTGAATGGCGTCGACGACCAGAAAAGTACCGTTGGCGCGGCACAGCTTAGCAATTGAGGAGAGGTCCGCCCGGAAGCCGCTGAGAAACTGCACGGCGCTGACAGCAAAAATCCGGGTATGGCTTGTGAGGGCGACAGCAACATCATCAGGTGTAAAACAGCCGTTTGTGCCGCTGAAACACCGCACCTTCACCCCGCGTGCTTCCTGCAACAGCCAGGGATACACATTGCTCGGGAACTCGTCCTGAAAAACCAAAACTTCATCCCCCTTTTCAAAAGCAAAGCCATTAGCAATAATACTGAGCGCGAAGCTTGTATTAGGCATAAAAGCAATCCGGTCAGGTCCGGAAGCCCCTGTAAGTGCAGCGAGCTGTTCCCGGGTTTGTGCCATCACCGGCCAATCTGTATCCATGAAGTCATCCACCGGCATGTGCTGCCTGCGCTCAAGGCTTTGGGTAACAGCCTTAACGGTAGCACTCGGCAGGGGAGAAAGGGCCGCGTGATTAAAATAAATACCGCCATCATGGAGGTGCGGAAAATGCCTGCGGTACGTCTCCGGATTAAATCCGCTGGTTGACATGGGTCATATTTTTTGAATGAATGAAGGCCAATAAAATAGCGGTTCACCTTCAAATCTTTCTATTTTAAATCATGGCAGCTGCGCGAATAACCGATCACAAAAAAGAAGAAATCAGAGACACTGCAGATATTGTGGATGTCGTGTCTGATTATGTAAAGCTCAAAAAGGCCGGAGCTGCCTTTACCGGACTCTGCCCGTTTCACAATGAAAAAACGCCTTCGTTTTATGTGACCCCAAGGCTAGGCATTTTCAAGTGCTTCGGTTGCGGGGAAGGCGGTGACGTGTTCAATTTCGTGATGAAAATGGAAGGCGTTGGCTTTGTTGAAGCCATGCGCACACTTGCTGCCCGCTACAATATTGAGCTTCCGGAAGAAGAAAGCAGCGACTCCGCCGACGCGCAGACACAGCTCATTGAAGGCGTATATCATGCCCTGCGCTTTGCAGGGGTGTACTACCATCATACCCTAACCGGCGAAGAAACAGCTGCCGCTGCGCGTGATTATGTGGGGCAGCGCGGCCTGAATGCGGCAACCATACGGAAGTGGGGCATAGGCTACGCCCCCGAGGGATTCGACCACTTTTACCGGCACGCTATCAGCAGCGGGATCAACGAAAACTACCTGCACGAAGCCGGCCTTATCAAATACAGCGAGAACAATCAGCAGCCCTACGATACCTTTCGGCGCCGGCTGATGTTTCCCATCTTTTCCCCATCCGGCAAAGTCATCGGGTTTGGCGGAAGGATTATGGAGGGCGGAAAAGGTCCCAAATATATCAACTCACCGCAAACAAAAGTCTATAACAAAAGTGAAGTAATATACGGTATCCACCTGTCGCGCAATGAGATAAGACGCCACGATCAGAGTATTTTAGTGGAAGGGTACATGGATGTTATTTCGCTTTGGCAGCACGGTGTTCCCAATGTGATTGCAACAAGCGGCACAAGCATAACACCGGAACAAATGCGGCGGCTTGCCAACTATTCATCGAACCTTCTGATGGTGTACGACGCAGATAATGCCGGGCAGAACGCCATGCTCCGCGGGCTGGATGTCGCCCTGCAGGCAGGTTTGCACGTGCGGCTTATGCACCTGCCGGAAGGCGAAGATCCCGACTCTTTTGTGCAGCAGTTTGGCGCGGAATCTTTCATCAACTATGCCAAAAAAGAAGCCAAAGATTTTATCAGCTTCATGGTGCAGCATGCTGAGCGCCAGGGGGAGTGGGACGATCCCCTGCGCCGCAAGCAGGTTGTAAGCCGGATTCTGGGCTCTGTTGCGCGGGTAACCGATCAGGTGCTTCGGGAAACCCTGGTAGGTCATCTCCGCAGGCTAACCGGGATCGGTGAACGGGCGCTTTATGCCGAGCTTTCGCATCTGAAAGCCGAAGTTACGCAGGAATATGCGCGGGCAGCTGACCGGGAGCGTCGTGCGCAGCTGCGCGAAAATGCAGGACAAACACAGTCACCGGCAGAAGCGGGATCAACATCCCAAGGTGTGCAAACGTCATCAGCAGCACCCATAGCCCGAACAGGAAGCAGGAGATCTGTTCGTCGACCGGCAGCTGAAAAAGAAATCATCCGGCTGATGATAGAACACGGCGACGACATGATTTACTACGTCGGAAACCTGATCGGTCCGGATTATTTTACAGACGGGGAGCTTCGTCAGTTTTATGAAGCCATCACCACATGCTATGAAAATGAAATCCCAGCCACTATCGAGTATTTTACCGGCATGGAGCCGCCCTTTCCCAAACTTGTGAGCGAAGTTTTTATAGAACAGCACATGGTTTCCGAGCGGGGAAATGAAAAACGGGAACGCAGTATCCGCCGCGACACAGATCCTTATGCCACAGCCCGCGGTTCCGTTAAAGCCCTTGCTCTGCAGTACCTTGCAGATCAGATTGAAGAGGTCAATCAGCAGCTCAACTATGCCGATGACGACAACCGAACAAGCCTTTTCCGAAAACTCACGGAATTGCGTAAAACGAGGCTTCAAATTGAAAAAAGCAATGCTGATCATTTGTATCCTGCCCCCGAAGCTTTTTTGTAGCATGCAGCCGGACTTCCCTATTCAGCGAAATGTTTCTTACCTTCATGCGTTCGGCAGTCAGTCGATCCGAAATCCCGGCACGGCTTAGTCCGGAATGACCTGCAAAATGATTTTGTGTGCTTAGGTGTTATCCCGCTACATCATTCTCAAGCTCATTTGCGCAACCTTTTTTTATTCCATTTCCCCATCACCCTGTCCAAACCATTACGCAGGTATCGTGTACCTGAATTTCATGTATGGATTACATCCTGAATTTTCTGCGGCCCGTACTCCGCTACAATTACAATCATCCTAAATTTACAGTCACCTGGGCTATTTTAATTTCCATTGTTGCCGTGTTTTTTGCAACAAGGCTGCAGGTTGATACGGATATCGCCAATTTGCTCCCTTCAACACATCCCAGTGTTGTAGCACTTGAAACGCTGCAGGAGCGGGTAGGGGGTGAAACGGAAATGCAGGTTGTCATACATTCCCCCAGCTTTGAAGACAATCTGCGGTTTGCTGAAGCCATCATCCCGCGCAGCATGGAGCTGACGGATCCGCGCAACGGGCTGCCTTTCTTTTCGAGATATGAATTCATCAAAGAAGTTGACATACTTAAAGATTATGCGCTTTACCTGGCAACCGACGCTGAGCTTGATGAGCTGATTTGGTTTTTGGAAGACGAAATTGAAGACGCCAAACTCGAGGCCAATCCTTTTTTTGTAGATTTTGAGGATGATTGGGATGACGATGAGGAAGACGAAAGCCGCGGCCGGGCATTTGAAGATTTATACAGCGAACTGATTCCGGACCGCTATCCGATCAGTCCGGACAGCACTTCTATGCTGTTACGCTTTATTCCGACCGGCTCACGCAGCGATCTCAGTTTTCTGCGCAGCTTGTTTCGGGAGTACGACGCACTAATCGCCGAAATGAACCCCGCGGGTTTTAATCCGGAAATGCAGGTCATGGCAGGGGGGCGGCTGAAGCGTCACCTGATGGAAATTGACAGCATAATGGACGATGTGATCAACAGCTTTTCAACCGGGATCGGCAGTGTGCTTCTCATGGTGCTGATATACTTTTTCTGGAAAACCTTCATCAATTATAAGCGCGGACCGGAATCTGAGCGCCGCAAAGGCTTTTTCTCGCACGTCAAACGGGCACCGGTTCCGGTAGCACTCATCGGCGTTCCGCTCATCATCAGTTTGCTGGTCACGTTTGGAATCACGGCCCTGGTGCTGGAAAGCCTGAATACCATGACATCGGTTCTGTTTGTGATCCTGTTCGGATTGGGAATAGACTACGGCATTCATTTTTACGCCCGCTATCTGGAAAAACGGACTTCCGGCGAGAGTGTCGTTGAAGCGCTGGAATCGACCTATGCTTCATCCGGCCGTGCCATCATGACTTCCGCGATTACAACCGCCATCGCGCTCTTCGTCCTGATCTATGCCGATTTCCGCGGGTTTTCCGAATTCGGTTTTATTTCAGGACTGGGCATTGTGCTTGCGTACCTGAGCATGATGTATTTGCTCCCTGCCTTTATCGTGCTCTTTGAGCGCTTCAACTGGATTCTGATCAATTCCAACACGGCGCCTGAGCCCATCGTCCGCAAGGCGCCTAAGCGCTATCCCTTTGCGCGTACAACGGTTGCCGTTGGCGCGATTATCATCATTTTCGTGCTGTTTAATACCGAAAAGCTCAATTTTGAATACAACTTCAGCGAGCTTGAACCGGCCTTCCCTGAGTTTGAAGCTTTCCGCGAACTTAGTCGTGAAGCCGAAGGCTCCTCATCGGAGCGGCGCAATCCCGCATACGTTGTGGCTGACTCCTACGAAGATGTAGACCTGATTTTAAGTGCCCTGCGCAATCTCAGGGCCGAAAGCGGGGAAGAGACCCTTATCCTCGAATTTGAAGCCCTTCAGGAGCGCTTCCCGATTAATGAACAGGCCGAGCAGCACAAGCTTTCAAGACTTGCGGAAGTCAGGGAATTGCTCAACGATCCCTTTTTACGGGATCAGCAGGATGAAGGCCTCGACCGCCTGCGACGGGCCGCGCAGGCAACCGAACCTCTCGATTTTGCGCTCCTGCCCGATTTCCTCACGCAACGATTTGTCACAAGAGACGGGGAAATCGGTCAGTTTGTGATGATTTATCCCAACGTCAGTCTGGGAGACGGCCGAAACTCCATTGCCTTTAAGCAGGAAATCGGTCAGATAGAAGTTGCAGACGGCCGCGTCTTCACCAGCGCAAGTACCAGCTTGGTTGCCGCCTCCATGCTCATGCTGATGACCGATGAAAGCTTCATCATGGTTACGGCTACCTTCCTGATGATCATGCTGATGATGTACTTCTCCTTCCGCTCTTTCCGCTGGACCCTGATTTCCATGCTGCCCCTTGTCGTGGGCTTGTCGTGGCTGTTTTTTGTGATGATTATCTTCGGGCTCAGCTTCAACTTTTATAACCTTGTCACGCTGCCTGCCATACTTGGTATCGGCAACGATAACGGCGTGCACTTGGCCAGCCGTTACCGCGAAGAAGGTCCGAAAAGCATGTGGAACGTACTCTCAAGTACCGGACAGCACATCAGCATTGGTTCCTTCACCACCATGCTGGGATTTGCAGGACTCCTGTTCACCATGCACCCGGGACTATACTCCATCGGTTTACTCGCGGTTATCGGCATTGGCCTCACCTTGCTTGCTGCCCTCACCTTTCTGCCCGCACTCATTCAGGTCATGGAAGACCGCAACTGGATAACATTCGATTAACCCGCATTATTCACCAGGAAATTTTCTTGCTGGCAAGGAAATTTCGCAGTCTTTACACCACACTCAAATTTGACTACCGATGTTTTTAGCTAAGCCATATTTAAACGTACACTTAGCAAATAAATCCTGTTTAATTGTAAATAATGCGGGTTAAGTCAGGTACCTACATCCTGACCTCCATCCGGAACCCTTATGCTTGCTGAATCCCCTGCCATTGTACTCAAAGCTGTAGATTTTAAGGAAAGCAGCAAAATCATCACCCTGTTTACCCGCGATTACGGGAAAGCCGGTGTGCTCGTAAGGGGCTTTAAGAAAGCGAAAAGCCGGTTTGCAGGTATCATGACCTTTGGTTCAGTCATCGACGCTGTTTTTTACTACAAAGACAGCCGGGGCGTACAAACCCTAAAAGAAGCGGAAACACGCGTCAGCACGGTGCGGATTCAAAACCATTTTGACCGTGTTGCGGTGTCAATGGCGTTTTTAGAACTCGTTTCTCAGGTCATTCAGGAAGGCGAACCCAATGAAGAGCTGTTTGATTTTTGTGAAAACTTCCTGAAATGGCTGTCTGCCGCCGAAGCTGAACCCCGAAACCTGTTTCCTTACCTGCAGATTCGCGTAGCCGATATTTTGGGTGTTGGCTTGCAGCCCCCCGAAGAATGGCCCGACCTAAGCATAAAAACCGAAGGCCTGCAGGCGCTCTACCTCAACATACTGTCAGGCAGCTTGTCGGATGTGCCCGACGACGGCCTTTCCTTCAGGCTCACACCCAGGCAGATTCATTATTTCAGACTTGCCTTAAATGGCAAATCTGCGCAAATACCGCACACAGAAATGCCCGCGCAGGAATTAAAACCCCTCGTTTATCATTTAGATGTCTATCTTAAACACCATATAGAAGGTGTCAGGGATCGCAAATCTGACGCAATTTTTGACCAGATTTTGTGATTTTGCTACATTCGATTTTCAACGACTGCCTAAGCCCATAATCCTACTATGAAACTACATCAAATCACACTCACTGCCATTTTGCTTGTGATGATCGGCATGGTATTAGGCATGGGGTATATGATGCTCAGGGGATACCATTCCCCTTTCGTACCTACACAGGTGGAGATAACAGAAGTTATGCGAAGCACCGCAGCAACGGAAGTAACGCCGCAGTTGGACGGCTTTCCCGCTTTTTCTGCAAGGGATGTAGCACAGCAGGTTATTCCGACAGTCGTGTACATCGAAACCAGCGTGAGCGCACGCAGCGCCATGCCGGATGATGACGCCCACAATTTCGGAGAAGAATTCTGGGAGCGGTTTGTGCCCCGCGGTCGCTCCAATGCGGTCGGCTCAGGCGTGCTGATTTCCGGTGACGGCTTCATTATCACGAACAATCACGTCATTGCCGGCGGACGCGATTTGCGCGTTACGCTGCACGACAAACGGCAGTTCCCGGCCCGCGTAATTGGCCGTGATCCCTCCACTGATTTAGCGGTCATCAAAATTGAAGGTCGGGATTTACCTCATATCGTGCTCGGAGACTCAGACTACGTGCAGGTTGGCGACTGGGTGATGGCGGTAGGAAACCCGCTGCGACTCCGCTCAACCATCACTGCCGGAATTGTGAGTGCGCTATCCCGGGATGTCCAAATCATCAACGACCGCATGCGTATTGAAAGCTTCATCCAAACCGACGCCGCCATTAACCGCGGAAACAGCGGCGGCGCGCTGGTAAACACATCCGGAGAATTGATTGGCATAAACACGGCCATTGCCACTGAAAACGGGATGAATCAGGGCTACGGCTTTGCCATACCCATCAACATGGCCTTCAAAATAGCCCGCGACCTCATGGAATTTGGTCAGGTGCAGCGGGCCTTTCTGGGCGTGAGCATTGTCTCGGTAGATCAGCGAAGAGCCCGTCAGCTGGATATGCCAAGCATTAAAGGCGTCGAAATTTCAGGCCTCGTTTCCGGTGGCGCTGCCGATCTCTCCGGACTCCGCGAAGGCGATGTCATCACGCGGGTAAACCGGCGCGATGTCAACGAACCCAATCAGCTACAGGCACAGATTGCGCTGTTCAGACCAAATGAAACCGTTGAAATATCCGTATGGCGCAACGGCGAAGAAGAAATTAAAATGATTCAGCTGGCAGGGCTCGACAATCAGGCCATCAGCGAATGGACAGCACCGGAGCCCGAGCGAATCGACCTGCAGATTCCCTTCCATGATGAGCTGCCGGATATCCTGCAGCCCGGACCGGACGGTCAAGGCGACGCAGAAGAAGGTCAGCCGTCTCCCGATTGTGAAGCTGAGAAGAATACCGAAGAAGACGCAGAACGCGAACCGGCCTCCGCCACTTTCGACCGCGGATTCAGCGTTACAGAACTCCACATCGAAGCCCATCAGCAGCTCGGCCTTCAGGTGATGGTCACGCAGGTGCGCCGTTTTTCTGACGCCCGCCGTGCTGGTTTACGCTCAAATGATATTATATTGGCCATCAACGGATTGCGGGTAGAAACAGTAACGCAGTTTGAACAAATGATGGAAGCCGCAGGCGGAAGCAAAGTTGATCTCATGGTCATGCGCGGCGCAACCATCCTTCAGCTTGAAATCCAATAAAAATCCAAAATGAACAGTCATCTGAAACCCATCGCAGCACTTCTTTCCATTTTCTTTTTCCTAAGTGCCTGCGCTGAGCTGCAGCAGTTCATGGATCAGACGGGCGTCGGGGGCGGCGAGCTACCCCTCACGGAAACGGAAGTGGTGAACGGTCTCAAAAACGCCCTCGAAGTAGGGGCAGCCCGTGCCGCAGACACCGCTTCGCAGGAAGGCGGCTTCACCAACAATCAGCTCCTCTTCATCGCATTCCCCGAAGAAGCCCGGCGTGTAGAAAACACCCTACGAGACCTCGGCTTTGGCAGTCTCGTAGATGATTTCGTGACCACCCTGAACCGCTCTGCCGAAGAAGCCGCGCGTTCGGCAGCCCCCGTTTTTCGTCAGGCCGTGCAGCAGATGACCATTCAGGACGGCTTCGAAATTCTGCGCGGGGCAGACAATGCGGCAACAGACTATTTCCGGCGCACCACAACAGAAGAGCTGCACAACCTTTTTCGCCCCGTCATTTCACAGGCCCTCGACAACACCCTCGCGACCCGCTACTGGAACGACATCGTACAGCAGTACAACCGCATTCCCTTCATGCAGCCGGTTCAGACAGATTTGGTAGATTACACCACCGTCCGCGCAACGGAAGGCCTTTTCACCTTACTCGAACAGGAAGAAAAAGCCATCCGCGAAGACCCCGTAAAACGCACAACCGATATCCTGCGCCGCGTATTTGGCCACTCAAGCCTGCAACCCGCTTCGTGATGTAGCCCACCTCAGCGGGTACCCGAAACCAACATCTTAGCCTGACTTCTGGTTTCTTCCTGAAACCTGTTTTTATATTTTTTGGGGAAAACTTCGTGAACATCAGGAGCTTGGCGGGTAAACTGAAAGATCCCAAATCAAAGATGAATTCCTTGCTTTTTGGTCTGCGCGAACCCGCTTACAAGCTTCCGGGACAAACGAATTACGCCGCATTAAACTGCAATCGGCATGCTCAGTCTTCCTGTTTTGTGCACGCTTTTTTGTTTCAAAAATGAGGTATTAAGAAACAATAGTTTAGGAGAATGGATTTTCAAATTTGGGTCATGCGGGCTAAATTTGAGATATGTTTATCCGCAGAAATAAAAACCGAAGTGGTTCGGTCAGTGTCCAGATTTGCCAAAAGATCAATCGCTCCAATCGCGTGATTAAAACAGTTGGTATTGCCAAAACTAAACGGGAAGAAGATCTTTTGGTGATGCTTGCCAAAACTCAAATAGAGCAAATGAAAGGCACATTGGGCTTGGAGCTGTGTGTTGAATCTGATGATTTAGTCGTAGAGAATTTCGTCAATGAACTTAGTGTCGATGACTTTCAGCAGGTTGGACCGGAACAGGTTTTAGGGCGTATTTATCAGCATATTGGTTACCCGCAAGACGGCTCTTACCGGTATTTTAAGTCATTGGTTTTATATCGTTTAGTATATCCGGGAAGTAAGCTTAGGGCAGTGCAATACTTTAGCCGGCACATGAATTTGAACATTAGTGTGCATACCATTTACCGGTTCATGGACGAATTATCGTCAGAGCTTAAAACACATGTCGAAGACCTTAGTTTTGCCCATACTACCCGCATAGTCGGTGGTGAGGTGACTGTGGTATATTATGATATGACAACGCTTTATTTCGAGGCTTCCAGAGAAGATGATTTTAGAGTCAGTGGCTACTCCAAAGACGGTAAGCACAGCCATCCTCAGATTTTGATTGGATTGCTGGTCACTAAACAAGGGTATCCGGTAGGATATCAGCTATTTGAGGGCAGTACAGCCGAGACGAAGACGCTGGTTAAGGTTCTGCAGGCGTTTGAAGAACGCTTTGATCTTCAAAAACCTGTTTTGGTAGCGGATTCAGCATTGTTGTCGCAAAAAAACATCAACAAACTTAATGAGTACAGTTACAAGTATATCTTAGGAGCAAGGCTCAAAAATGAATCAGAAAATCTTAAGCAACGCATCCTCAAGCTTAAGGTTACCCAGGACAAACCAGCCGAGTTACCTCATCGCAACGGACGACTTATTATTACCTACTCGGCTAAACGCGCAAAAAAAGACAAGGCAAATCGTCAAAAAGGTCTGGAGCGGCTCGAAAAAAAGGTTTCTTCCGGTAAACTGACCAAGGAACATATCAATAACCGTGGCTATAATAAGTATTTAAACCTGCAAGGTCAGACCACTATCAATATTGATTATCAGCGGTTTGAGGCTGACCAGGTGTGGGATGGACTGAAAGGATATGTAACCAATACTGAGTTAACCCCAAAGCAGGTAAGCAGGCATTACAAGCAGCTATGGCACATTGAGAAAGCATTCCGTATTTCCAAGACAGACTTACGAATACGTCCGGTCTATCATCGGCTCAAAAACCGTATTGAAGCACATATATGCATTTGCTTTACAGCCTACATGATTTATAAGGAGCTTGAACGCTTACTCAAAACTAACAACATCAGTATATCGGCACAGAAAGCAATAGAGGAATTAAAAGAGATCAAGCAATTGACCTATTGCCTACCGAAATCAAAAACTGTAAAAAAAACGGTCCTGAAACCGACCCCACTACAGCAAAGACTTCTTAACCTTCAATTCTGAAAATGTGGGTCATGCATTGCACAAAACAGGTGCGCGAACCCGCTTACAAGCTTCCGGGACAAACGAATTACGCCGCATTAAACTGCAATCGGCATGCTCAGTCTTTGCCTTTTTTGTTACCGCGCACCGCTGCAATGTTACGCTTCAGGCCATCAAACTTGGTACGCTTCACCGGATTTTTTTTGAACAGCCTGCGAAACTCCTGCAGGTTCAGTTCTTCCCAGTACCCCTTATCTTTACCCAAAAGTTCATCGCGCGCCATCAGGCGGGGCTCGCTGCCCGGCAACGCTTTCCGGTTCCACGGGCAGACATCCTGACAAATATCACAGCCAAAGATCCAGTTGCCGAGCTTGTCGTGATATTCTGCCGGGATTTCATCCCGCAATTCTATGGTAAAGTAGGAGATACACTTTGAGCCGTCAACGGAATAAGGCTCGGTGATGGCATCGGTAGGGCAGGCGTCGATACAGCGGGTGCAGCTGCCACAGTGATCGGTAGTCGGGCTGTCGTAGTCGAAAACCGCGTCAACAATCATCTCGCCCAGAAAAAAACACGAACCCGCTTTCCGGCTGATCACATTGGTATGTTTGCCCATCCAGCCAAGTCCGGACTTTACCGCCCAGGCTTTATCCATGACCGGTGCGGAATCGACAAACACCCGGCCTTCGAGTCCGCCGTTCAGCTTTTTGGTGAATTCGAACAGCTGATACAGCTTGTCTTTGAGCACAAAGTGATAATCCTCACCCAGCGCATATTTTGAAATCCGAAGGTTTGCCTCATCAGACGCATGCTCCCGAAACAGCTCCGGCTGATGGTAGCTGCAAAGCACACTTATCACACTTTTAGCACCGGGTACCAGCTTGGTCGGATCAACGCGCTTGTCGAAGTGATTTTCCATCCAATGCATTTTGCCGTGCTTACCGGCAAGCAGCCATTTCTCCAAACGCCGTGCTTCGTCTTCCAGAAAACCCGCTTTCGCAAAGCCGCACCCTTCAAACCCGAGCCGGTTAGCCTCGGCTCTCACGGCCGCTGTTAGCTGTTGCTTGTTCATGGATACATTCATTGAGATTAACGCACAGGCAAACAAACGGCTTCCGTGAACAGACACGGAAGCCGTTTCAGGCCTGAAAAAACATCACCCTAACAAACCAAACTGTTCGAAATGATGGGTGAAGTGCTTTTTCATAAATTGTTCCCATTCCGGGAAGCTGAGCTCCCCGAAAGCAGGGTTGATGTGAACGGCTTCGGGGTTTGCTTCATAATAGGCCACAAAATCGGATAGCTCCGCTTTAAACTCCGATACCGCAGCTTCGAAAGACTCATTCCTCAGCTTAGGAAGCTCACTGCCAACAGCCGGACTCACAACACCCCGCGGAATGGGCTTGTCGCTCATCAAAAAGGCCCGCATTTGCGCCAGCTGATTTTGCGGGGTATAAACCTTTACATCATTTTTTCCGGTTGCAAGCAGCAGGGTAGAAGTCAGGTGCTCGACCATGTGCTGAGCGGTCATTTTGCCCCACCGCGGCTGCGTATCGGCCTGCAGTTTATCAATATGTTGCGCGAGTTCGTGCAGTGTCATGTATTACCTCATTAGTTTTTTGTACTGAATGCGCGTCGGCTGATCTTCGCTGATTCCCAGACGCTTACGCTTGTTTTCCTCATATTCGGCAAAGTTGCCTTCAAACCAGTAAACCTCACTGTTGCCTTCAAAAGCCAGAATGTGGGTGGCAATACGATCAAGGAACCACCTGTCGTGCGATATCACAACAGCACAGCCTGCAAATTCGAGCAGGGCTTCTTCAAGCGCCCGCAGGGTGTTGACATCAAGGTCGTTGGTTGGCTCATCGAGCAACAGCACGTTCGCGCCTTCCTTCAGCATTTTGGCCAGGTGCACACGGTTGCGCTCACCGCCAGACAGCTCCGTAACTTTCTTTTGCTGATCACTCCCCGAAAAGTTGAACCGCGCCACGTAAGCACGCGAGTTTACCTCCCGGTTGCCGAGCTTGATTAAATCCTGCCCGCCGGAAATTTCCTCCCAGATAGACTTAGCAGGATCCAGCGGACGGTTCTGATCGATGTAGCCAAGCTTCACCGTTTCGCCCAGGTCCAGCTTCCCGGAATCAGGGTTTTCCTCCCCGATGATCATTTTGAAGAGCGTACTCTTACCAGCACCGTTTGGCCCGATTACGCCCACAATGCCGCCTGGTGGCAGACTGAAATCAAGATCGCCAAACAGCAGCTTGTCATCAAAACCTTTCGTCAGCTGGTCGGCCACAATCACCTTGTTCCCCAGGCGCGGTCCCGCGGGAATGAATATTTCCATATCCTCGCGCCGCTTTTGCTGTTCTTCGGAGAGCATTTGCTCGTAGGCCGAAATACGGGCTTTGCTCTTGGTGCGGCGTCCTTTGGGATTTTCGCGAATCCACTCCAGCTCTTTTTGGAGCGTTTTCTGCCGCTGCGATTCCGAGCGCTCTTCCTGTTTGAGTCGCTCTGACTTTTGCTCAAGCCATGATGTATAGTTTCCTTTGAACGGAATGCCCTCACCACGATCGAGTTCCAAAATCCAGCCTGCAACATTATCCAGGAAGTAACGGTCGTGGGTTACCGCGATTACAGTGCCCTCATAGCGGGCAAGGTGCTGTTCGAGCCAGCCGACAGATTCGGCATCAAGGTGGTTGGTCGGCTCATCGAGCAGGAGCACATCCGGCTTTTTCAGCAGCAGGCGGCAGAGGGCAACACGGCGCTTTTCACCACCGGAAAGGGTGCCGACTTTCTGGTCGCCGGACGGCGTACGAAGGGCGTCCATGGCCTGTTCGAGCTTGCTGTCAAGATCCCATGCACCGGCCGCGTCAATACGATCCTGTAGCTTGGCCTGTTTTTCGATCAGGGCTTCAAAATCAGCGTCCGGCTCGGCAAAAGCGGCATTTACAGCTTCAAATTGCTTGAGCAGGTCAACGGTTTCCTGCACGCCTTCTTCCACAATTTCACGCACAGTACGCTCCGGATCGAGTTCAGGCTCCTGCGGTAAATAACCAAAGGTAATCCCTTTTTGGACAGTTATGTTGCCAAGATAGTCTTTGTCTTCACCGGCAATAATGCGAAGCAGCGTACTTTTTCCGGCACCGTTTAAGCCAAGTACCCCAATTTTTGCGCCATAGAAAAAGGAGAGATAAATATCTTTGAGAACAGTCTTGTTGGGTTTTCGGACTTTACTGACCCCAACCATTGAAAAAATAATTTTTTGATCGCTCACGATGAAAGATTTTTTTGAGATGAATGGTTTGCTTTAATATGGGCCTAAAATACGCAAAGATATTCGTCTGTCACTTAGAACCCGTACTTTTAACTGATTTTGATTATCGTCTGACAGAGACGGGATCTAACCCGCATTATTCACCAAGAAATTTTCCTGCTGGCAAGGCGAAGCTGAAAACTCAGCGGAAGGGTACCTAAGTACCCTGAGCATGAGTTTTCAGCTTCAACGCCGCCAGCGGGGAAATTTCGCAGTTTTTACACCGCACTCAAATTTGGGCTACCGGTGTTTTTTTGCTAAGCCAAATTTAAACTAACACTTAGCAAATAAATCCTGTTTAATTGTGAATAATGCGGGCTAACACCTTCAGCTAAGCTCTGAAATACTGATTATAGAGTGCCAGCTATACCCAAAGAAAGCCAGGCTTACCCCGTTGACCAAGAACAACATAATTGCCCCGGCAAAATCCCCATGATCTGCCGGAACTATCGTTTTTTTAATGTAAATCTAAGGCTGTCGGTTTCGGATGAAAAAAGTATTTCAGGTTCAAATTAAAAGCGCAGATTAGTTAACTTGACTCATTATATTACAAAATTGAAGTTCTTACGGTAGCTCATTTAAAACCAATCAGAATGTCAGCTGAATCGGAAGCGGTTAAAAAAGCCAGGTCATTAAAAAACAGGGAAGAAGACTATGCGCTGGTTGATCAGGCTAAACTGAATGACCAAAAGGCATTCGCGCGCCTGATGGAAAAGTATCAGGTGCAGCTGCATTTCCATGTCCAGAAAATTGTGCGTGACCGTGACGTTGTGGAAGACCTGGTTCAGGAAGCATTTTTGAAAGCTTTTGATAACATCCATACCTTCGACCCTACCTATGCTTTTTCAACCTGGCTCTACCGTATAGCTACCAACCATTCGATTGATTTCCTCCGCAAAAAGAAGATGAAGACCTACTCCATCGATGAACCTGTGCGGGGTAAAGACGGGGATATGAAAGTCGAGCTGCCGGATCACGACAGTGAAACGGACGCTGAGCTGATTCGGAAGCAGCGGGCAAAAATCATCAAAGAAGCCATAGACAGCCTGCCCGATAAATACCGGGTCATTATTAAGCTGCGTCACGAAGATGATAAGAGCTATCAGGAAATTGCGGATATGATGACGCTTCCGCTTGGCACCGTAAAAGCACACATATTTAGAGCAAGGGAGCTCCTGAACAAATTTCTCATTGAAAAAAGGGGGCAGTTTTGATCTCAGCCGACTCCCGGCAAATGCTTACCCTTTATCACTTTGCGGAAACCGCAGTCTATGAAGCTGTTGAGAACGGATACTACCGCCCGTCAGCTTTCAGTTCGGAAGGCTTCGTTCATTTGTGCAAAAAAGAACAGCTGACAGGCGTTTACAGCCGATATTTTGAAGGGAAACCCAATATACTCCTCCTTACAGTTAGGCTTACAGCTTCCGACCCCTGTCTTATTTTTGAAGATTCCACAGGAAGGGGAGAGCTTTTTCCTCATTATTATGCGCCAATTCCGGTGGCAAGTATTCAGCGCGTCAGTGAAGTTGAGACCGGAGAGCAGGCGCCTGAAAAGACAGACGCCTACTTCCGTTCTCTGATCAATGTTTAAATTAGTAGCCGTTAGAGCTTTTGTTTATTTCCGCGAACCAGCTCATGACGCTCAACCCCTTTAAACTTCATAATAAAATTTGCCCCAAACGCAGTGGAAGGCGTATGAAAGCCAGGTGTTACGGTTCCAGCCGTAACCCGAATCGCTGATTCAGCTGCAATTTGCGCCGTGAGCGAATATGCTTCAGGCGTTTTCAGCAAGAAACTCTTACGGGTCGTTAGGTCATAAACAGTCAGATAAATCCGGCTTTGCCCTTTCTCCCGTTCCGCAAAACCGGGGCCTTCGGGCTGCTTACTAATCCAGGAAGAAATCATATTACTAAACAGCTTTCGCTTCAGCACCGGCTGGAAGAAACCGGCAAGTTTGGCCAAACGGGCAGCTCCGTTAGACATCGACATATACACTTCAATATTTGGTACCTGAGTCGAGTAAAATGCAGATGAAACGTCACCCCAGGGAATTGAAACGCATGTTCGTACCTTATCCCGAAAATCAATGCGGTGACTTTTATGGGCAAACCTGACCGGTACGATCAGCCCGCGCGACCGAACCACATTACCTTTTTTAAACTGCTGAAGAGATGTTCGCATGGTACCTTGTGAAGGTCTGCCTCCAAAATGTAAGCAGAGCCGGATGGTTCTTGCACCCGGAAATTTCTTTTGTGCATACGCTATAAGACAGTCGCTTGGCGCTACATCATACCCAACGCCAGGCAAAACTATGCACTGATTCGCTTTTGCCTTTCGATCATAAAGGCTTAAACTTTCAATGACGTCAAACTCTCCGGTAATATTTAAATAGTTGATCCCGCTGTTTACACACGTTCTTGTAAGGTAGACGGATGTGTTATGAAAGGGACCTGCACAATTCAGAACGGTTTTATATTCCTGAATTTGAAGGGATAACTCGGCGTCGTCAAGCGCAAAACAAGCGTAAGGCAGTCCTGTTTTCGCAGCTTGCTCTTTCAGCTCATTTTCATTTCTTCCTCCAAGCGTAACGCTGACACCGCGGCGCTGGAATTCCTCAACAACTAATTTCCCTGTATAGCCATAAGAGCCATATACTAAAATTTCATTGCCGCTATCGGTAGGTTGCATATTAATTTTAAAAGTTCGAATTAGAATATAGGTGCGATTCTTCGGCTTATTTTCTTTTTGCCGCTAAAAATTGAATTGAGAATTATATTCAGAATGAAAGACCATATTGAATAATCAAGGCTACCTGTTCAACACTCACTTAAATTGAATCCTAAGGTAGCACAATTAGACATAGTGCGAGCTAAAACATACTGCTCTTTGCAAGCAACTTGACTATAGGCATTTAAAATTTTATGTCTTCACCTGAACACATAATTAACAAATCTTATTTTCATACCTGCTTAACTTACCCTTCTTAATTTAAACAATTAATCACTTCGTCAAAACCCTGAACTTTATGGCTTCAAAAAAAAGAAAAATCTTTTTTGTTTCATTCGCCACGGTATTTGCCGTGCTGATTATTCTTACTTCTAACAATATTTTTAAGGAAGACCCAGGCTATTTCATTGTGCCTCACGGGGATCATAACCATTATGTGCCGCACGACTACGACCGAAACGTAAATATTCATCAGTTTCCGCAACGTCCGCCGCGCGATGGCGAACGTATTACACCTGACGGCCGCATTGTTCGTGATATGGATACCGGAATTCAGTTTTTTGAGAGACCATCATCTGAGAATGACGATCAGCCATCAGAACCCTGATGGTATTTTACACATACACACGAACAGTTTCACAAAAATATTTAACAAGTATCACCACCGGTTTGCAGAAATTTCGCGGGAAAGCTCAGTTCCGGCGATGATATGCTGTGCGGTAAGAATGCCGCAGTAAGGGGCAAATATCATCCCTTTTGAACCAAATCCGGTCGAAATGTAGGTGTGCTTTCGGCCCGATAATAAACCCGTAAACGGCATGCGGTCAGGTGTTGTGACGCGTATGCCGGTCCAACTGCCCCTGACAGTCAGGTCATCTGCGTCGTAATCGGGAAAGCTACGCGGCACCTTTTTCAGCAAATAAGAATTGGATTTGTCTGTAGGATTAAAATTATCAAAATGATGCTCATAGGTGCTGCCAATCTCCACGCGGTTGTTATGTAAGGAAATGTAGCCTTTTGATGAAACCGATGGCTTGAAATCAGTCCGAAGAAAGGGGGCTACTTCCACCGTTTGTCCTTTCACAGCATGCAGCTTCAGCTTCTCGTTTCCGGCAAGGTCGCGGGCAAATGCCCCTGCCGCTATCAGAACTTTTGGAGTATCTGTTTGGCTGCCATCTTCAAAACGTATGATGGCTCCCGTTTCACGTTCAGAAACATCAGCCACTTTTTTCTCCATCACCAGGCAACCATATTTATCCCGCAGCATTTCGTGCAGTCCCTGCAGTAAAATCGGGGTTTCAACGGTCATTCCTACTGCAACCCAAAGCCCGCCCCACCTGTGCTCGCTTTCGGGAAAGCGTGCGCGCAGGTCTTCTGGTGTAAGCCACCTGACCCAGCCTTCGGGCCAGCCTTCGGTTTCAGCCGATTTGCGGAAATGGGCAGCCATCCCTTCATCCAGACAAGGTCGCAAAAGCCCGTTTCGGCTGATAAAGCCATCACTTCCAAGAAATTCGGCGACTTCGTCAAGTAACTCATGCAGCGCCTGATGGCATTCAAGCGCACGCCAGCCTTTTTTCGCACGAAGGGCGGCGGCCGGGTTGTAGAGTGCGAGGGGTACCATACTCGCCGTATGACCTGTGAGCTGATTCTGATGCACAAGTGTTACCTGAGCCCCTTGTTTAGCCATCTGAAGTGCTGCACAGCTTCCGGCAAGGCCGCCACCAACAACCAGCACTTCCGCTTTTTTAGACATATTTTTATCTCAGGCTGATTTTAGACGTCAAAAAGATTACCCCAGCGTCCTGCATGTCGTTTAAGGCCTTTTCGGCGTCACCAGGGGTGAGATTTACCGGTGCAATTGCGTCGGTGTAGAGAAAGGTTTTGAAACCCGCACGAAGTGCGTCAAAGGCAGTTGACTTCACACAATATTCCGTTGTTAGGCCGCACAAATAGATTTCGTCCACTTTTCGCTCTTTCAGGTATGCAGCAAGGTCAAGATTGGTTGCCTCAAAAGCGGAGTAGCCGTCGTCGGCATTGGTTGTGCCTTTGTCAAACACCTGCTGAACCGGCCGGAGGCTGAGCCCGGGATGAAAGGCAGCACCTTCCGTGTTTGCTACGCAATGTACCGGCCATTTTTCGAAGTGAACGGTTTCTTCGGGATGCCAGTCGCGGGAAGCAATGACCAGCTCAAATTGCCTGGCAAGCTCGTTTATGACCGGCACAATTTTGTGTCCGTCTTTTACGCCCAGGGCACCGCCGGGGCAAAAGTCATTCTGAAGATCTACGATTAAAAGTGCTTTCATGAAGCTCTGTAAAGGGTTTTGAAATCGTCAGGTTAGGGTTTATTGTTTTTTCTGTAACAGCTCGTGCTGAAGGTCTTTTAGGTTATTGCTGATAGTAACAGGGTATGCGGCTTGCTCATTCGATGTATTGAGGAAAGTCCTGAAAAGCTCTTTTTGCGTCTGAACGCGTGATCTGACAACATCCAAATCTGTCCGGGGCAAAGATGATCCGCTTTGGAAGCTTTCCGTGCGAAGTGCTGCATACTTCCGGCCGTCTTCCGGCGGACGCCCTTCCCAGCTCAGACTGACGTAATCTCCGACCGGAACGCCATCATCCGAAATGCGCCACAGTTGCTTCTCCCCGGGGAGCGTGATTTTTTCCGGGTTGTCAGAGCGTTTCATCACGGGCCGTCCGTTCAGTTCAGCGAGCTTGAGCACGCCGTTCAGAGCCGGACTGCCATCAGCTGCCAGCAGCTTGGTTCCCACCCCAAAAATGTCGGCTTTTACCGGCAGCGCGTTGAGCGCCCGAATCCGGTGTTCATCCAGATTATCTGAGACCACAATTTTGACGTGACGCAAACCGGCGTCATCGAGCAGTTGCCGTGCCTGCGGGATAAGGCGGGTGAAATCTCCGCTATCGAGGCGGATGCCGAACAGCTGTTTGCCGGAAGCTTCCATTTCCCGGGCAATTTTGATGGCATTTGGGATGCCTTCCCTTAAACTGTCGTGCGTATCGACGAGCAGGACCGTTTTTCCGGTGAAATGTTTGGCGAAGGTGCGGAATGCTTCATCCTCGGCCTCAAACGCCTGCACCCAGGCGTGGGCGTGTGTACCGCCAGCGGGATGCCCGTACTGCACGGCAGACCACACGTTGGAAGAACTGTCGCATCCGCCGATGTATGCCGCCCGCGAGGCATGAAATCCCGCAAACCCCTGCGCACGACGCAGGCCAAAATCGAGCAGGACCTGACCGGGCAACAGGGCGTCTTTCATCCGCGAGGCTTTGGTTGCGATCAGGGACTCAAAATTGAGAATATTGAGAATCAGGGTTTCGGCCAGCAAAACGTGCGCAAAAGGCCCCCGGACCTGCACGTAGGGCGTCTGTGCAAAAACGATGGTGCCTTCCGGCGGCGCTTCAATCGTGATGCTTGGGGGATGGTTTGATAGCCAAGCAATAAATGCCGGATCAAAACCAAGTTCGTGCAGGGCTTTACAGCTGTCTTCATCATACAAAAAATACTTCAGCGCCTGTCCCAGGGTTTGGAGGCCCGCAAAAATGACATAGTTGCCGCTGAAAGGGTAATTCCGGAAAAAATAATCGAAGCAGGCCGGTTCTTCGTGCCGCCCTTCCATGAACAGCGCCTGCGCCATACTAAGCTCATAAAAATCAGTATAAAGACCGTTTATCGCCGCTGTCGGGTGGTTCATGGTTTAATTGGAGTGCAGGATTGTTTACCTTTGAAGTTCATTTTTTGAGGATGAATGTCATCCTCAAGTTGCTTGTTTTCGAATATCGTTTTTAATGAACAGTTTTCATAACTCCTGATGCGTCTTCTGCCATTTCTTTTTGTTTTTTCGCTTTTGCTCAGCAGCTTTTTGGAGGATGCAGAAGCACGTCAGCATTCCTCAAATGAGGCGCTGTTAATGCAGGAAGCGCTCAGCGTACTATCAGAAAGCCGGATACTTACGGAACTGAGTGCGTCTGTAGGTGTGCAGAGTAACCTGCCGGAGCGCAACCGTCAGTTGCTGTTCAACGAGCTGATGCGGCTGGGCAAGCAGGTGCGGCTGGATTCAGACGGGATGCAGCTTCAGGTGATGGTGTACCCGCGAAACAGCCTGCGTCAGCTTAACCCAAACGAGGCCGAGCGACTTATTTCGGGGGAGGTGCAGCTTTTCCTGACCGATGCCTCCCGGAACCTGACCGATACCGAGACCCTCAGCTTCCGTTACAGCGACACCATCCCTTTTGAAAATCACGAGGCGCTGATCAGCGACTGGCCCGCAACGCGTTTTCATGAAACCGAGGCCCTGCAACAGCGCAACCGCTGGCGCGAATGGGGTCAGCCGGCCATCATTGCCGCAGCGACCGGCGTGACCGTTTATTTGCTGTTCAATATCCGAAGCAGCTGATTTATTTGGACTTCCCACCATTTTTCAGATGACCCGTATTTTTGGTTTTTTGTTTCTTTGTCTGATCGCCGGACTTTCCCTGACGTACTGCGCGACGCCCACGCAGCCGACCGGTGGCCCGCCGGATACCACGCCACCCCGTATCATCAGCACCTATCCGCAAAATGGTACCGTCAATTTTAGCGGAAATGAAATCCGTTTTGATTTTGACAAGTACATGAACCGTCAGTCTTTCGGGAATGCGTTTCGAATTGATCCCATCGCGGGGGTTCGCTACGATGTAAACTGGCGCGGACGCTCCGTTCGGGTGCGGTTCGAGCAGCCGCTGCCGGATTCAACGACCGTGATTTTCACCCTTGGTACCGAGCTGAGCGATCACAACCGGAACCGGCTTGACAATCCCTTTGTGCTGGCGCTATCAACGGGTGATACGATTGATGAAGGCGAAATCGAAGGCCGGATTATTGACGCGCGTACCGGCAGGGGTAAGCGGGATGCCTTCGTATTTTTGTACCGCTTCCCGTTCGATTTGGAAGCGCGTGCGAGTTATGTAGCTGAAACCGACACGGCAGGACGTGTTGCGTTCACGCATTTGGCAGAGGGGGTGTATCGCGCGATTTGGGTAGATGACAGGAACCGAAACCGGCGTTGGGATCGTGCAAATGAGGTAGCCCGGCCTTTTTACCGTGAAACAGTTCGCGTTCAAGATGGGCAACCCGCAGGTCTCGGCACCCTTTTCGTCAATGAGCCGGACACAACGCGGCCAACCCTGCAGGGAATCGGCCTGTTTTCGTCCACGCGTCTGCGGCTTCGTTACAGCCGTGATATGATGATTCAGCCGGAAGCCGAAATCACTATTCTGGACTCACTTGGTACAGCATTTACGCAGGCGGTACCGCTCTTTGCGGACAAGCAGCAGGCTGATGTCGTATTCGCACAAGCCCTGCGTCCGCTGCCTGAAAATCAGACCTTTACCCTGCGCAGCCAGGGCGTGACGGATTTGCGCGGAAATGAGCCACGGACCTCAGACCGCATCTTCACCGGATCATCCGACCCCGATACCACGCACGTGCGGATGACGCGTCACCTCACGGAAAGAGGGGTGAGGGGAAGTGAACCTATGATATTTGAGTTTTCGACCCTGCTTGCCGGCACAAGCGTGGTGGACTCGCTGGAGGTGGTGCAGGATGAAGTCATCTACGAAGCCTGGGAGCCGCTTGAAGTGCAGGACAACCTTCTATTTTTGTTTCCGCCGGATGTCTGGGATGAGGCAAGCGATTACACCATCCGGATTTATGATGAACGGGCCGGTACGCGGCGCAACATCCAAACGCGGATTTTGCCGCGGGGTGAACTCGGGTCCCTGCATATCCGGATTGCAGAAGGTCACCGGCTGGAAGGCGTGAACCATCACATCAGCGTGCTGGACCGCGACGGAGCGGTGGTTTTTGAAGGAATAACGGAAGATGAACTCACGGTAGAAAACCTGCCTCAGGGGCGATATACGGTGCTTGCGTTTCGGGATGATGACGGCGATGGCCGCTGGTTCCGTGGTGATGTGGAGCCCTTTCGGGCGCCGGAGCCGTTTCTCGCGCAGCGCAATGTTGAGGTGCACGGACGGATGGAAGGGGAGCTCGATCTCGAATATCCGCATTTGCCCGGCAGAACGGATGATCCGGAGGCTGACCCAAACGAGGAGCCAATCGAGTCCGGAGGCGAGCCCGAAGATGGTGATGTACGCCCCGGTGAATCGGAAGCCGGGGAAAGCGGCCCAAGCGAGCCTTAAGCCCGGATATTTGGACCATTTGGGAGCACATCATCCGAAAAAATCCAACTTAAATAATACCTACTTTAACACGGTAGGGCGGCTAAAAAGCCGTATTTTTGCGCCACAAAAGCGCTTCCAATTTTCGAATCTAAAGCTAAACACATCAGGAATTTATCAGCATTATGAGCACAAACAGCCCGACGACGCAGGACCAAACCCAAACCGCTGTTACCGAGTGGCAGCAGCCCGAACGCTATCAGCCGACGCACAAAATCCGGTTTGTGACGGCTACGAGCCTGTTCGACGGGCACGACGCCTCCATCAATATTATGCGTCGCATTTTACAGTCAACCGGCGCGGAAGTGATCCATCTCGGGCATAACCGCAGCGTGGGCGAGATTGTAGATTGCGCCATTCAGGAGGACGCGCAGGGGATTGCCGTGAGCTCGTATCAGGGCGGACATATCGAGTATTTCAAGTATATGGTCGATTTGCTGCGCGAGAAAGGCGCGGGGCACATCCGCGTGTACGGCGGCGGTGGTGGGGTGATTGTGGACCGCGAAATCCGCGAGCTGCACGACTATGGCGTTGCGCGTATTTTTAGTCCGGAGGATGGCCGGAAAATTGGCCTGCAAGGCATGATCAACCTGATGATGCAGGAATGCGATTACGAGACGACTTCGCTGGAAGAGGTGGACGTGCTGCAAATCAAAAACAAGGACAAGCGCGTCCTGGGGCGCTGTATCAGCGCGATTGAGAACAAAGCGAAGGATATTTTGCAGTACAAGGATGAAATGCTGCTGTACAATGGCGGGAAAGAAGTGCTGCAATCCAAAAACGGAAAAACGATTCCTGTGGTGGGGATCACCGGAACAGGCGGGGCGGGAAAGAGCTCGCTGACCGATGAATTGGTGCGCCGCTTCCTGACCGGGTTTGAGGACAAGACGATGGCAATTATCTCCATTGATCCGTCCAAGCGCAAAACCGGCGGGGCGCTTCTGGGCGACCGCATCCGGATGAATGCCGTGTACAACGACCGGATTTACATGCGCAGCCTCGCAACACGGGCTTCCAACCGCGCGACAAGCGACGCTATTTTGGGCGCCATCGAACTGTGCAAGGCCGCGGCTTTCGATTTAATTGTTGTAGAAACAAGCGGTATCGGGCAGAGTGAATCGGAGATCGTGGACATCACCGATCTTAGTCTGTACGTGATGACGAGCGAATATGGCGCGGCAACACAGCTCGAGAAAATCAACATGCTCGATCTCGCTGATTTGATCGTACTCAACAAATTTGAGAAAAAAGGCGCACAGGACGCCCTGCGTGACATCCGCAAACAGTACAAGCGGAATCACAACCTGTGGCATGCCGAGGAGTCGAGCCTGCCGGTGTATCCTACGATTGCGGCGCAGTTCAACGATGAGGGCGTCAACCGCCTGTTCAGCGCGCTCGTGAACCTGATTAACCGGCACTACGGGCTCGACTGGAAGGCCGCGCTCTACGCCAATCCGGCACCGGCGGAAGACCTGCACAAACAGGCGATTATCCCCGGAAACCGGGTACGCTATTTGTCGGAGATTTCCGAAAGCGTGCGCGAGTATCACGTTTGGGCCGCGAAACAGGCCGAAGCCGCCGCGCGCCTGAATGAGATCGAGGGCACGATCACACAGCTCGAAAACTGGAATCCGGCTGACAAAGATCAGATCATGGTCAGGATGGAAGAAATGCGCGAGCACATTCGCGCAAAGCTGGATCCGATTTCGCTTAACATCCTGAAAAACTGGGACAAGATGGCGGAGCAATACCGTCAGAACGTGATGGAGACGAAAGTCCGCGACCGCGTAATCCGCAATGAAATGTACCGCATTTCCCTGAGCGGGCTCAAAATTCCGCGGGTTGCGCTGCCGCAGTTTGGCGGCTGGGGCGACCGTCTGCGGTTTGCCCTGAAAGAAAACGTGCCCGGATTTTTCCCTTACACGGCAGGCGTTTTCCCGTTCAAACGCGAAGGCGAGGACCCGGCGCGCATGTTCGCCGGTGAAGGCACGCCGGAGCGGACCAACAAACGCTTCCATTATGTGAGCGAAGGCATGCCCGCGCACCGGCTTTCGACCGCCTTCGATTCGGTGACCCTTTACGGAGAAGACCCCGATCTGCGGCCTGATATTTACGGCAAAATCGGCAACTCCGGCGTGAGCATTTGCACCCTTGATGACATGAAGAAGCTGTACTCCGGCTTCCGCCTTACGCAGCCCAACACATCGGTCTCGATGACCATCAACGGTCCCGCGCCCATGATTCTCGCGATGTTCATGAACACCGCCATCGACCAGGAGGTCGAAACCTGGCTGACCGAACAGGGCAAGCTCGATGAAGCGAAGGCGCGGATCAGAGCGATTTTCGAAGAGAAAGGCATGCCGGTACCGGAATACGGCCTGAGTCTGCCGGGTAACTCCGACGGCTACGGACTGGAAACCCTGGGTGTCTCGGGCGATAAGCTCGTCGATCCCGAAACCTACGCGAAGATCAAAGCCGCAACGCTGCAAGTCGTGCGCGGCACCGTTCAGGCCGACATCCTCAAAGAAGATCAGGCGCAAAACACCTGTATTTTTTCTACAGAGTTTGCCCTTAAGATGATGGGAGACATACAAAAGTACTTCACAACCCATAAAGTTAGAAATTACTATTCGGTCTCCATTTCAGGTTATCACATTGCCGAAGCCGGCGCAAATCCGGTAACACAGGCGGCCTTCACCCTTGCCAACGGATTCACTTTTGTGGAGTACTACCTCTCGCGCGGCCTCAGCATCGACGACTTTGCGCACAACCTTTCGTTTTTCTTTAGCAACGGTCTTGATCCCGAGTACGCCGTCATTGGCCGCGTTGCCCGCCGGATTTGGGCGATTGCCATGAAAAACAAGTACAGCGCCAACGACCGCTCCCAAAAACTGAAGTATCACATTCAGACCTCAGGCCGCTCGCTGCACGCACAGGAAATTCAGTTCAACGACATCCGCACGACCCTTCAGGCGTTGCTTGCGATTTACGACAACTGCAACTCCCTGCACACCAACGCCTACGACGAGGCCATTACAACCCCGACCGAGGAGTCGGTCCGCCGGGCACTTGCCATTCAGCTCATCATCAACAAAGAGCTGGGCATGGCAAAAAACGAAAACCCGAATCAGGGTGCCTTCATCATCGAAGAGCTCACGGATCTGGTCGAAGAGGCCATCCTTACCGAATTCGACCGCATCACCGAGCGCGGCGGCGTTCTCGGCGCAATGGAGACCATGTATCAGCGGGGCAAAATTCAGGACGAGAGCCTGTACTACGAAACCCTCAAACACAACGGCGAGCTGCCGATCATTGGCGTCAACACCTTCCTCGGCAAAAAATCTGATGAAGAGCCGCAGGAAATCGAGCTCATCCGCTCAACCGAGGACGAGAAACAGCAGCAAATCCACAACCTCGAAGCCTTCAAAGCACGCAATGCCGATCAGTCCACGCACTACCTGAACCGCCTCAAAGAAACCGCCCGAACCAACGGCAACCTCTTCGAAGAGCTCATGGAAACCGTGAAATACTGTTCCCTCGGCCAAATCTCGCAGGCCTTGTACGAAGTCGGCGGCCAATACCGCCGCAACATGTAGGCACAATTTGCAACCATCAGGCCGGAGTTTCTAAGCTGAAATTCCGGCCTTCTTTTTATCCGGGCGTCCGTAATTTTTTTGGGGTGAATCCCGAGAGCATCAATGGCTTTCGTACTGGTTCAGGCATCCCAAATCGGTCTCGTGGCGCCTTGCTTTTTTGGTTGGAGGGCTACACCCAAAATTCCGCTTGAGAACCATCATCTCTTTTCAACTTCGCGTAAAATGAAAATTGAGTCCCTGATCGAAGTATTTTCACAGCCGCCAAACTCAACGGTTTCTTTTGCGCATGAGCAGACGGAGCCCGAACAGCTGGCGAAAGATATTGTCGCATTTGCAAATTTTCGGGGAGGCAGAGTGTTTGTCGGCGTATCCGACTTCGGGGAAATTGAAGGAATTAAGCGCCCTGATCTCGAAACATGGGTGATGGATACCGTTTTTGGAAAGTATATCACACCAGCGCTCATTCCGGTTTATGAAGAAATAAACACGTCCGCAGGGAAAATTGCCGTGATCTCTGTTGAACAGGGTACGCTGAAGCCGTATGCCGTTCGCTCCGATGGTAAGGAAACGATTTATATTCGCATGGGGAGCACCTCCCGCATCGCGAACCGGGATCAGATTGTGCAGATGAGTCAGGAGGCAGGACACTTCCACTATGAAACCGTCCCCGTGTCAGGTTCAAGAATAACGGACATCGATCAGGAGCTGTTTATTCAGTATTACGAGCAGCTCATGGGGGAGAAAATCGGAGATGAAGACGACCTGACCCTTCGGCTTCGACAGCTTGATCTGATTCATGAAAATAGCGCGGGAAACTTGCTGTGCAGTCTTGCAGGGCTGATTCTTTTCGGTAAAGAACCCGGTCGTTTTCTGCCGCAGCATGGCATCCGCGTTATCCACTACAAAGGCACGGATACTGAACTCGATAGTATTTCGGATCAGCCGTTTAAAGCGCCTATTGGGCGACAGAAATCAGGCAGCGAACTGAGGCGCAGCGGACTCAGCGATCTCGTCATGCAGCACTTGTCCGAAAAACTGTCCCGTGTTCTAATTGAAGACGACGGGCTTACGCGCATGCGAAAGTGGGAAATTCCGCAGGGCATTCTGCGCGAGCTTATCGTGAACAGCCTCGTTCACCGCGATTATACCAGAAGGAGCATGAATGAAATCCGGATTTTCAGCGACCGCTTCGAAATCGAAAGTCAGGGGCGGCTTCCCAATTCCCTCACCGTAGAAAAAATTATTGCGGGGCAGCGCTACCCCCGCAACCCCATTCTGGTGCAATTCGCCCAAAACCTCGGACTCATGGAGCACAAAGGGCTTGGCATCCGGAAAATTGTGGTTGGTCAGCTCAGACAGGAAGGCTTCCCCGCCCCGGTTTTCGTAGAGACAGATGAATCATTTACGGTAATCATTCAAAGGTGATCGTAAAAAGAAGCGCTGATTTTACAATAAGCTGTTCGTTCAAAAGGTAGTAAATGAACAGATTTAGGGTCTCCGGTATAGGAGTGATTGGCGGCCTGGCAGTAGGCTGGTGTTTTTTCGTGTGAAATGAGTAGATTCTTTTGACCATCACATTTGCAACATAGTTGCAAATGGTATTCCAAACCTGTTATCATTGTTGCTGACAATACAATAACACAGCTGCCTACTGCTTGTGAAATATCGACCATTAGTTTGTTACTATCCTGATTTCAGCCTATGAGTAAAATATACGGCATAAAAGCAATACTCCTGTCACTGCTCACTTCATCATTATTACTCGTGCTATCCTGTACACCTGTCGGTCAGACTGCTATTCAGGATGAAGCTCCAGCTATAAGCGTGCAGGAAAAAGCTGTAGTTACCAACGTTTCAGATGAGTGCTTCAATTTTGACGTACTAAGTGCAGAAGACCATGGTTATGTTGACTCGCTGCTCTACAGTAGCCTGAGCAATACCGGGCTTCATACATTTATATCCGATCTCAAGCCAATGAGCGACATTGTCAGTTTCAGATGGCAAATAGAGGGGACAGAAGAAGACGCTCATCCTGCACTGCAGTTTATAGATGAATTTGTGCGGATTAACCATATAGCAGCTGCTATTTCCTGCGGACCTCTGAAAACAATTTTAACACCCTTTAGAAATATTTTTGACGGTGAAAGATACGTGCAGATGAGGGTTGTAAGACAAGATGCATTTGATCAGTCCTTTGCCGCCTTTCCGGAGTTTTGGTCGCGTTGGGCCTTTGCCGAAGGTACTGACCCTGCAATAGTTGTTCAGGTTATGGAATATGAAGAGCGCCTTGACCGCTTTCGCGGATATGGTTTGCTTTACGGCTATCCGGAACATGCTGTGGACTTTTTCGTGGACGCCGCTGCACACCAGGCTGAAACAGGAGAGTTTGTTGAGCGCGATTTTATGCAGATGCCAGTGGTTAGCGGCAGAACCGGCATGTTTGTTTATGCCGTGCCCAGAGGGCATGAGAAAAACGATGCAGATCAGGACATTTATAACAGGGCTCAGGAAAATGTTGCTTTCTTCCTTGAGCATTCTCAGGCGTGGTATGATGAATACGGACGGTTTGATACCTCGGGATTTCTGCGCGCAGTATTTGAAGAAAAAGGCTGGTAGGATAGCCCCTCAATTTTGAACGTTATTCGCCCGGTATTATCAGATCGCTCAATTTCATGGCAAAGCTAATAGTTTTCATATTTAGCTGTTTCTTTCTTGTCTCTCAGACCGCATTATCGCCCCTTCATGCCAAATCGACAGACACTTATACAGAAGCACGAATTTGCGGTATCGTAACGGAACTTGCAACTTCTGAACCCCTTCCGGCAGCCGTAATCTTATTTCCGGAGCATGATATTTTTACGACAACTGATTTGGAAGGAGAGTTCTGTGTAACGATACCCTCAGGTATTACCACCCTTAGGGTAACCCACCTTGGAATGGTTCCTATCGAATTGACGGTCGATACGAGGGCTGAGCAAGATGTTGTCCTTGAGCTGCGTATGGCTTTTAGCGCTCTAAATATGGAGGAAATATCTGTCACAGCTACGGCTGTACACAGTCTTGAGCAACCCGGTACCGTTCGGCGTATTGGTCGGGAAGCAATTGAACATACGCAGGCATCCAGCCTCGCTGACCTGTTTGAGCTGCTTCCGGGGCAACTGTCAGGTACACCCGCCTTATCAGGGCCGCGTCAGAGCTTGCTACGACAGGTACCAACTACAGCTGAGGCAGCGCGCGCAAATGCGCTTGGTACGGGGATTTTTATGGACGGTATTCCCATATCAAATAATGCCAATTTGCAGGACGATGTTACTATTCTGAACGCAGCACCAGGATCTCTTCCTCCTTTTGCATCTGTAGCAGGAAGAGGTGTTGACTTGCGGGAAATTCCGCCAGACTTAATTGAGTCCCTTGAAGTGGTACAGGGCATCCCGTCAGCGCGATTTGGAGATATCACAACAGGGGCCGTCCTGCTGCAGTCAAGAGCAGGTGCAATGACACCTCAGTTGAGGTTCAGGTTTAATCCAAACCTTATTGATGCCAGCTTTAGTGGTGGTGTAGGAGATGGCATTACGAGTACAGGCCTCAGTTTTAGCGGAAATCTTACCCAATCATCAGCTGACCCACGACAAAATCTCGATATTTTTAACCGTGTAACAGGTCAGGCCAATATTTCAAGAGCATGGTTTGCTAATCGCGCTTTACGTACGAATTTTCGTTTTCAGGCGAGTCAGTTCCTTGACGAAAGAAGAAGAGATCCGCAAGATGAGGTCAGTCAGCGGGTAAGAGAGTCGCAGGATCGTTTTTTTCAATTTGCCACCAATAACAGCTATGCTTTCAGAAGAGACCGCTCCCACAGAATTTCTCTCGATACCAATTTTAGCCTGAGACAGCAACGGGGTTTCTTTGCTGAAAATATTACACGGGTAGGCTTATTTCCACTCTCCGATGCCCTTACAGACACTACCATCATCGGTACTTTTGGATCAACAGATTACAGAAATGAAACCACAGTTGAAGGAAATCCACTAAATATTTATATGCGGCTGGAATATACCAATCGACTTCAGGCTGGAAATACGCTGCATATTCCCGTAATCGGATTTGAGTGGAAACACGATTCTAACCGTGGTGAAGGCAGGCAGTTCGATGTTCTGCGGCCTCCTCGTCAAAACTTTTCAGTTGGTGACCGTCCGCGCTCGTTTGATGACATACCCGCCCTCAATGTAATGTCATTTTATGCGGAGCACAGAATGGCAGGATACTGGGGAGATCGTGTTTATACTTTACAAGCCGGACTGAGATATGACAATGTTGTCCCTCAATCGCTTACTCGCGGTAGATTCGGAACCGTACTTGCCCCTCGGATCAACGCGGGAACAGAGCTCTTCCATGGTATAAACCTGAGGGCCGGATATGGCATTACCGCTAAGGCTCCACCGCTAAACATGCTATTTCCGGGACCGAGATTTTTTGACGTTGTTAACTTCAGCAACTTCGCAACTGACCCCGATGAGAGGCTGATTCTCATAACCACATCGGTTGTTGAGCCTGATAATTCTCAAATGCGCTCCTTTCAAAGCCGCAAGTTTGAGACAGGTTTATTTTATGATCGTAGCGCAGTATACCTCTCTATTACCGTTTTTGATGAAAAAACAACCGGAGCATTTGGATTTACCAGAGATGTTCATCCCGTTGTTTTTGATCGGTTTGAAGCAGTTTCATTTCCTGAAGGTGCTCCCCCTGTTCTGAATCCGGAACCTGTTGAAACAAGAACTTTCTTAGGGGCCTTTGATGCACCACAAAATTCACGATTTATCCACAACAGAGGGGTGGAGTTTGAGTCTTTTTTTAATCCACGCCTCATGCTACTCTCGTCACTAAGCTTTAATGCAGCGTTGATTAATACAGTAGCTGGCGATGACGGCTTAAATATTGATACAAACAGGCTTTTTGGTGCAGCGGTACCTGACCGCATTGGAATTTACAGCCGGGAGCAAACCGAGAGAACACGCCTTTCGACCAGCCTTAGAAGCATCCACCATGTTCCTGATCTCGGTTTGGTGATATCATTGCTTGCCCAGACGGTGTGGCTTGACCGTGATCGCCGAACCAATGTCAACCCCAATGCTGTCGGTTTCATTACCGCAGGGGGAGACCGTGTCATGATTCCCGAAAATGAGCAGGGCAGTGATGAATTTGCTGATATCAGGCTGCTTGTAAGCGATTCGTTTTTGATTGAGGAACAACCCCCTCAACTCTGGCTTTTTAACCTAAGACTTAGCAAAAGCTTTAGGGGCGGAGCTGAAGCTTCTTTCTTTGTAAATAACTTTTTTGCATCCCGCCCGCTTTTTGAAAGCAGACGTACAGGTGCTTTAATCAGACGTAACCCACCACTCTTCTTTGGTTTTGATTTGTCTGTCAGAATCAGACCATAAAGAGTAAAACCCAAAAAAAACACCACCATGAAAAAACTATCCGCCGGTCTGGTACTGCTTATTGCAGCTTTTGCCGGCTTCTTCGTAACCTCCTGTGATACCAACTCAGGTGTAAGCAGTATAGAAGTAAGATTTCAGGTCGCTTTTCCTGAATTCTATGCTGAACCCTTTGCTGAAAATGCAGAAGTAAGTTTGACCAGTATCGAAAGAAATGAGACCACCGTGCAAACCACGGATGAAAATGGTTTTACTGTTTTCGGTAACCTCATACCAGGCCGCTATGATATTCGGGCAGAGCTGAGCCTTACAGCTGATCAGGCTTTTGACCTGACAGGTACAGCAGAAGAAATAACGCTTAGTGTTTCTCTGAACAATGAAAACCTCATTGAAAGTAATGTTGATCCGATTTTGCTGCAGCTTCGGGGTTCCGTACTTGGCAATTTTGTGTTTAAAGAAGTTTATTATACCGGTTCAAAAACACCAGCCGGCGGCAATTACTTCAATGATCAGTTTCACGAGATCTTCAACAATTCAACAGAAGTCCTTTTTGCGGATGGCCTGTACATTGCGGACGTCTTTGGTCCCGCAGGTCAGATCAATCCTACAACTCAGCCTACGCCCTTTCAGTTTGATCAGGATCATGTGTACCTGAATAGTGTATGGCGTGTCCCTGGCAGCGGAACCGACCATCCGATTCAGCCCGGAGGAAGTTTCATCATAGCCCAAACGGCACAAGATCACCGCGACAATCCCGATCTGAATCCTAACAGCCCCGTCAACCTGGGTGACGCCGACTTTGAAACTTACAACCAAAGAGATGATGATCGTGATATCGATAACCCGAATGTGCTGAACATGGAGCGGATTTACTTCACTGGCGGCTTTACATGGCTCGTTCCGGTCTTCGGTCCGGCACTTGTCATCTTCAGGGTTGATGATTTTGATGCCCTTGAGCTTGTTCCGGTACCTGACGCTTCCCCGGCATTTCCCCCAAGGGTCAAATTGCCCATCGAGTTAGTGATTGATTCTTTTGAAGCACTGCAAAATCCACAAAGCGGTGATTTTAAGCGTTTGCCACTTCAGCTGAATCCCGGTTTTGTTAGTGCATCCGGTACCTATACCGCAGAAAGTGCAAGAAGGCTAACAGATCGTATTATTGACGGGCGCCGTATCCTCCGGAATACCGGCGACACAGGTGAAGATTTTGAAATTATTCCTACACCTACGCCCCGCAGCTTTGATTAAGAGTTATTTTTGAGTTCACTTTTCAGTTTATGGCAATTCATATTGCCATAAACTGATGCTTTTTCGCCCTTATGATGTATTCCTATACAGATCCTAATAAGCTTGTTTGCTGCCTGTTTCCTTTGCTTTTTGCGGGGTTGATGTTTTGTATGGTACAACCTGCTGCGGCTCAGTTTCAGCTAATTGAAATGAATCCGGCTCGAAAAATTATTTTCACGCAGGCTTCTGCTGATACCCTGGCCGGAATTTTCAGAGAAGCGCGGAATCCGGCTGGTCTCCGTCAATCAGGATTAAGCGAAAAAAGTCTGATATATATTGGCTCAGGTGTTGAGGCTGGAAGCTTCAGGCAGATTCAGCAGGCTAACAGATTGATCTACGGTACCTTCAATGCAGAGGGTACACAGCAACTGAACGAATGGTACGTATCCGGGAAGGTAAATCTGAGCAGAGGTATTAGCGAAGGCGTTCAGTTTTTTGGTCGCGCACCGGTGCCTACTTTTAATCCCTACCAATGGGCAGATACAACCGGTGGGAACTGGACAAATAATCTGGTCAGGCTGAGCGGAGCAGTGGGTTCCCCATTACTAAATGACAGGTTTACCTTCGGATTTTCTGCGGAGTATGATGTCAAGCAAGGCGCCAGGCAGAACGTAGAGCGGCCTTTGTTTCAGTATAGTCGCTATCGATTTACTGCGGGCTCTGTTTATAAACTCTCACCCCGAAATGAAGCGGCATTTCACGCTTTTTGGGGAGAAGGAAAACAGGAAAATGAAATCGGTTTTTTTAACCAGCTAAACACTTTTGTTTTACTCAAGCGTGGGATAGGGACTTTTAGTCAAACATCTTTCAATTCGGCAAGCAGAACTTACAGCTCATTTGAAACGGGGGGAGGAATTCAGCTGGTCAGAACTCAAGAACGGTTCTTAATTTCAGCTGCTCTAAGTTACGAATACCTGGAAGAAGACGCTGTTACGGGTATCAGCAATCCTGTTCAAGCCGGTTTGTGGCAACAGCAAAATCTTGCTATTTCAAATGCGATCGTATTTTTGCAGTCTCATACCAGGCATGAGCTGCGTTTTCGGGGATCAGTAATTTTGGGGGAAGGAACTGATCCAATACTGAATGGCGTAAACACGGAGGCATGGTTTACAGAAACAAATCTGCAATGGAGTCGCTTAAATACACAAAACGGCCAAAAAATCGGACTCGGAATACATTTTTTACGATACACTATGAATGACCGTGTATCGGTATCGGAGCAGCTTCATTCACGATTAGCTTTGGACGGATTGTTGTCTGCTTCACTCATCAGAGACCAACTTCATTTGGTATACCAGCCTTCCTTTTCTGTTCCTCTGGAGAATGACTTGTTGTTCAAAAATGCCAATATTGTTATTGATCAGATATTTGCTGCAGATCAAAATTTTTTAGAGCAGTCAGTGATCTCTAACCAATTGAGTATAAGCTACAGGTTCATTTCTGGAAGAAGCCGGGTAGGATTAGGATTTCGCGTATTGAACCAAACAGGTTTTGGAAGTAATAATAGGATGTTTTCCCGGCACAGAACAACTGGTGGTTTTTTCCTCCTCGTTCAAAGCTGATTACTCCATATACCGGCAGCCCATCATCATGCTGTCGTAGATTTGCTGGATTTCGTGGCTTTCGAAAACCCGGCTGCCTTTCACGTGATTGACCGGCTGATGGGCCATTACGTAGGCGACATGCTGTGCTTCGATGGGCCGGTTCTTTTTGAGCCCGCCAACGAGCAGGGGCGAAATGAGCTTCATGAAGCCAATGCCTACGGTTTCCTTGAGTCGAAACTCATTCCGCTTGCCTAAGAGACCAGCGGGACGAAAAATGATGGTGCGGTCGAAACCTGCTTCCGCAAAGGCCTTTTCTACCTCGCCTTTGGTTTTCAGGTAAAAGATGGATGAAGTTATATCGGCACCAATTGAGCTGACGAGCCAGCATGATTTTGCGCCGCCTGCGAGTGCAAGATTGGCAGCTGCGAGCGGGTAGGTATAATCTACTTCCCGAAAAGCGTCTTTTGAACCGGCTTTTTTGATAGTTGTGCCCATACAGTTGTAGAAGTCATCGCAGGCGAAAATTTCCGGGTGACGATTCATGGACGCAAAGTCACAAATATGTTCCACAAGTTTGGGATGTTTTACGCCGGTACTACGACGCCCGACAACGGCAACGGTGTCATATTGTTCAGCGTCGAGTAAGTAAGAGAGTAAATGAGAGCCGATCAGGCCGGTTGCGCCAATTAGAAGTGCTTTTTTTGCCATGATGAATCCGTTTGTTAGATGATTACGTTGAATTTTGGTTTTTTTCAGTGAGCTTTGGAAAGCGTCTTTTACATATGGTCGCACTTTAAATATAACTCAAAATTTCTTGTACCCCCTTCCGCTTGATGTCGGGCACCGTACAAGTTGCAGCCGGGAACCCTACGGGAAGAACCATGACCGGGGTCTCGTTAGCGGGCCGGTTGAGCATGTCGTTGAGAAATTTCATGGGGTTTGGGGTGTGCGTTACGGTCATGAGCCCCGCGTTGTGCAGCGCGGCAATCAGCATCCCGCAGGCGATGCCAACCGACTCATTCACGTAGTAGTTTTTGCGGCGGATGCCGTCCTTAAGCCTGAAGTTTTCCTTGAACACGACAATCAGTCCGGGGGCGTTCGTGAGATACGGTTTTGAAAAATTGGTTTCAAGGCTCGCAAGGTCTTCCTTCATTTCACCCGAAAAACGCCGCTCATAATTTTCCTTCTCTTCCGCCTCTACTGCAGTTCGAAGCTTTGTGCGTACTTCTGCATCCTGAACGACACAAAAATGCCAGGGCTGTTTGTTTGCGCCTGACGGAGCTGTTCCCGCAGTTCGGATGGCCAGCTCAAGCACACCCTCCGGGATCGGCTCAGGCGCGAAATCCCGCACCGTGCGACGGCGGCTCATCAGCTCGTAGAAATCTGATGCGCGCTGCTGCATTTCCGGGTCGGGAAGTTTGCGGAAAGAGAAGGAGATTTGGGTTGATTGTACGTTTTCGTCTGTCATTTAAAAAGTGAGACGCTGTAAGATTAAAGGTTACCGGTTTAATTCCCCGCCCGCTCGCGAATGCCTTCGAGCAGCTCATCAAGCGTTTCCCGGCTGAAGTGATGGCCTTCACGGATTACGGCTTCAATCTGATCGCCGAAGGGAAAGGTTTGCAGCGGATTGGCGCGAAGCAGCACGAGATCGGCCCGAAAACCGGGCGCAATGCGACCGGCTATTTCGCTTTCACCAAGATATTCTGCTACGTTTACGGTCCCGGTTTCGAGGGCTTCAAAAGGGGAGAGGCCTGCTTGCGCCAAAAGGCCAAGCTCGCGGTGAACGGAGAATCCCGGCGGGTTGAAGATTTGCGGGGCATCCGCACCAAGCAAGAGTCCGGCGCCTTCAAGATGCAGCGTGCGGGTGAGCTGTAGCCGGAGGTTTAAAAACTGACGCGCCTGTTCTTCATCATACACCTCACTCGCGCGGGTCTGACGCACAAAGTTGGCCCAGTTTTCAGCGGTTGGCTTTGAGATGAACGCCATGCCCGGCCACTGCATCATGATTTCGGGAGTGAGCTCCGGATTGAACACGTTTTCAAGCAGGGTGTTGGTCGGCACGTTCCAAACACCGGCATCGCGGGTGATGAGGGCGGCTTCCTGCATGCGGGATGGGTCTGCATCAAAAGCGAGGTCGTAGCCGAAATAAATGATGGGCGGATCTTCGCGGTCGGCAGGGTTTCCGGCCAGAAACTCCATGTAGCGGTCGAGGTGATCAATGGAGCCTTTGCCCGCGGCGAGACTTCGCTCAAGGCCTACGGCATGGGAAATATGTCCGCTGAATTCGATTCCGAGGGCGTTTGCTTCCTCCGTTACCGCGTCAAAAAAGGCCACATTCAGACCGGGGTGAAATTTGAGGAGGTCGTATCCGGCGGCGTGCTGCTGACGCACCATTTCGCGCCCTTGTTCTTCCGAGGTCACGGAATTACCATTGAAAGACGGGCCAGATGTAAAAATGCGCGGACTCACAATTTCATGATGGGCCGCTTTTTCGCGTAGCTCGAGGTGCGCTTCTTCACCCAGCATCCCACGAATGGTCGTAATGCCGTTGGCGAGGTACAGCACCAGCGTGTCCTCCATGTGCTGCCGGCCACGCATGCGCGGCGGAATATGCGCGTGCATTTCAGCCAAACCGGGCATCACAAAAAGCGGTCCCTCAATGATGGTGGCCTCTTCCGGTATTTCAGCTGAATCAGCCGGTCCCATCCACTCAATAAAACCGTCGCGGATAATGAGGGTCCGACCTTCTTCAATCTGATCGGTGGCCATGGTCAGCACAGCCACATCCTGCAAAACAAGGGTTTCGCCGTTGGCCTGTGCGAAAAGGAGAGAGGGGGAAGTCAGGAAAAAGAAAAAAAGCAGGATGGAAGATGTCCAGCCTGAGTAGAATTGCTTGATCATAACGCTAACATAGATTTTAGGTTCGGGCAGGTTGTCATCCCCTATAAAATCCAAAAAAAGACTGCCGTAAGCAAAAGCTGCAAAGCCGGTGATTATCAAAGCCTTGCGGATTCTTGCGGTCAAGATACCTGTTTAACCCGTAATTGATAAAAGACGTTTGAAGCTGATTTCTAACCGGTTAGCGATTTTATGTTTCAAAGTAAGATCATAGGATGTGCGGAGTTGTTTTTTGATTACCCCCTACATCAAAACTTAAAATGCAGGCCAAAAAAAGGAATAAGATCCGTGCTTGGGTCATCCCAGGCGAGGCCGTGGGTAAAGCTGAAGGGGCCGTATAACAGGTAGCGGAAACCAAGCAGGTAGATGCCTTCATTGTTGTTGTCAGGAAAAAAACGGGATTCGCCGATGAGGTGTACATTCCGGGCTATCCGGGTGCTGGCAGCCAGCAGAATATACGTTCGTATGTCCTGAATGTCGGTTTCTGCTGATCGCCAGAATGACGAATAACCCAGTGTAACGTGATGGCGGTAATTGCCCACGGTCATCTTACCCGTAAGGCTGAAACTGCTCCGGTCTGAAAAGCCGTCGAGGTTGGGGCTTCTTCCTGTCAGAAAGGTCAGTTCCGGTGAAAGGGATAAATGAATCCAGTCCGGCAAACCGGGCACCGAAAGCTGCGCCCCAAGGCTGATCGGATTTTCGTACGGCTCATCCCTAAAAAAACGGGGTAAAGCTGAAAACAAGGTGTAGTTGCCTGTCAGCTGCACATGCCGATTCAAACCATACGACAGCTGATTATGCAGCACCATGAAATTGGTAAACCTGACCTCGCCTGTTTGCTGTCCGAATGCTGCGCCGGCTATGAAGTAGCGGTCCTGCACGAGTCCCGGCAGCGTTTGATTATTATCGTAGGATGACTGTGCTTGTGCGCTTTCCGGAAGTAATGCCGCGAGGACTAAAAAAGTGAGCATAAAAATTTCGGGAAGTTTCATATAGTAAGCTGCAAGGAAAGTTCTGGTTTCAGGAAAGCGGCCGTGAGAAAAAGCCGGATTATGTACAGCTCCGGTTTAGGGACTTACTTCAGCATTTAATATGGGCGCGTAACCGTCAAAAAGCAAGGGGTTTATCTTAGGTTTACAAACTCAGAATTATCACGAAAGACCGTGATGTTCACGGAATTTTCCCCCAAAAAAACAAAAAAGCGGAATAAACCGGCAGCCGGTCTCAGGGAGAAAAAGCCGGAATTAAATGCTTTTCCAATAAGGAAACGACTTGTTGATAAACTGACTTTATCCGGCTTGGTTCCGCGGCTTTTTGTGGGAGCGGGAAAATGGCAAAGTATCATGTAAATCGGACGGCATTCGCTATCTTCACATCCAAAACTTTAAGGATCGTTTAACAGGGCATTTTTATGCATAAAATTTCAGGGCAGATTGTTGATGTCGTGAACCAGCGGATGTACCCCGGCACCATTCACGCAGAGGGTGGAAAAATTGTTGAGATCATACCGCAGGATATTGCGCCGCAGCGGTTTATCATGCCTGGATTTGTGGACGCACACATCCATATTGAAAGCTCCATGCTGGTGCCTTCCGCTTTCGCGCGGCTCGCGGTGACGCACGGTACAGTGGCGACGGTCTCTGACCCGCACGAAATTGCGAACGTGTGCGGCATGGCGGGCGTGCAGTTTATGATTGATGACGGCAAAACCGTGCCCCTGAAATTTTGCTTCGGCGCGCCATCCTGCGTGCCTGCGACCGGTTTTGAAACTGCGGGCGCCGTGCTCGATACCGCTGCCGTTCGGGAACTGCTCGCGCAGCCTGACATCTACTACCTTGCGGAAATGATGAACTGGCCCGGTGTGCTCTGCAAGGACCCGGAAGTCATGGCCAAGATTGAGGCCGCCCGGGAGCTGGGCAAACCGGTTGACGGGCACGCGCCGGGTCTCAGGGGCGATCAGGCGCGCAGCTATGCCGCAGCGGGCATGAGCACCGATCACGAGTGCTTTACCAGGGAGGAAGCCCTTGATAAAATTGCGGCGGGCATGAAAATCCTAATCAGGGAGGGGAGCGCGGCCAAAAACTTCGACGCGCTCATCAGCCTGTTTGAGACCCATCCCGAAATGCTGATGTTCTGCTCCGACGACAAACACCCGGATGACCTCGTTCTGGGGCATATCAACGCGCTGGTGGCGCGGGCGGTCGCTCTGGGATATCCGCTGTTTGATGTGCTGCACGCGGCCTGTGTCGCGCCGGTTCAGCATTACGGGCTGCCTGTGGGACTGCTGCAGCCGGGCGATCCCGCCGATTTCATCATCACCAACAATCTTGAAATATTCAAGGTGACCGAAACCTGGATTCAGGGCGAGCCGGTTTTCGCGGACGGGCAGGTGCTGTTTCCGAAGGTGCAGGCCGGACTCCTGAATAATTTCGTGAGCTATACCGTGAAGCCCGAAGATTTCGAGAAGGAAAGCGCAGGAAGCTTGTTCCCGGTCATTCAGGCCATCGACGGCGAGCTCATCACCCGGAAAGAAATGCGGGTGCTGCCAAAACTCGGGAATCTCGTGCAGCCCGATCTGAAAAATGATATTCTGAAAATGACGGTGGTCAACCGCTACCAAAAAGCGAAACCGGCAGTCGCGTTTATTCAAAATTTCGGGATCAAAAACGGGGCGATTGCCTCATCGGTCGGGCATGATTGTCACAACATCATCGCAGTGGGCACTTCCGACGAAGATCTCGCGCGGGTCGTCAATCTCGTGATGGAAGCCAAAGGCGGCATCGCGGCGGTTCACGGGGAACAGGAAGACCTGTTGCCGCTGCCGGTCGCGGGCATCATGACCAACGCGCCGGGCGAAGATGTGGGCGAAGCCTACGAGCGCCTCACCCGCATCGCACGCGACATGGGCAGCACCCTCAAAGCACCCTACATGCTGATTTCCTTCATGGCGCTGCTCGTAATTCCCTCCCTCAAACTCAGCGACAAGGGCCTGTTCGACGGGGATAGTTTCACCTTTGTGGATTGGTAATTTTTTAGCTTTGATAATTTTGCCTGACAGCAATTGTAACCATTTGATTCAACTAAATTTATGAGTATTCATCGAAATGAGCGGGTAGAGCGCGTGTATGAAATCCTCACGGAAGATGATCAGCGTACCTGCGAGGCGATACCTGAAAGCGCTTGTAAGGAAGTACCGGGTAATTTCATGCTCAACGCCCTCAACGGCGCCTCGACCAAGCTGGCGGAGCAAATTGCGAGTCCTTCGCTTGTGCTGCCCTGGCTGCTCGGCGCGATGGGCGCACCGCCGAGCCTGAGCGGTTTTCTGGTGCCCCTGTACAAAGGCGGATCGCTCATTCCGCAGCTTGCGGTATCCGGACAAATCCGTCAGTTCGCCCTGCGGAAATGGTTCTGGGTCGGTGCGGGCACGGTGCAGGGTATCGCCCTGCTACTCATGGCGGCATCAGCCTTGTTGCTTGACGGCCTCTACGGCGGCATAGCCGTGCTAACGCTGCTGCTCATTTTCAGCGTAGGAAGCGGCGTCGGCTCCGTCAGCTTCAAGGATGTGATGGCGAAAACCATCCCCAAAGGCAAGCGCGGCACTCTGCTCTCGATTCGCGCAACGGCAGGCGGCGCACTCTCCCTGGGCGCGGGATTTGTGCTGCACCGTTTTGTTGGAGAAGGGGAAAGCATCGGACTCTACGTGTGGCTGCTGCTCATCGCAGCAGGTTTGTGGCTGACCGCGGCCCTGCTGTTCGCCTTCATGCGCGAAGAAAAAGGCGCGACCGATGGCGCCCGTCACGCCCTGCAGGAAGCCCGCGCCGGCTGGCAGGTTTTGAAAGAGCAGCCCATGTTCGCCCGGCTTGTCATCGCACGCGGACTCCTGCTCAGCGTGATGCTTGTCATCCCGTTTTACGCCCTGCTCGCCCGGGAAGTCACCGGCACAGCCGTGAGCAGTTTGGGGATTTTTGTCATCACGAGCAGCCTCGCGATGGTGCTGAGCAGCTACATCTGGGGCCGCTTCGCCGACCGCTCGAGCCGTCTCGTGATGGCTGCCGGTGGCGTCGTCGGCATCGCAGGCTGCGCGCTCGCCCTCACTTTTCTGATGCTGCCCGAAAGCTGGCAAAATCCGTGGGCATTCTCGCTGGTCTTCTTCATCGGCGGCCTCGCGCAGGCCGGCACCCGCCTGGGCCGCAAAACCTACCTCGTTGATGCCGCGCCCGCCAAAGAGCGGCCGCTTTACGTCGCCGTCAGCAACACCCTGATCGGCCTCATCACCCTCAGCTCGGCTGTCCTCGGCTTCATCGCCGACCTCTTCGGCACCCCCTGGCTCATCGGCTTCTTCGCCCTCATCATGCTGGCCGGCACCCTCACCGCCTACAGCCTCCCCGAAGCCGAAAACATGGTAAAAACCCCAAATTGAGTGGTTTTAGCAAGTAAATCATCAGCCTGAGCCCGGCCTGCCTGGTAATTCAGGCTGTATTGTTTTTGGGGGAAACACCGAGAGCATCACGGTCTGCGGTACTGGTTTCCGGCATCCCAAATCGGTCTCAGGGCGCCTTGCTTTTTGATGCTGGGGCTGCATACCTTCTCCAAACTATCAACCAACAAAAAAGCGCTCACGCGGCGACATACTTCAGATATAGAAACAATGCTTTGTGCTGTTTCTAAACATCAGAGATATGCCGCCCCTTCAGGGCTCAATATTATTGGTCGGTCCTAACTAACCCAGGGTTAGCACCCCGGGCTTTGGTATGTCGCCCTTTCAGGGCTGTCAGGTTATGAAATTCTAGATTTTAACTTACCACGAGTTTTATCTGCTTTTAATACCACTTTTTCTTGATCACGCGCGACTTACTGAATAAAAAAAAGCCCCAACGGGGCGGCATATCATAGCACAGGGTGACAACCCTGTGTAGGCATATCACAACAAAATAAAGCCCTGAAAGGGCGACATATCTCAAATGCCGGAAGATACAACCTCGTCGATTTTTAACATCCGAGTTATGCCGCCCTTTCAGGACTCAATATTATTGGTCGATCCTGACCCGGGGTTGGCACCCCGGGCTTTGGTATGTCGCCCTTTCAGGGGTGTCGGATTTTAAGAATCGGGCTTATTCTATGACAAACATATTTGGTTTGTTTATTGATTTTTTATCATATTCGGGAAGTTTAATTAAAAAAAGCCCCAAAGGGGCGACATACCATAGCACAGGGTGCCAACCCTGTGTCTGCGTGCCACAACAAAATCAAGCCCTGAAGGGCGACATATCTGAGATGCCCGAACATACCACCGTGCTGATTTTCAACATTCGAGATATGCCGCCCCTTTAGGGTTTAACAATTTGTATAAAAAGCTATATTATGTTTCTTTATTTTGGTATTAGTAAATTTATAATCAATTATTCCAAACAACTACCGCTATGGGTCAATCGCTGATTTTATTTTATGCTCACATTGTATTTAGCACAAAGAACAGAGCCCCAATGATTTCCGATGATATTCGGGAAGAGCTTCATTCTTATTTGGGCGGTATTTGCAAGGAAAATGGCTGTATTCCAATAAAAATTGGCGGAACAAATGATCATGTTCATATTCTGTGCCGGATGTCTAAACAGCTATCTTTGTCTAAGCTAATCCAAGCTCTCAAAGCAAACTCATCGAAATGGGTAAAAACTAAAGGGGTTTCAAGTCAATCATTTGCATGGCAAAGTGGATATGGTGCATTTTCTGTCAATCCGCAGCAGGTAGATGTTATATCAAAATATATTTTAAATCAGGAAGAGCATCATAAGAAGAGGTCCTTCAAAGAAGAATACCTGAAAATTCTGAAGAAATACAATGTTGAATATGACCACAGGTATATTTGGGATTAGCACAATATTTTAATCCAAAAAAAAGCCTCAACGGGGTGGCATATCTCAGATGCCGGAACATACCACCGTGCCGAATTGCAACCCCCCGAGATATGCCGCCCCTTCAGGGCTCAATATTTTTGGTCGATCCTGATCCGGGGTTAGCACCCCGGGCTTTGGTATTTCGCCCTTTCAGGGTTGTCAGGTTTTGAAATTCGAGATTTTAACTTACCACGAGTTTTATCTGCTTTTAATACCACTTTTTCTTGATCACGCGCGACTTACTGAATAAAAAAAAGCCCCAACGGGGCGGCATATCATAGCACAGGGTGACAACCCTGTGTAAGCGTGCCACAACAAAAAAAAGCCCTGCAAGGGCGACATATCTGAGATGCCCGAATATACCATCGTGCTGTTGCTCAACATCCGAGTTATGCCGCCCCTTCAGGGCTCAATATTATTGGTCGGTCCTGACCCGGGGTTAGCACCCCGGGCTTTGGTATATCTCCCTTTCAGGGTTGTCAGGTTTTGAAATCCGGATTATTGGCTAATACGACCGGTGCGAAAACAATCACGTCCCGCCCAAAATCCGATCCGCGAGCCAGATCAACAATCCCGCGGTGATTAAAACTGCGAGGCTCAAAACGGGTTGCCAGATTACGAAACCGCCGCCGAAACCGATTACGGCCCCGAGGTATTTGATGTACCGCAGCTGTGTATCCGATGCGCCCCGGATGATGGCTTCGAGCTTGCCTTCATCATAGCTGTTGATGTTGGTCTCTATGATTTTCTGCACTTCGATTTTATCGACGATGCCGTTGATGACCATCAGAAACAGGTTTTGCAGCTGCGCCCGGTCTTTGCGCATGCGGGCGGGGATGGTGTTCAGCAATTCGTCGATCGGCTCTGTGGCGCGCGCCATTTTGGCGGGAAGCTTCTCTGTAGCATCCATCAGAAATTCCCGGAGGGTTTTGCCGCGCATGATCAGGTACATTTTAAGGGCCGTTTGCTCCACTTTTCGGCCCTTCACGCTTTCCATCACAGCCTGTTCCGCTTCATCCACAATCCGCGCTTTCATGGCAGGGTCGGCAAAAGCTTCCTGAATGTAGTGATGCATTAGTTTCGACACATCGTCCCGAAATTCCGGATTATCCATCAGCGATTTCACATCCCAGATGAGCAAATCCGTGTAGCGGTTGAGCAGGCCCGAAGCCACAAATTCCCGCTTAACCAGTTCCGGGTTTATCAGCTCCCGCTCGACCGCCGCCGAAAGCCGCTTCGCAATGCGGTCTTTTTGGGCGGGGATGAGCCCCTGACCCAGCAGCGGTCTTCGTTTTCTCGGATAAAACAGCATGCTGATCGCAATCCAGTTGGTCAGGAAGCCAATCAGCCCGCTCACGCTCAAAATCCGGAGCAACCCTTCAAACTGTAGATTTACAAAATCCGTGCTTAACCGGACACCTTCAAAATCCCAAACAAAAGAAATCAGAAACAGAATGCCCAACAGCCAGGGTACGGTCATCAGCACTCTTAAGCCCGGCGTTGGTGGCACTTTTTCAGGCTGCGGTTTGGGTGGTGCGTATTTTCCGTCACCGGCAAGCTTCCCGGCGAGATGCTTGCGAAATACGGATTCAAAGGTAGGTTTTTCAGATTCCATCCCGGAGAAGTTGGGTACAGCGGTGGTTAAACTGTTCAGGACTCAGAGACTCATCGCTCTTAAGCGCTGTGGCTGTTTCCATGAGATCGAAGGTACGATTGCAGCCGGAAATAAGTTTTTGGATTGCTGCATGCACAGCAAGTTCAGGATGCGTTAAAGGATGTTTTTTTAGGATGATGTGTCCTGACCTAAGCACGCCATCCAAAGCTGATCCCAGACTGCCGGGGGATACCCATCCTGTTTCGAGCAGCGCCTGCATGAAATTTTCCAGCGCAAAAACGGGCTTTAGCGTTTCTGTTGACCGGCCTGATGCTACCGGCTCCGATTCAAAATAATCCCCGGATTCATCCATCCAAACCTTGTCCTGATGAATTTCATCCGGAACCGCCAGGGCTTCGGTCGTTCGGGCGTAAAGTTTCTGATAGAGATGAAGCAAGTCTGATTTGAGAAAAGGGCGCAAACTGTGCGGCGTATGCACCAGCCTTGTTACGTGCAGCGCGTCATGGTTGCTTTTGCTGTCTGCGACGGCTCGCATGGCCTTGGGGATGCAGATTTGTTCCGGGTATTTCCGCTGGAACTGTTCACTAAGCATTTCCCAGTTTTCATTATACCAGGCGCTCGACCGCGTTCTCGGATAGCTGATCAGATTATGGGAAAGCGCTTCATCCTGAAAACAAAACAGCCGGTTAAGCCGCTCCTGCGTTCCGGCAAAGGACTGCCCCGTAACATAAGGCAGGAAAGCGGTAGAAGGCGGTTTCGGAACAGCCGTATAAAGTCCGCTTGTTGAACTTCGAGATACAATAAAAGTCGCGGCAAAATCAGTTTTTACCGGACGAACAGCACGAAAAACCCGCGATTCATCCAGGGTTACGAAGCTGTTGGTTTCGAAGGGGCGGGCAAGTATTGCGACAGCGAGCTGTGTATGCAGGGGGAGCTGTATCGTCGTTATTCTTTTGAAGGCCTGACGAATAAAAAAGTGTCGTCTCAACTGTTCACTTTGATCAGCCGGTTCCGGCACAGCGGTCGCAGTCATTTCTTCCAGGGATTCTTTGGTCAACCCCTTTAATTTACCAAAACGAATCCCACCGCGTTTACCCAGGTATTTTGCCGTTGCACGGGCGATGAAAGCGCCGCTCGGATCATCATCACAGGCAATACAAATTTGTGTGAATGCAGGCGCTTTGTGCCGGAGTTCTTTCCGGACTTCCGGAAGGTCCGGGTTGGCCCGCGCTACGAGTTGTCCGGTTGGCGTGAGTTTGGGCAGCCATGCATAACCGCGTGTGGCGATGGCTTCGAGCTGCGGCAAACCAAGACGATTTATGGTTTCTGCAATAACCGGCGATTCAACAATCAGGAGGGTTCCGGAAATTATTTCCTGCCTGTGTTCAGGCATTCCGTCCGCTCCGGGGGTTAGTTGATGGTTTCGTTACCGCGCAGAAAAACAGAGTTAGGCAGCGTTTTCTCGCCGGTTCCGAAAACGAGGCTTGCTACGATCTCTTTCATTTTCTCGAGATCTACCTTTTCAAGTGAAGCCATCATGCAGTGTTCGATGATGTTTTCCATATCGGAATTGTCAATCACGCCAATGTTGAACAGCTCAATAAGATAGCCCTGCGCTTCGGTTGTTAACATCATGCGCTCAGCGGAGTGCAGAATGCGGATATTACGGCGGGCGTCGATGACACCTGATTCACGGCTCACCTTATCCAGGTTGCTTTTGTGCATGATCCAGGAATAAGCCGCAGCCGTTTCGGATTTGTTGTAGCCTTCAAAGGATTTCATGTCGATATCCTTTAGTTTTTGTCCGGCTCTGATTTGCCGGATCATCTCAATAATAAGATCAATAACGGATGTTCTCATGTATTAAACTGAAGCTTCGATAAATAATAATTTTCTTTTTCCGTCATGCGGTGCTTATCTGACGACGTTTTGTCATCATAATCGCACAGATGAAGCAATCCGTGAATCAGAATTCTTGCAAATTCATGCAGGGGATCGGCACCATGTTCTTCGGCCTGTTTAAAAATTTGAGGGGCGCAGCAGAACAGGGTCCCTTCAACAGGTTCTTCGCCTTCATGGTACGGGAAGGTGATGATATCCGTAACATAGTCGTGCTGAAGATGCTCGTTGTTTATCCGTAGTATTTCGGCTTCATCCACAAAAACAAGCTCAATCAGACGCCAGGCACGCTTTTCTGCACTGAGTACCAATTGCGTAATATCGGCGGCGCGGGAAGATTCTATTGGAAGGTCCAGTCCGGTTTCGTTAAAAAATTCAAACGAATCTATTTTCCCGCCCCTTAATCGTCAAATGAAAACCCTTCAAAATCGAGGGATTCTGTTAAAGATAATGCGATAGTCCCCATCATAATTTCAGGGGGAAGTTTGGTGAAATCACCGGTGAGGAGGCGGTCATCAACGTTGCCGTACATATTTACAGAACCGTTTTTTTCTATGATGAGTCCAGTTGTTTGCCCGCCGGTTTTACCAAAAAAGGTTACCTGTTGCAGGGTTTCGCTTGCCACAAAACCTGTACAATTATGCAGTTGCAGGAAAACATTATGCGCATATACAGATACGAGATTGACCATTTCCCCTTCGTGTTCCACGCCCATATTTATTTCTAAGACGGATTTTAGTTGCTGATTGTCTGAATAAAGGATGAAGCGGTACACTTCACCTATTTTTTTATAACCACAATCCAGTACGCTTGACACATCATCAATATGCTCAGCTGAAAAAGTATGTATCATGTCAATGTTCGGCTTAGAAATGGGTGCCGGGAATAGTTGGCTGTTTACAGCCTGCCCTGCATTTAAATTAGTGTTTGATTTTTTTAATATAATCAGGCTTGGCTACCAAAACCAAAAGCGGTCTGATGGTGTTTTGCACGGTCAGACCGCTTTTCTCAGATAAATATGCGGCTGAAGGCTTCGTTGTTGGCTTCGCGGTCGCGCGGGAAATTGATATCTGTGCCAACAATTTCGTTGATCATATCGGCAATGCCCGCAGCTGTTTCGTCTTCATTGGCGAGGAAGTAGATTTGCTGCATTACGATGAGGCGGGAGAGGTTGCTCGTATACCTGCGATGGTGCTGTTGCAGCGTATTTTCCAAATGCTGCGTGCGTGCAATGAGCCGGTTTCTGCGGTCAGGATTGCCCCGAACAGCCGGATCTCGCAGACGGGCTTCGAGCATGGTGAGTTCGTCTTCAACCGTGTCCATATTATTGACAGCGCGCCGGAGCTCCCGCATGAAATCGGGTAAGAAATCATCCGCGAGGCGGACAGCGTCAACTCCGTTCTGCGCCTGCGCATATCGCAGCGCGTACGTAAGGAGGGACGTAAGGTCCGGTTGGATGGTATGAAACGGCATGATGTCTTCACCCCATGTGAGCCAGTAGTTGGCCTGATCGTACTCTCCTTTCCGGATAAAGGCGTCTGCCTGACGCGTAAATACCGTGCGGTAGTTATCCAGCATTCTGCGGATGTTCTGATCGAAGTAAATGCCTTCCTGATTTACATTGCGCAGCCTGAATTGCTTCAGACGCTCACCGTGAATACGGGTATCGAGGTGTCCGAACTCTTCTTCATGAAACTTTGGAATCACCCGGAAAGCTTTTCCTTCAAGGCGGAGGTAGTTTTCCATACCAAGCATGGCGTCACCCGCAACCGTGATAGCAAAATAAATCGGGCGCTCATTCAGATTTTCCCTGACGATGTCGAGCACGATATCATCCTGAATGCGTGTATAGTGGAAGGTCCTGTCGCCATCGGAGAAGAGTACGATCCCCTGATGGAAAAAGCTGATTTCATCATCAAGCTCTTCAAGGGGGACGTGGAAGGTGAACTCAGGTTTGTGGAGGTCATCCGGCCAAACCGCTACACCCGCTTCAATATGCTCGTCAATGGTGACCTGTCCCGGAAGACGTTCGTCAGAAATGATTCTTGCAAAGCGTTCGCGATCAAAGGGAATGCGGACGGTGCCGGGGCGGTGAAAGTCAGATTCCCGCTCAAAACGGAACTTGTCTTCAATATTCTGAATTTCCCGGTCGGTATAGGAAAGTCTGACCGGCGGCGCGTCGTGATTCCAGCGGTTTTTTACCTGATCGATGTACCAGGAGGTATTGAGCAGACTCAGACACACAATTCGGACATCGGTTCGAATGCCGTACACTTCCTGCAAAAACCAAAGCGGGAAGGTATCGTTATCACCGTTTGTGAACAAAATACTGTGCGGCTCAACAGAATTGAGGAGGTTGAACGCATAGTCCGGCGCTACAAAGCGCTGGCTTCGGTCGCCTACATGATAGTTTTCCGACAGGACCCGCATGGGCACCAGCAAATACATCACTACGATTGCGCCTATAAGGGCGAATTTGTTTCGGACCGCTGTTCGCAGTAAATCCAGCAGCCCGGTCGCCCCCAAACCTATCCATATCGAAAACGCAAAGAAGGAGCCGGCGTAGGAATAATCCCGTTCCCGTGGCTGCATTGGCGTCTGATTAAGAAACACGACGATGGCAATGCCGGTCATCACAAAAAGCGCAAGTACGGAAAGGGCCCGTTTCCAGTCCCTGACAAAATGATAAATCCCGCCAAAGAGTCCCAGCAGGAAAGGCAGATACCAGTAGAAATGATTGGCCGGGTTATCCGCGAAGCGCTCATCTGCGCTGAAGGTGCCCCAGTATGAGGGCGCGTCCTGAATATCAGCCTGCCTGCCGATGAAGTTGAAATTAAAATAGCGGAAGTACATGTGGCCCAGCTGATACCGCAGAAAGAAATCGAGGTCGCTGGAATAGTTGGCGTAAACGGCAAGGTGCTGCGGCTGGGTTGAGTGCCTGCGCGGGAAAAAGACATCACGGCTTCGGTCAACATCCATCTGAAGATTGTTGAAACTGTTGCCCATCAGCAGGGGGGCGGTGCCGTATTGTTCACGCTTAATGAAACTCGTGAACCGCTCGATGTTATCAGGATTGTTTTGGTCAATCGCGGGATTGCTCATGGAGCGGATAAAAATCACCGCGTAACTCGAGTAGCCGATCATAATGGCGGTGTAGGCAACTACTATATAGTTAGCGACCTTCATATTGTTCTGATGCGTGTACCAAATGCCCGCTCCGAGAATGGAAAGCACGCCAAGCATAAACAGTCCGGGTCCGATCAGCCCAACCGTAGCCTGACTGATGCTGTTGGCAAGATTCGGCATCCAGATAATGGTTCCCGGGAAAATCACCAGAAACGCAACAACGGAAAGACCGGCAGCCGCAAGAAATCCGGTAATGGTGAACTCAAATTTCCGGAAATAAATCAGGAGCGCAATGGCAAAAATGGCGAGCAGGTTGAGGAGGTGAATCCCGAATGCAATCCCCACCAGATACGCGATAAGGACAAGCCAGCGCTCGTTCCCTTTTTCATCCGCAACAGAAGCCCACTTAAGCGCGAGCCAGAAAACCAGGGCGGTGAAGGTGAGGGACATGGCATAGGTTTCCGCTTCAACGGAAATGAACCAGAGGCTGTCGGTTGCTGCGAATGTGAGGGCACCGATCAGCGCGCCGCCGTACATCGCTATCTTAGCGGTATCATCCCAGGTATCGGGGTGCCCAAGGGTAAAGGTGCGCACCAGCCGGACCACAATCAGGTACAGTAGCATGATGGTGATACCCGAAGAAATCGCGCTCATCAAATTTATAGAATACGCTACGTACTCGGTCGGCATGAACATCGAAAACATGCGCCCCAACAGCATATACATCGGCGCTCCCGGTGGATGCGGTATCTGCAGGGCGTATGCGGTTGCTATCCGCTCAGCCGGATCCCAGAAGTCGGCCGTTGGCGAAAGCGTGAGCAAATACAGAATGAAGGCGAACAGAAAACTGACGAGTGCAAAAATCCGGTTAAGGGTTTTGTGGTCCGTTTGCATCAAGAAGCGAGATAAATGAGGGATAAGGGAAATGTCAGCGGCGGCTGACACAGATTTTTTCAGGCATTTCAGGCCGAAGCTTGTAAGCTTCCAATAATAGGAATAGCTTAATGGACTTACAAGCCATCATCATTGAGATTAACCTGTATTCACGAATGCTAAATCCACGAAAACAAACAGCTCGTCCCAACGACCGTCACGCCTTTTTAGTTTTGGGGCTATTTTTCATGGGATGGATTTTCGCAGGATGCGGCCTGATTGCTCAAATCAGAGGTGATCAGCCGGACGATTCGCAGGAGGTTGACAGCGTTGAAGCGCCTGGCTGGATCATACCGGAAGGTGAACCGCAGTTTCTGAGACCACGTACCTGGAACCTTCTCCATCAGGCTGTACAGATGGGGTTTGATTTTTCCGGGCGCGCTGTAAACGGCACAACCGAGCTCACACTGGTCAACCTGCGATCTGTTTCGCGGGAGCTAACCCTTGATGCCAAAACGATGTCGTTTAATCAAATCCGTCTTGCGGGTGAAACCCATAATTTGAGTTTCGCGCAGGATTCCGCAACCGTAACCATAGATCTCGGCCGGGATTTTCTGCAGGATGACACCCTTAGGGTTGTGCTGGATTTTACGTCACAACCCCCAAATCGGGGCCTGTATTTTATCGATCCGGACGGCACGGATCCAACAAGGCCCACACAGATTTGGACGCTGGGTCAGCCCGAAGACAACAGCTTTTGGCTGCCTACCATTGATCATCCGGCGGAGCGGGCTACGCAGGAGTTTTGGATAACCGTACCCGATTCTATGCGCACTGTTTCGAATGGTTTCCTGATATCTTCTGTGAGTGAACCGGAAAGCGGGCTGCGCACCGATTACTGGCGCCTGGACCTGCCACACGCCCCATACCTTTTCGCTTTTGCGGCGGGCGTTTTTAAAAGCACGGAAATCTGGCAAAATGACATCCTGTACACCTACTACACAGAGCCGCGCTATGACGATTACAAAAACATGATTTATGACCGGACCGAAGACATTATGGCTTACTTCGAAGAACGTTTTGATTTTCCGTATCCCTGGGGAGCCTACGGTCAGGTTTCCGTCCGGGATTTTATTGCGAGGGGGATGGAGAACACCGGGGCAACCTTTCTCTATCATCTTGCACAGTTTGATGACAGAGGTGCCATTGACCGGGATAACACGGATCTGATCGTGCATGAGCTGGTACATCAGTGGTTCGGGAATCTTGTTACTACCCGCGACTGGGCCAACCTGCCTTTTAATGAAGGTTTTGCCAACTATTTTGAAATCCTGTATAAGCGGGACCGGATGGGCTATGAAACCGGCACGGATCACAGCTTACAGCACCAAAAAGATTATTTTGAAGAAGCGCAGCGGTATCGCAGGCCCATCATCTGGAATGAGTATCAGCAACCCGAGGACATGTACGACCGCCATACCTATGCCAAGGCCGGGCAGGTGCTTGGCATGCTGCACGAGCTGGTTGGTGATGAGATTTGGTGGGCTTCCGTCCGAAATCTTCTCAGAACACATGCATTCAGCGCGGTTGATATGCGTGATGTGCAGCACATCTTTGAAACAGAGCTGGGCGAAAGTCTGGCCTGGTTTTTCGATCAGTGGTTTTATGAGCCGGGACACCCGGAACTTTCAGTCCGCTTCGAAAATGTACGCAATCCCGACACGGAAGCTCACGAAGTGCGGGTCACCATAACACAAAAACAGGATCTTAGCCTTCAGCCTTTATACCGCATGTACGCGGAACTCGACATCATTTCAGGCCTGGGGTTTGAGCGGGTTAGCGTAGTGGTTTCGGATGAGGTCAATACCTTTTACTTCCCGGTTCCCCAACCGGTCACGGACGTTATCTTTGATCCGTACGGGTATCAGCTGGCCGAAATAAATGAAGAAACGGGCGCTTTGCAGCTGCGTATTCGCATGGCACATATGGAACCGGCTGTTCGTTATCGCGCCCTTGAAGCCATTGGAAAACAAGGTCTGGCTGAGCAATTTTCCGAAGATATCAACTATCTGGGCCGCCATGACGCGAGTCACCGAAACCGTGCCAAAGCCCTGGCGTTGCTGCGGGGGCAGGAGGGTATTCATGTACTGCAAACCGGCCTGCAGCACTGGCAGCCGGAACGTCAGCCTGATGTTCAGGTGAGGCTTGCGGCGCTGCAGCTTCTCGGGCCTTTCACAGCACAGGAGCGCGTTCGCCGGACTTTATCGGAAGCCATTCGCGGGGAGAGCTACCTTGTAAGCGCAAAGGCCCTTCGCATGTATGCTGCCGCTGATTACCCCGATGCCTTTAATCAAGCCGCAGGCCTGCACGGCACCTACTCCTGGAACGAGGTCGTTCAGGAGGCCGTCACGGATGCGCTGATTGAACTTGGCACAGAAGAGGCCGCGGCCCTTCTTGAAACGATCTCGCTTATGCCGGGTGACCGATCCTTCAGCAATCGGGCACAGCGCTGGCTCGAAGAACAGCGCGAAGCGGCTGAGGGCTATTCAGATGAAACTACTGAGACCGATGCTGATACCGAAATAAACCGCTGAGCTTTCGACCGCTCCCGCAGGGGATTTCATATTGCAAACTGCTCGTGAAACCTATACTTTGCGCCGAATGCATAAACCCGCGTTATTTATATGATCTGTACTGTGGGATGTAACATCCGACATGTTCAGTGTTTAGCGGTAAAATCCGGGAGATCAGCGTGAGGCGGGTACTGAGGAGGGGCAAGGTCTCTGGTACGCCCTGCGAACAGGATTTTCCGGGTAAATGACGCGGAACAGGCCGGACTGAACAGACATCAAACGAATCTAATCTTATGGCAGAAGCGAAACTTGCACTGCAGCGGTTTACGACAAAGTGGGGGCTCATCATCAGCGTACTCGGCATTGCGGTCGGTACGGGTAATATCTGGCGCTTCCCGAGAATTGCTGCGCAAAACGGCGGTGAAGAGGGCGCAGGCGTTTTTATTTTGGCCTGGGTAATATCGCTGCTGCTTTGGTCAATTCCACTCATCATCGCTGAATATGCGCTGGGGCGCAACGGCAGACGCGGGGTGATTGGCTCTTTCATCAAACTGCTTGGGGCTAAATTTGCCTGGATGGGCGGCTTCATCGGGTTTGTGGCAACAGCCATTATGTTCTACTACAGCGTCGTGACGGGATGGACCATGTACTATCTCGCGCAATCCCTGTTCGTACCGCTGCCAGCCGACATGGAGACGGCAAATGCTGTTTGGGATTCTTTTCAGGGGAGCATGATGCCATCGGTTTTTCATGCCGCGGCCATCATGCTGGCCGGACTTGTGGTGTTCAAAGGCGTGAAGATGATTGAGCGGGTAAATCTGTTTTTGGTGCCGACCCTGCTGGTGATTTTGATTATTGCCGGGATTCGGGCCATCACCCTGCCGGGCAGCGGCGCCGGGCTGACCTACCTGTTCACACCGGACTGGTCTATGCTGGGAAATGGCAGGATTTGGCTTGAAGCGCTCACTCAGAATGCCTGGGATACCGGCGCAGGCTGGGGGCTCATCCTTACATATGGCGCGTACATGCGCAAAAACGACCGGATCATAAAGAGCGCCTTTCAGACCGGAATCGGGAACAACCTGGTTTCCCTGTGGGCTGCGGTCACCATTTTTGCCACGGTTTTCGCCATATTGGGCGCCGGAATGACGCAGGCACAAATCGTAGAAGTAATGCAAACGTCCGGTCCCGCTTCAACGGGGCTGACCTTCATCTGGATGCCGCAGCTCTTCCTGGAGATACCAGGCGGCAGGGCGTTTGCCATTCTCTTTTTCCTTGCGCTAATGTTTGCCGCTTTCAGTAGTCTGATTGCCATGATTGAGCTGGCGACCAAAGTGCTGGTAGATAGCGGCTGGCTTCGCTACAAAGCAACCGGCCTGGTTTGCATTCTGGGCTTTATTTTCGGACTTCCTTCAGCGCTTTCGCTTGATATCTTTGCCAATCAGGATTTTGTATGGGGCGTTGGACTGATGGTCTCCGGATTTTTTATCGCGCTCGGGATTATCAAGTTTGGTGCAGACCGCTTCGCAAGCGAGATATTATGTATGGATGAAGCCGTGAAAAGCGTACACCGGCTCTGGACTTTCCTGATCAAATATGTAGTACCGGCTGAGGCCTGTATTCTTTTGGGATGGTGGCTGTATCAGTCCGTTTTTGTGTTCGCACCGGACAGCTGGTTCAACCCTTTTGATCTTTATTCCTTTGCGACTTTCGTGTTTCAGACCGGCGTACTTCTGATTTTACTGCTCGTCTTCAACAAGCGGATTGTGGCAGCACAGCGGTAATTTTTGTGAGGCCTTATTTGGGGGATTTTAAAGGCAATCCGGCATGTAGCGTTTGAGTTCTGTTTTTCGCACAGCTGTTTCAAGGCTTGGTGCTCGGTTTAATACGGAAACCAAAAAGCAACGCATTCATCTTAGGTTTGGGGTCTCACAATCTGTCACCCAAGCTCCTGATGTTCTGGAAGTTTACCCAAAATAATAAAAACCGGACCTGCCCGTGCCTTTGGTTGCAGGGCTGCAAAAGGTGGTCATGCTTTTTGCGGCTAACTCGGCTCTTCCGGAAGCTGGAATACCGGCAGTCGCAGGCCTTTGAAAATGGCAGCAAGTCGCAGGCTCAGCGCGACTCCGAAGCCGGCAAAGTAGGCGCCGTTTTGCGGTAGACCGGCTTCATTCAGAAGCAAATAGACCATAATGCCCGCTATAGCGGCGGAAGCATAGAAATCACGCCGTAAAATCAGGGGGATTTCGTTGGTGATGATATCCCGGAGCACCCCGCCGGCAACTCCGCTCATGGTTCCAAGAATCACGACGATAATCCACGGGACGCCCGCGCTTTCGGCAATGGTTGCACCGAGAATCGCAAACAGAGCAAGGCCGAAGGCGTCGGCAATCAGGAGCGATTGCAGGGGTGGTTTGTTGTAGCGCGAGTAGATAAGGGTAAAGCCCGCAGCTGCAAAAATAACAAAGAGATAGGTGGGGTCAACAATCCAGAATACGGGACTCCGGCCGAGGAGCAAATCGCGCAGGGTACCCCCGCCGATGGCGGTTACTACAGCAATGATGAGGACCCCGAGTAAATCCAGGCTTTTGCGTCCGGCAGCAAGCGCGCCGGAAATGGCAAAAACCGCTACACCAAGGAGATCAGCGAGGTAAATGTACTGATGAAGGTTTTCCAAGTAACAGAGATATTTTTGGGAGATTTTTGGATGGGAGGGAGGTGCGCGACGGCTTTTGCTCAGAAGGGAACGCGGGTGACGTGCAGCTCGCGTACCCGCCTGAATTCGCCGTCACCCATTTCGTCGAAGAGGCGGACTTCCTGCGGCCAGCCGGTACCTGCTGCGATCTGATAGGTCTGCTCTTCACGCAGAACAAGCGTACCGGACTTTAGTTCGGGCTTTAGGCTTACCTGATTGACGACCGTTAGGAGGCGGCTCTGCTCGTCGTAGCCCGTAATAAAAAGCCGTCCCTGAGACGCGGCGGGCTCTCCCCAGGGATTTTCCTGCCAGGTGTCGTACGTAAATTCGGCGTCAAAGCGGACTTCAACGCCGTGTAACCCAAAGATGAAGCGAATATCGCGCATAAGGAGGGCTTCAAACAGGGCAGGATCGCGGAGATACAAGTCGAGTTGTTCGCGAATATCCGAGCGACCGTCCCAGTGACGGGCACCATCGAGCTCCGCAACGGCTAGCTGAAAATGGGCGAAAAGTTCGTCTATGTTGGTGCTTTGGCGAATGCCGCCGAAGCCATCGGTTTCAATTACAAGGCCATCGGCAATGAGGCTGTGCATGTGCCGGTCAAGCACGGGATCGTCGAATAGTGACGCATTGGTTTCCCGCAGCTGCCATATCAGCACATAGCGCTGACCCGGGGTGTGCGCGGCGACATCAATATGCACAAGAGAGCTGTTTTCACGTGTTTCAATCAGCTGCTCCTGATGATAGATTCGCACGGTCTCGTTGAGTTCGTAGCGAATCATTTCACCGGAGCGCCAAAGTCCGCGGAGAATGACGGCTTCCGGTTCGTCTCCTGCCTTAAAGGGATCGGCTGCAACAGCCTGCGGAAAGAACAGAAGTATTAGGAGGAGGCGGGTAAAAAGGGGAGATAAATTCAATCCGGGGCGAATTTTCGGATGAGGATAGCAATTCACAAAAAGAACGCAAAATATGCTTATTTTACCTAATTAAGCTAAAACAGAACCTGTAAACGTAATTATGCCCCGCTGGAAATTAAACACAGAATTTACAATCGACTCTGCCCATTTTATTCAGGGATACGACGGTAAATGCGGCCGCATGCACGGCCATACGTACAAAGTGCGCATGACTGCTATATCGACCAAATTAAATCCATCTGCATACCTAAAGACACCTGACATGGTGTGTGATTTCAAGGAGCTGAAATGGGCTGCTGCCGATTTCGAAAAAGGCGGGCTGGATCACGCGGTACTGAATGAGGTTATACCGGTTGTTACTACTGCCGAGCGCATTGCCGAGTACCTGCACACGGAAACCATGAAACGGCTGCCTGATGGCATAGAGCTCATTGTTACCGTCTGGGAAACTGAAAACAATTGGGTGGAGTACACGGCTGACTGATGTTTCTTTCCGGTGAACAAATGATTTCAGGTACGGATGTGAAGGACTTTGATTCGGTTGAATATCCGATTATGGAGCACTTTTATACCATTCAGGGGGAAGGTGCACATTCCGGTCGGGCAGCTTATTTTATCCGGACAGCGGGCTGTGATGTGAAGTGCTGGTGGTGTGATGTGAAAGACAGCTGGGACGCAAGCAAACATCCGCGGCTGAAAACCGGTATGGTGGCCGATCTTGCGAAAGCAAGCGGTGCTGCTTTCGTAGTAGTTACCGGCGGCGAACCACTGCTTCACGATCTTTTGCCGCTTACGAGTAGCCTTAAAGCCCGCGGCCTTGAAGTGCATATTGAAACGAGCGGTTCATCTCCGCTGAGCGGCCAACTCGACTGGATTACCCTTTCGCCCAAGCGTTTTAAGAAACCGGTGGATGAAATCTATCCGTATGTGGACGAGCTAAAGGTCGTTGTGCTGACTAAAAAAGATTTGACCTGGGCTGAAGAACATGCTGCAAAATGTCCGGTGGGAACCCGCTTACTCCTTCAGCCCGAATGGGATACGCCCAAGTCCATGCCGCTGATTGTAGATTATGTGAAAGCGAATCCGCAGTGGGGCATAAGTTTGCAGACCCACAAATTCCTAAACGTACCCTAACTGAAATGGCTGTAGCTGCCGTCGCGGGCATACTCATCACAGGTGCAAGTCAGGGAATTGGCCGAAGCATTGCTGTCGAACTGGCCCGAAGCCTTCCGAATCCGCTGATTCTGACCGCGAGAAACCAAGACGGCCTTGAAGAGACCGCACGATTGTGCGAATCTGCAGGGGGGATGAAACCTGAAATCATCTGTTGTGATCTTACGGATAGTGCTGAGCTTAAAGAGTTGGTCAATCGGGTATCAGAAAGGAACTGTGGTGTGCTGGTAAACAATGCCGGGTATTTTTTACCCGTAGCTGTCCTTGAAAACACCATTGAAGAATTTAGGGAACAATTTGAAGTTAACGCGCTGAGCGCCATACGTTTAACGCAGGCTCTGTTACCACATCTCTCAAATCAGGCTGAAGCGCGGGCTGTGTTTATTTGCTCGGTTACAGCCCAAAAAGGACAGGCCCGCTGCGGGGCATACAGCGTTTCAAAGCATGCGCTGAATGGTTACATCCAAAGTCTGCGTGAGGCTACACAGGACACATCGGTTGCCGTTACTTCTGTAATTTTAGGACAGACACATTCCCCGAGCTGGGACGGACTCGGCGTGGATCCGGAACGGTTGGCTGACGCTGAAGATGTAGGACGGATCATCGCAACGCTCTGCACTTTATCGGAGAGAAGCTGCGTCGAAGAGATCGTAATCAGGCCACAGCAAGGCGACCTTTAAGAATACGGGAAAAGCTTTGCTGATCATGCGGTTTTGCTTTTTGGCGTGCCTTCTATAAGTAACGAACAAGCTCAAATCGGGATAATAAAGGATAGTGGGCTTCGAAACATCAACAACGGATGTTCTGTATATGCCATGTTGGCGATTAGAGAACTTCGAAACTGTGGGATAATCTGGATTTACAACCAGAGAACATGACATCAAAGGGGAATAGCTGATGAGATTCGACCATAGAAGGACACAACACAAACTTCCCGAATGAAATCGGTGGCAGCGTAGGGATTCAAAAAGCGTACATCATTTTTGAATTAAACTGCATGAAAGATGCAGCTCTGAGTTTTTTTGGAGTTTAGAATGGGAAGGGGAAGAGGCCGTGGCGGCAGGTATAGTGGCACAATTATGGAGTGGTTTGCGGTAGTCAGAAACTTCACTTAACATAATATATATTATAAAACATCTTCTTGAGCCCAAAAAAGGCGTACTCCTACATTGTATATCTAAGAACTCTTATCCCGTGCTTTTGCGCTATCGCTTTCTTGCAATGGACAGTCCGTCTCTGATACCGAGCATTACGACTTCCATTTCGTTGTCCTGCTGCAGCATTTTGTTGAATGTGTTGATGGCCTGACTTTTCCGGTCTTTGTTTTCAAGCACGCCCCCATACCAAAAAACATTATCCGCTACGAGCAAGCCACCGGACTTTAGCTTAGGCTTCAGCACCCGCAGGTATTCCGGGTACCATTGCTTGTCGGCGTCCAAAAAGATTAAGTCGTAAGTTTCGCTCAGTTGCAGCACCGTTTCTCTTGCACTTCCCATAATGACTGTAATTTTATCTTGCAGTCCGGCCATTTTGAATCCGCGTTTAGCAATGCCCGCATACAGTGTATTCATTTCCAGCGTAGTGATGTGACCGTTATCCGGCATAACTTCCGCCATTGCGGTTGTTGCGTAGCCGGTAAACATGCCTACTTCCAGAATCCTGGTGTATCCCCCGGTCTGAATCAGTAGCCGTAAGAGTCCGGCTACCTGCTTGCCTGAAAGCATATCGGCATACTGCAGCTCGCTATGCGTTGCCTGTATAATATATTTACGGGCTTCACTTTCTTCGCTGCTGTGCGTATCTGCGTAGGTTTGAAGCGCACTAAATACTTTAATATCCATATTTTTTTTAGCAAGGGTGACAGTACGTAGTCACTCAAGGTGTTTACTTTGAAAATAGTCCAATGAAAACCTGGAAAATTGACAGTCCCCTTAATCAGGGTGAACTGAAAGACCTGCCTTTGATCGGGGCAGGTCTTTTTTTTGGTTTCAGTTTCAATGCTGATTTGCCGGGAGCTGATTCAATCATAAGTTTACATTCGCTCTTTAAGGATACTTCGACCCGCAAAAAGCAAGGGACTCGTCTTTGACTTGTGGGTTCTGAAAAACCACGAAAGACCGTGATGTTCACGGCGTTTTCCCCCAAAAAAATCCGCGCTGAACTTTGTGAACCTTGGTTTGAGCAAGGGGATTGTGTCAGGGCCGCGGCAATTCTTTAATATTTCCGATCATGCCGTATTTAAGCCCCCCGAGGCGGCTGATCGGGTTGAGCTGCTGCTCGTCGATTTTGTAACCTGCAATGAGATCATCATCAGCGTAGTAGTGCAGAACTTTTCCAAAGATCGCGTCACTCCCGCCGCTTCCTTTCTCCCCTATCGCCATCATTTCGTAGAGTTCACATTCCATCCTGATTTTGCATTCGGCTACACCGGGTGGTACGACTGCTTTTGAAGCTACTGCCGTAAGTCCCGAAATCTCAAATTCATCTGCGTCTTCTTCATATATGCCGGAAGTTCGGTTGAGCTGTTCGGTGATTGACTCAGAAGCGATATTAACAACGAATTGCCGGGTTTCCATGATGTTTTTGACCGTGTCTTTGCGTTCCGTGCCGGTTTTGAATCGGAGCGGAAAAAAGACCACAATCATGGGGTTAACCGCAGCAACCGTGAAATAAGAAAATGGCGACAGGTTCCGCACTCCCCTGCTGCTGACCGTTGAAACGAATGCGATCGGGCGCGGAATGACGGAGCCAATGAGTAATTTGTAGCGCTCCTGCTGTGAGATTTCCTGCGGGTTTATTTCCATGGGGGTTATTTTTTTGGGTGATTAAAATCGGGTAAATATAAAAAGGCTTCGCAGCATAAGCATAGCTAAGCTGCGAAGCCTTTGATGTATTGAATGAGACCGATCAGGCGTGATCAATCCAGGAATAGGGATAATGACCGTCATCCATTTCTTTGGCTGCCATCGTGAGGTGCAGCGGACGGAAGGTATCGATCATAACAGCATACTCGTCGGTGCCTTCTTTTCCGATACTTTTCTCGACCGTGCCCGGATGCGGACCGTGCGGAATGCCGCCCGGGTGATGCGTCAGGGATGCAAACTCAACGCCTTTACGGCTCATGAAGTCGCCTTCGACGTAGTAGAGCACTTCATCTGAGTCCACATTTGAGTGATTGTACGGGGCCGGAATGGCAAGCGGATGATAGTCGTATTTGCGCGGACAGAAGGAGCAAATTACGTAGTTGTGCGCTTCAAAGGTCTGATGCACCGGTGGCGGCTGATGTACGCGTCCGGTAATCGGTTCAAAGTCTTTCATGTTGAAGATGTACGGATACAGGTAGCCGTCCCAACCTACTACATCAAGAGGATTGAATTCAAAGAAGTAGTGATGAAAGCGGCCCTGCTTACGAATTCGCAGTTCGAATTCGCCGGATTCATCAATGAATAAAGGCTCTTCTGGCACGCGGATGTCGCGCTCACAAAACGGGCTGTTTTCCATGAACTGACCCATTTTGGAAACATAGCGCTTCGGGAAACCGATGGGGCCGGTTGAGTCGCAGATAAGCATGCGGTTGTCGTCGGTTGTGAAATGCAGCTTGTACGTGGTTCCGCGGGGAATCACGATGTAATCAAAGGGCCTGAGCGGGAGCCGGCCGAATTGGGACTGCATGTAGCCTTCGCCTTTGTGGATGAAAATCAGCTCATCATGCTCGCCGTTGCGATAATAGTAGTTCATTTCGTCTTTCGGCAGACAGAGCGAGATTTTAACATCATCGTTGAAAAGCACGCAGATTTGTCCGCTTATTGGGTCACCCCAGGGCTTAAGATCTTTGGTGAGAAGATGATGATGGCGGAGAAGTCCTTCTTTCCAGGGTTCTATCTTAATTTCAGCGCCCTGTTCAACGCGTTTTACGGTTGTGGGCGGGTGATGATGGTACAGCAAAGACGAACTTCCGCTAAATCCTTCAGCACCGAAAAGCTCTTCCGTATAGAGCTGTCCGTCGGGTCTGCGGAACTGTGTATGCCGTTTTTGGGGGAATTTACCAAGCTTGTGGTAATACATAATTTTCTAAAAATAAGGGTGTATCGGGAATGAAAAGGGACTGCCGTTTCTGACAGCCCCTTTTGAAATTTGATTGGTCTAATGCCGATTTGGCTTATCAGAGGTTACCGCGCACGGCCTGCTCTCGCTCAATCGACTCAAACAGGGCCTTGAAATTACCAACGCCGAAACCGCGTGCGCCTTTGCGCTGTATGATTTCGTAGAACAGGGTCGGACGGTCAGAGACCGGCTTGGTGAAAATCTGAAGAAGATAGCCTTCTTCATCGCGGTCAACGAGAATTCCAAGTCGTTCGAGATCGTCGATGTTTTCATCGATTTTGCCCACGCGCTCTTCGAGCGTTTTATAGTAGGTCGTAGGGATATGCAGAAACTGTACGCCATTGGCCTGAAGCTTACTCACTGTATCAACGATATCAGATGTTAACAATGCGACATGCTGTACCCCGGCACCGCCGTAAAAATCGAGATATTCTTCGATTTGTGATTTTTTCTTGCCTTCTGCGGGCTCATTAATCGGGAACTTGATCCGACCACGTCCGCCAGCCATCACTTTAGACATGAGGGCGGAATATTCTGTAGCAATATCATTATCATCGAAGTGCAGGTACTGTGTAAACCCAAGCACATCTTCATAGAACTTCACCCAATGATTCATTTTTCCGAGCTCTACGTTTCCTACACAGTGATCCACAAATTCGATTCCGACGGGTTCGCCCTTCACGGGGTAATCCATCTCCTTGAATCCGGGGAAGAAAATGCCGTTGTAGTTGCTGCGGTTGATAAAGGTGTGAATGGTGTCGCCATAGGTTTTAATGCCGGCCATGATGATGGTGCCGTGCTCGTCCGTGAATTCAGTCGGCTCGAGCGCACTTTCAGCGCCACGCTTCATGCTTTCGTGGTAAGCTTTGTGCACGTCTTTGACCTGCATGGCAATATCCTTCACACCATCGCCGTGCACCCGTATATGCTCTGCAATTTCGGAATCACCAGTGAGCGGTGAGGTAAGTACAAGGCGGATGTTGCCCTGCTCGAGAAGGTAGGACGCCTTGTCCCGTACGCCGGTTTCAAGACCGCGGTAGGCGACTACATTGTAGCCAAAGCTCTTGATGTAATAGTGGGCGGCTTGTTTGGCATTGTTTACATAGAGTTCAACAAAATCAATGTCAATCAGACCCAGGTGGTCTTCGTATTCAGCTTCGACGCGCTGATCATCTAATACGGGTTCTGTTCCGGTGTTTGTACTCATAATTTGTTTGAATTTGAATGATTAGGCGCTTTCCCGAAAGATTCACCAGGATTATTCCGAGGCCGCACAAAATATGAAGGTGTATTTAGCGGTACGAAAGTACCCTGAGTATGCCATCAAGATGTTGTATGCGGACAGAAAAAATGCAGCTTTCAGGTTAAAACTGACTTCCGAAGAAGGATTTTTTAGGCTGCCGGCAAAACATCCGCTTCATACCGGATATTTTGCGAAGTGGTGAATAATACGGGACAAAAAAGCGCTTCCAGTTTACATGGCCGAAATATAAGAAATGTAGAGACGGCAATTAAAATCTGCAGGCTAATCTGTTGTTAAGATTTGTTCCGCTCGATAATGTGATGATAGGCTTCAATCACCCCTTCAGTTGCTTTTCCTTTTGTCGTATGCACACCTGCCATTTTTTTGAGTGTACCAATCCCGTTTGCAGGTGTAAAGCCCGTGCCGGCAATTTCAAGTGCGGGAATATCGCCGCTACTGTCCCCGATATAAGCGATATCACTGAGCGGCACATCGCACAGCTGTGAGAGCCATCGCAGTCCGCTGCCCTTATTGGCACCTTTCATAATGATATTGATCGAAATTTCAGTGCGATGTACTTCAAAATCCGGGTAATCAGCGGCGATTCGGGCACAAACTTTTTCATACATCTTTATGATGGCAGACTCGTGCGGATGAATGATCCCAACATCGGTTCGTTTGGTGAATTCGCTGACAGCGCCTTCATGTGTTGCAATGATGTCTGCAGCTACCCATTCGCGTATTTCCTGAATGATCTGTTCGCGTTCGGGAGTTAGGGATTCCGGCCAGTGCAGGGAAACATCCCGCGGATCAAACATGCCGCCGCCGCTTTCAAAAATGAGGGGCTTGTACATGCCGAGCCACTGCCCTACAGCTTCAACATAGGGCTGAGGCCTGCCGCTGCAAATACTCAGTGCAGGGATTTCAGGTCGTAAACGGCTTAGGTCATTCAGCTCGCGAAGCCGGGTTAGTGCCTGCCAGTCCGGAGTTTGAAAGGGCATGGTAATACAGCCGTCAATATCAAGCACAAATAGAGAGGTCATGAAAGAAAAAGGTGCGGGTATGGAAGTTGTGTTTTGTCTAAAGCGGCTGTTTTCAGCCGGCTGATTGCTGCGGATCTGATTCCGTTTCGGATTCATCCCCCATAACATCATCCCAAAACTGAATCCCGAACATGATCAGCCCGCGCAAAATAAAAATGGTGAAAACAATCATCAGACCGTATTCCTGCAGTATGATGATGGTCAGGGCATAAACGATAAAAAGGAATACAAGCGGCCGGTTCTGACGCATGTACTCTTTATTGAAGCGGGGCACTTTATCAAAGGGCACGGTGCTCACCATCAGTAATGAAAGGATGATGATAGTGGGGATGATGACTGAATTGGCACCGTGCTTAAAAATCTCGAAAAACTCGAGGTTGTTTTGAAAAGTGAGGAAAAAGGCAACGAGCATCATGGCCTGTGCCGGGATGGGGAGTCCTTTAAAGAAGGAGGAAGGCTCGGCTTTGGCGTCGATATTAAAGCGGGCGAGTCGTATAGCACCGCAAAGGGCCGGAAGCGCGGCAACAAGTGGCAACGCAATATTTGCGGGTCCGGGTGTTGGTGCCGAAAAAAGCCATGCATAGACCAGAATTCCCGGTGCTGCGCCAAAAGAGACGATATCGCTGAGGGAATCAAGCTCAATGCCAAAAACGCTGTCTCCGTTGGTGAGACGGGCCATGAATCCGTCAAGTACGTCAAAAAAAGCGGCAAGCACGATAAGCCAGGCCGCTGTGGCAAGTTTTCCTTCAAACACCATCAGAATGGCGAGAAAACCGGAAAACAGGTTCATGAGCGTAAAGAAACTGGGCACAACTGATCTCGGAATGGGCTTCTTAATGCGTTCCTGAAAGCGCACATTGGCTTTCTGTCGGAACTCTTTGCCCCTGCCTTTGATCTTACGCCTTTTTCGCGGTACCGATGTTTTTACGCCTCGTTGTATCACATCAGCTTGATTTAAAAATGCCCATAAGCGATTCACCGGCGACGGTTCGGTCGCCGGGTTTGACCAAAAGTTTCATGGAGTCAGGAACGAGAATATCCATTCGTGATCCGAATTTCATCATGCCAAATTTGTCTCCTGCACTTACTTCGTCTCCTTCCTTCAGATCAAAAACAATTCTTCTTGCGATATACCCGGTAATCTGCCGAAAGAAAACTTTTCCGCCCGAAGGATGAACCATGCCAAATTCAGATCGCTCGTTCAGCTCGGAAGCTTTTTCATGCCATGCAACGAGATATTCGCCGGGATAATAGTCTGCCTGAACAATTTTTCCGCTTGCAGGTACCCTGTTCACGTGAACATCAAGCGGGGACAAAAAAATACTGATCTGCGTACAGGGTTCATCAAAAAAGTCATGCTTCAGGCCATTAATCAGTAAAATAACTTTGCCGTCAGCCGGCGCTATCAGCTTGTCTTCAAAACCATCCGGCGGATTTCTTTCCGGGTCCCTGAAGAAGTAAAGGGTGAATGCTGTAGTTAGCACAGCCAGGATATAAAGCACCCATGCAACAACGCCACCAGCAAACGCGCCTATGACAGACAGGAGAATGGAGATGACAATTGCCGTACCGATAATTGAGTAGCCTTCTTTTGCAAACATAAGCTTAATTAATGATGTGTCGCATGACGTCGTTGAATGTCACAAAGATAAACAGCCCGATAATAAAGATGAGACCAATTTGCTGTAGTGCCATGCGCACTTTCACTGTAGGTTCGCGGCGGGTTACAGCTTCATAAAGCAAAAACATCACATGACCCCCGTCAAGGACCGGAATGGGCAGCATGTTGACGATTGCCAGTGAAATGCTCAGAAAAGCGACCAGAAACCAGAAGCCGCGCACGCCTCCGCTGTCTGTTGCTTCCCGCGTTACGGAAGCAATTGCAACAGGTCCGCCGAGATTATCCCGAAAGGATATGGTTCCCCGGAACATCATCCCGAAAGCGCTGAGCATACCGGTTGTCGTTTCCCAGGTTTCCTGAAAGCCGCCACCGAGTGCCGTTAAAAGCCCGACATTTTGGTAGATAACCCCGAAATATTCCACGGGATCAATCATCCCTACCCCAATCAGCCGCGTATCTGGATTGGGTGTTACTTCCAGATTCAGCCGCTCACCGTCGCGAAGTACCGTAAGGAACAAGGGTCCTTCAGAACTGCGAATGATATGCGACATCTGAAGAAAGAAATTAACCGGCGCACCGTCAATTTCGACTACCTGGTCACCAGTCTTTAAGCCGGCTTCATAGGCCGGTGAATCGGGCACAACAGCCGCAATTTCACTGGGTACGGCATAGGTAACAAATAAAAACTCAGGGTTTCGGTTCAGGTAGTCTAAGAAGTTGGATGGTGCCTGAATGGTGTGTTCTGCACCATCGCGAAGTACGGTAAAGGTCAGGTTGCTGCGGGTCAGCTCTCCGATGGGGACCATATTGCCGCTGTGGTACAGCTCCGGACGCACACCGTTGATGTAAATGAGCTCATCTCCCGTCTGAAACCCGATTTCGTGAGCAACGGAAGTTTCCGGGATGTACATCGCACCAACATTGTCGGCAGGAATCATTTCACGGCCATAGTACAGCAACAGCATGGCAAAGATGAGTGCAGCCAGCAAAATATTAAAGGCTACCCCCGCGACCATAACAATCAGTCGCTGCCATACCGGTTTTGAGCGGAACTCCCAGGGTTGGGGCTCCTGTGCCAGAAACCGCCCGTCATTGGTCTCATCAATCATGCCTGCAATCTTCACGTAACCGCCCAGCGGTGTTGCAGAAATGCAATAGTCGGTATCTCCAATTTTCTTTCCGAAAAGGCGGGGCGGGAAACCTACTGAAAATTGCTCAACCCGCATACCGAAAGCTTTTGCTGCCAAGAAGTGTCCCAGCTCATGCACGAGTACAAGTATGAAGATAGCTGCGACAAACAGTAAGATTGTGACGCCGATACCTGTAATGAATTCCATAGATTAAGTTTAGGATGATACGTTTTGAAAAAAATCAGATTGACAATTGTGCAGCAAAAGCTCTTGTCTCCTCATCGGCAGCAACCAGCGCTTCCATTGTGATGTCTGAATCGGGCTGAACGGAGAGAAGGGCTTCAGAAACAATTTTCGGAATGCCAATATACGGAATCTCCCTGTTCAGAAAGCGGTGTACGGCTATTTCATTGGCGGCATTCAGCACAGCCGGGGCAAAACCACCGGAATCAATGGCTTCAAGGGCAAGCTTAAGACAAGGGTAGCGGGCAAAATCAACTTCCTCAAAGGTGAGCTCCCGCAGCGTTGAAAAGTCCATGCGCGGGGTTTCGAGTGGTATGCGTGCAGGCCAGGTCAGGGCATACTGAATCGGGACTTTCATATCCGGGTACCCCATTTGTGCTTTGGTCGAGCCATCTTCGAAGGTGACCATGGAGTGAATAATACTCTGCGGATGAATCACGGCTTGAATTTTATGCAGCGGCAAATGATAAAGCCAGTAGGCTTCGATAATCTCAAGGCCTTTGTTCATCATGGTCGCCGAATCTATGGTGATTTTGGCTCCCATGGACCAGTTCGGATGTTTCAGCGCACGTTCCGGAGTGATACCGGCCATCTGATCAAGCGGAAGCGTACGAAACGGGCCGCCGCTGGCTGTGATCAGGAGTTTTTCAATAGCATTTCCTTCTTCCCCGATCAGGCACTGCAAAATGGCACTGTGTTCGGAGTCAACCGGAATCAGATTGCTGATTCCGTCTTTGGTGTATTTCTGAAGGAGCTCCCCTCCTACGACCAGCGATTCCTTATTCGCAAGCGCTACCTTACGGCCGGCCTTCAGCGCTTCTGTTGTCGGTCTGAAGCCGGAAAACCCAACAAGTGCGTTCAGCAATACATCGTAGCTCAGCTCCCGGCTGATGTCCACTACGGAATCATAGCCGGATAAAATTTGGGTCTGGGGTGAACGTCCAGCGAGTTTTTCAATCAGTTCCGCTCGTTTATCCTCACTTGCAATGACCGCTACCGGCGGCCTGAATTCCGCGATTTGTTCGGCGAGAAGCGTACAGTTGCTGTTGGCTGTAAGGCCGGAAACCCGGAATTTATCCGGATTGGCGCGAATAATATCGAGCGTTTGTGTTCCGATGGAGCCGGTTGAACCAAGTAGTAAAACGTTAATCGAAGACATCAGCATAATTTGAGATTCAACCGGGAAGTCGCAGCCCGGCAGGAATTGGTCTTTTCATTCACTCGTTTACCCGGCCGTTTCCGGGTTAACTTCTTGGTTGGCAACAAGCACACGGCGGATTCGGTTCGTTCGGTCGAACTCAAAATCAAGCCGGCCCAGGACTACACCTGCGTGTCCTACCTGTGAAATCACGGTGGGTCTGCCGCTGCCTTTCTCAATAATGCGGGGCTCATCGAGCAAGGTGTGCGTGTGTCCGCCGATAATCAGATCTATGCCATCCACTTCCTGTGCAATCACCATATCACTCGGGCGGTATGTGCTGTATTCGAGTCCGAGATGACTCAGGCATACGACCATATCGCAGGCGTAATCAACACGCAGCCTGCGTACAAGCTGACGCGCCACAAGCTGCGGGCGTATATATGAAACGCCCTGATGTAAATGCGGGAGCACAAGCCCGTCGAAAGCAATGCCGAGTCCAAAAATACCGATCCTGACGCCATCTACATCTTTAATGAGCACTTCGCGGGTGAATGCGCCCATATCCGGCGCGCCGGAAAAATCATAGTTTGAAATCACAAAGGGGAAGTTCGCTTTAGGGGCAACATCCACAAAACCCTTGACCTCATTATCGAATTCGTGATTTCCAATCGTACTTGCGTCGTAGCCCATCATGGACATAAGCTCAAAATCAAGGGCCCCGCCGTAAAAATTGAAATAGGGCGTGCCCTGAAACGTATCTCCTGCGTCGAGAAGAAGATTGTTCGGCTGTTGCGCTCTGATTTTCTGGATAAGCGCCGCTCTTCTCGCCGCACCGCCAAGTCCTTCATACCGGCCTGCCCCCATCGGGAAAGGGTCAATACGCGCATGCGTATCGTTGGTGTGCATGATGGTGATGGTCTTGGTCGAACTGCGGCGGTTGCCATAACTCAGGAGCGGAGTGAGACCTACAAGGCCCAAACCGGCTCCGGCAGTTGCAATTTGCTTTAAAAATGCTCTTCTGTTCAGCATAGCTCAATAAGGGATTTATCTGCGGATTCTTCCGTCGGTATGGGGTTCGATATAGGGCTGTGTGTTAAGGTACTCAATAAAGGCGTCGCGGATAAGCACGTCCGTATTGATCCGCTCCCGTGGCTGCCAGAGCGTTGGCAGGGGCCCGCCGCCATCAGCCAGCCAGTTGTTGGTAGCAATCCAGTAGCTGCGCTCCGGGCGAACGCGGTCATCATTAATGAGCAGGTCGGTTGGTCTGCCGTCCGCAATCCGCATGCGCAGCCCGCTCACCGGTTCGCCTCCCTCCTCCGCCAATTCCTGTGCCAGCTGCATAATCTGACGTCCATCAAAACGCAGCAGGGTGATGTAATTTTCGAACGGCATGAGCTCGAACATGGTGCCAACGGTAACATCCCCCTCAGGGATTGGAATGCGAAGGCCGCCGCGGTTTAATATGGCAATATCAACTTCCTGTCCCAGCTCACGGGCACTCATGAAGCGGAGAATATCAGCGGTTAAATTCCCAAGCGGACTCTCGGGCTGTCCCCGCTCAATTACGCCCCGGCTCACCGTAATGCGCCGGTTCATTATCCGGTTTAACTCAATAGCATAGCCTTCAATGAATGCGACAACTTCGGGATCAGGCGTTAAGGTGTCGTCCACTTCCAGTAAGTTTGCGTCGAAACCGCTGACCACATGCATTCGGTCCTGCGTGTCCGGCGAAAATAAAGAAGCACAGCCTGTTGAGCTTCCCAGAAAAAAGAGAAGCAACATTACTTTCAGCAGCGATTGCGGCTTGTTAACCATCATCATATAAATCTTTTATTGGATTTGATTTACCGGAATTAAGACCGTCAGAACTGTCCCATCATAAGTTCGAAAAGAGAGATCTGCCGCTTGTTTGAAGGAATATCACGCTCATCGGCTGTCAGGGCTCTTCGCTGAAGATGGGTGACTTCCATCTTTCCCCTCAGGGTTCCGTTGTTGTAGTCTTCGACCAAAAGCGGAGTCATGCTGAGCGGCCAGTTGACCGAGCTTAGGCTTACCCCGCCGCCAATCGTACGCAGAAGCTGATCTATCGGGGAAAGCAGCTGTTCCCAGTCGATTCCCGCTTCCGCGAGCCAAAGGTGCGTTTCACGGCTTTCGAGCTCAAGATCATGAAGGATGAACTTACGGGCCGTCATGCCGTGAATCCTGCGGGTTTCGCGCGTTTCCTCAATTCGCGTGCGGTCAGCAATGCGATCCTGTTGCTGCGGCTGACTGTTACGGTTGTTGTTCATGAACTGCCGGATTACCGCCGTAAGCTCGCCCAGATTCACCGCCGAAACGGCATCATCGGTATGAATAAGCACATCGTTGCGGTCGGCCCGAATGGTGATGAGCTCCTGAAACAGCGGTAAATCCACATACTCCCGTATGTTTCCTCTCACAACCAGCCGGTTTTCTGCAACCAGCATTTCAAGCTTTTCAGTTGTATTATCGTCTGTATCGGTGAAGGTAAAGCTGATTTCACCTTCAAAATGCTGTGCCTGAAGCGCCAGCGGTGCACATAAAACGAGCAGTAATACGGCTAAGGCCGACCTAAACTCAGATGTAATCATAAACCTGACTCATGGTTAAATAAATGGGATTTTGGTGATGAAGATACCTCAAAGCCCGCTCAAATAAAAAGCCGGCGCCTTCAAGTTCAGCATCGTCCAGGGCATGATGATGGAAATCCCAGCACAATACCCCGCCATGCTTTTTGACCAGATCGACCTGACGGCAGGCATACTCCAGCGCCCGTTCCTGATTCAGCTGCATGCGGTCGAGCAGGTGCATCTCCATCATCGGCAGCGGAATTTCCAGAACCGGACCCGCTGCATTACGTTGCAGATCAAACAAAAAGTATGGATGGGTGAAGCCGGTTCTGAATCCTGCACGTTCGGCCCAGCCAACAGAGCTGTCCGTGCGAATGCCGGCAGCCGCAAGCAGGCGCGGCAGGCGCTCAGGCAAATACCTGAGATAATGAAAGCGATGAGACTGCACAAGCGCGCCCGTCCGCGCAGATAACTTGCGGCATTCTTCGTGAAAAAACGGCTCGTTATAGCCAGCCTCATACGAAGCGTGTAGTCCGATTTCGCCGCCCAGCCGTCTCACGTATGCTGTTATGGTTTCAAAAAACGGATAGTCCAGGTAGTCGGCAGCATCATTTTTGTGCTTTTGAAGGATGGACTTCACCAGCACCGTAGGCCTGATTCCAAGCTCCTCTTCGAGCGCAAACATCCCGAGTATGGAGCGCTCATACCCATCACCGGGCTGAAGCAGGTCGGTAATCGTTTTCCGAAGGCGCCGCATCCGTTTTTCTGCAGAATACCCGTGCGGATTTAGCAGCGGAATCTCGATCAGCTCCCGTGCATAAGTACCCTTATACCGTTTTTTTATCCGGTCGAAATCATGTGAGATACAAGCCGCAAGTGCATGCGCGCCATACGTTTTAGGATTCAGCGCAAGACCTTTTTTAGATGTAATACATCCTGCCAGAATGTCAGCATACTCATTAACTATCGCGCGGTCGCCCAGCTGAAGCTTATCCGTAAGACTCCCCTTAAACGGCAGCCGCCCGTGTGCATCCTGCGGTCGGCCCGGCAGCCAGGCCTCCCAGTCACTGAGAAAATAAAAGGCTGAAGCGACTACATCCCATACCATAAACCGGCATGAATCCGGCAAAGCATCCCCCCCATCACTGCCAAACAAAAGCGGCAGCTGCGGAAATTTCTGGGGATAAAAAACATCGGAAACCTTTCTCGCTTCCCCGCGCTCAAAAAACAGGGGCGCATCCTCAGCCATTTGTATGCTGAAGTCAAAGAACGCACTTTGAGCGCGCGCATCAGGGCCGTAATAAATACGGATGTGATTTTCACCAGCCTGCCTCCCCTCTTCCGGTGCTGCGTGACGAATATCATCATACCGAAAAAAAGCCGAAAGCATGGTTTTGAGCGCAAAACCAGCTTTCGGCTTAAATTTTTCGGGGACATCCGTGACGATCAGCACGCGGGCCATGTGCACTACTCGAAGTCCATCTTCACTTTATGGAGCCATCCGCCGCCAATCACATCGTCGCCTTCGTAGCACACGAGCGCCTGACCCGGTGTAATGGCCGTGCGCGGATTCGGGAAGCGCATGGTCAGTTCATCATCGCCGGTTTGCGTGAGAAAGCCCGGCTCGCCGTCATCGTTATACCGAATGGCAGCCGTCACCGGCATTTCTTCCACGGGCACTCGCGCATATTTCACCATATTAATCTGCTTCGCCGTGCAGTACGTGCTTTGGAGGTCGTCCTCATCCCCCACCGTGATGGTGTTGGTATCCGGATCAATGTGCGTCACATACACCGGACGCCCCATCGCAAGATGAAGTCCGCGGCGCTGACCAATTGTGTAAAACGGATAGCCGCGGTGCTTGCCTACGACTTTGCCGTTCTTGTCGACGAAAAGTCCGCCGTCCACTTTTTCCTCCAGGCCGGGCACGCGCTTTTTCAGGAAGCGCCGGTAATCATTATCCGGCACAAAGCAGATTTCGTAGCTGTCCTTCTTGTTCGCCACGTTCAGCAGACCAAATTCCTCGGCCATTTTGCGGATTTCCGGCTTATGAAACTGCCCAAGGGGGAACTTGGTGCGCGACAGATTTTCCTGCGAAACGCCCCAGAGCGCGTACGACTGATCCTTGTTGAAGTCCTTCCCGCGAGAAATCACGAAGCGTCCGTTTTCTTCGCGCAGGTTCGCGTAATGTCCGGTCGCGATAAAATCACAACCCAGATGATTGGCCCGCTTCATCAGCGCCGTCCACTTGATGTGCGTGTTACACAGCACGCAGGGGTTCGGCGTCCGGCCCCCGAGGTACTCATCCACAAAACGGTCAATCACCCAGTCGCCAAACTCCTCGCGGATATCCACGATGAAGTGATGAAAGCCGTATTTCAGCGCAACCTGCCGCGCATCGTTCATGGATTCCAGCGAACAGCAGCCGGTTTCTTTGTTCGATTTTCCGCCTGAGCTCGTGTAGTCCCAGGTCTTCATCGTAATGCCAATCACTTCGTAGCCCTGTTCGCGCAGCATTACCGCTGCAACCGACGAGTCCACCCCGCCGCTCATGGCTACCAGTACTTTTCCTTTTTTGCTCATGTGTCCTCCCCGCGGATTAAAAGTCCGGGCGATTAATTATTTTGATGAATTTTTGAAAGATGTGGAATCCCTATGCCGACTCAATCATTCCGGCTGATTCCAATTCCGCAACCAGATACGGGCGGCAGAAACTTACTTGCCGCTAATGATTATCATGCAAGATACGGTTTTTACAACTGCAATGTCACCCTGCATTCAAATCGCCGGTAGCCTTACTACAGGCGTCCTCAACAGCGCCGAAATTTTCTTTTTTTGGGTAAAACTCCGAGAGCATCAATGCCTACGTGGCAGATCGTAGGCTCCTAAACCTAAGATAAGCCCCTTGCTTTTTGGTCTCCGAAACATGAACAGTTTCTGATTTCGATACAAGGTTAAGGCAACCCGTCTTTAAGTCCGGAAACCAAAACCGTCAATACTACAGGCTCACCTTAAGTCGATTTCCGGAACGGGACAGCCAGACCCAATACAAAGCTTAAAACCGCTCCTGTTCTTCCCAGATCTCGCGCATCTCGTCCATGAGATCCTCAATCAGGTCAAAATCCTTCACGCCTGGTGAAAGCTCAACCCCGCTTGAGACATCCACCGCATGCGGATGAACCAGATTTACCGCCCGGCGCACATTGCCCGCCCGGATACCTCCGGCCAGCATAATCGGCCAGTCCCCGGGTAAATCCCGGATGATGTTCCAGTCAAAGGTCTCCCCCGTTCCGCCGGCAACGCCTTCCACCCAGCTGTCGAACAAAAAGTACTCGGCCACATCGCGGTACGGCCGCAGCAACGCCATCACTTCATCCCGGCTCATGCCCAGCTTCACCCGGAACGCCTTGATCACCGGCGCGAGCACCTGCCGGCACACCTCCGGACTTTCATCCCCGTGCAGCTGCACCATGTGCACGCCGCTCTCCGCCGTAATCGCATTTATGCGCTCCGCGGACTCATTCATGAACACGCCCACACAGCGCGGTCCCTCAATCCAGCTGATGATTTCGGCGGCTTGCTCCGGCGCGATATACCGCGGCGTGCCTTCCACAAAAATGAATCCGAGATAGTCAACCAGCGCACCGCTTGCAAAGCGGGCGTCTTCCAGCCGCGTGATGCCGCAAATTTTGAGTTTTGTTCTTTTTTCCTGCACAGCGTGTTTTTTTCGGGTGATGGGTTTCCGGCTGAAAATCAGCTGAAGTTTTCGGTCAGGCGCTTGAGCGCATCGCCGGGGTGCGGCTGACGCATAAAATGCTCGCCAATCAGCGCAGCATCTACGCCGTACTCGAGCACCGTTTCAATATCGTGTGGCGTGCTGAGTCCGCTTTCCGACACCTTGACGACCTCATTGGGCGCTTCGGCCAGCAGGGAAAGTCCGCGGTGCAAGTCCACCTCAAAGGTTTTGAGATTGCGGTTGTTCACGCCCACAACTTCCACTTCACTGAAGCGGAGTGCTTCAAATTCATCGCGGCTGTAGCACTCTACCAAACACTGCAGACCGGCTTCTTTTGCTGCGTGCAGCAGCTCCGAAAGCTGGGCTCCGCTTGTTACGGTCGCAATCAGCAAAATGGCGTCAGCACCCGCGGCCCGGGCTTCCTCAATCTGATAAAAATCTACAATAAAATCCTTCCGCAACAGCGGCACCGAAACCTCCGGACGAATCTGCCCAAGATAGGCCAGGTCGCCCTGAAAAAAGTGGGGCTCGGTCAGCACGGATATCGCAGCGGCCCCGGCTTCATCGTACTGCGCCGCAATCCGCACGGGATCAAAATCTTCCCGGATAATCCCTTTCGATGGCGAAGCTTTCTTCACCTCGGCAATTACGCGTATGCAGCCCTCTTTCCGCAAGCCCGCTTTAAAATCCCGGCGCGGCGCCTCATACAGCTGGAAAGAGCGAAAATCAGCAGCGCTGTGCCGCTTCTTTTTCTGCACCAGATCCTCGCGGGTCTGCGCCACAATTTTATCAAGGATGGTCGGCTGATTAAACGGCAGATTCAGTTCAGTCACGGGCTAACTCCTGTGTGGCTTCGGCAAAATGACGCAGTTTCTCAGCAGCCTTTCCGCTTCCGATACTTTCACGGGCAAATGCAAGTGCTTCCGAAAAATCATCGGACTTTCCGCCCGCATAAATGCCCATCGCTGCATTGTAGAGCACAATTTCCGTCTGTGCAGGAGTCCCGCGACCTCCCAAAACAGCCCGGATGATTTCCGCATTGACCTCCTTATCGCCGCCCCTGAGCGCCTCATGATCAACCCGCTGCAGACCGAAATGCTCCGGAGAAAACTTCGTGTAGGTCGGGATGGCATCCTGCCCTAAAAAATGCACACCTGCATCCGCAGCCGTGCTGAACTCATCCATGCCGTCTTCGGAATGCACGGTTACAATCCGCTCAGCCTCAAGCTGATACAAGATGTCGAAACAGAGTTTAGCGGTTTCATCATCGAAGGTACCCACAAGCTGACGCTTCACGCCTGCGGGGTTCAGCAGCGGACCCAGAATGTTGAAGAAAGTCCGCATCCCGAGTGCGCGGCGGGCGGGCATCACGTACTTCATTGCGGGATGAAACAGCGGCGCAAACATGAACGCGAGACCGGTTTGTTCGAAGCAGGTTTTGACCTTGGGTGCCTCAAGCGCTGGTGCAACGCCGAGCGCTTCGAGCACGTCGTAGCTGCCGCTTTTGCTCGAAATGCTCCGGTTGCCGTGCTTCAGCACCGGAACGCCTGCGCCCGCAACCACGAACATGGCCGCCGTCGAGATATTGAAACTGCCGCTGTGATCGCCGCCGGTTCCGCAAAGATCAACCGAACCGGTCACATCCACATCCACCGGAATCATGGCCGCGCGCATGGCTTCGGCAAAGCCGGTGAGCTCATCGGCTGTTTCGCCCTTTTGCCGCATGCCAAACAGGAAGGCTGCCGTTTGCGCCTCGTTCACATCACCCTTGACCACAAATTCCATCGCCTGCCGGGCTTCATCCCGCTCAAGCTTCCGCCCTTCGGCGATCCGTTCAAGCACCTGTTTAAAATCAGAAAAAACCATCAGTTGCTTCCCTCTTTGGGTGTTTGAGAATCCGTTGACGTCCTGTCCGAAACAATGCTCCCCTGTTTAATCCAGTTTTCGATCAGCTTCGGACCTTCCGTCGTGAGGATGCTCTCAGGATGAAACTGAATCCCTTCAATCGGAAACTCCCGGTGCCGCACACCCATCACAACGCCGTCCGGCGTCTGACAAGTTACTTCCAGCACATCGGGTATGCTTTCCGGCTGCAGCACGAGCGAGTGATAGCGGGTAGCCGTAAAGTGCTGCGCCACATTGCGATAGAGCCCTTTGGACTGATGCTCTATGATGGAAGTCTTGCCGTGCATCAGGCTGGGCGCATAGGTGACCGTCGCGCCGAAAACCTGCCCGATCGCCTGATGTCCGAGACACACGCCCAAAACCGGCGTCTTCGGCCCGATTTCCCGGATGATGGCTTCCGAAATCCCAGCATCCTCCGGACGCCCCGGACCCGGCGAAATCAGAATTTTCTCCGGGGCAAGCGCTTTGATTTCCTCAAGGGTGATGGCATCATTGCGCACAACCTTGTAGTCATCAGTATGCATCGCCACAAGGTGCACCAAATTGTAGGTAAATGAATCGTAATTATCGATGATGAGAATCATGATCTAAAGCAAAAGAAATTAATGGGTTCTGATGATACCCGTAACTTCACGTATGGGCTGCATCACCATTTCGGCACGCGCACGGGCTTTAAGGCCGCCTTCGCGAAGGATATCGCGGACGGTATCAGAGTCTTTTTCGAGTTCACGACGACGCTCGCGGGCTTCGGCAAAGTAATCGCTGAAGAGCGTGAGCAGTTCCTTTTTGGCATGACCGTAGCCGTAGCCGCCGGCAAGGTACGCAGCGCGAATCTCCGCAAGTTTTTCAGGGGTCGCAAACAGCTTAATCAGGCTGAACACATTGCAGGTATCCGGATTTTTGGGGTCTTCCAGTGCCGTTGCGTCCGTGATAATGCTCATCACTTTTTTCTTGAGCACTTTGCCTTCATCAAAAATGAAAATGTGATTGTTGTAGGACTTGCTCATCTTCCGCCCGTCGATACCCGGCACAATGGCTACGTCCTTTACGATATAAGGCTCCGGCAGCTTAAGGTACTCCCCCTCGAAGGTATTGTTGAGTTTTTGGGCAAGATCACGGGCGAACTCGAGGTTTTGCTTCTGATCCGCGCCGACCGGCACAATGTCGGAGTGATAAATCAGAATATCCGCCGCCTGAAGGATGGGATAGGTAAAAAGACCGATGTTGGGTAGCAGCCCCTGCGCGACCTTGTCTTTGTAGGCAACACCTTTTTCCATCAGGCTGACCGGGCAAAGCGTGCCTAAAATCCAGGCAAGCTCGGTAACGGCGGGCACATCGCTTTGGGCAAAGAAGGTGCATTTTTCGGGATCAAGGCCAAGAGAGAGATAATCGAGGGCGACATCAAGCGTGTATTGCTCGAGCAGTTTGCCATCCCGCAGCGAAGTAAGCGCGTGATAGTTGGCAATAAAGTAGTAGGCCTCCCCTTTTTCGATGTACTCAAGGTGCTGCTTCATGGCACCGAAATAGTTGCCCGCATGCAGGCGTCCGGATGGCGTAATGCCGGAAAGAATGACAGGTGTAGCGGAACGCTGACTCATAGAAGTTTAGAAAATGGAAATATTGGATTCTGTTTATGAAGCTTACATTTTTATGGATAGTTTCAGCGCTTCAAAAAGCGCGCGGGCTTTGTTGTAGGTCTCCTGATACTCATTTTCAGGTACGCTGTCCGCTACAATGCCGGCACCTGCCTGAATGTAAACCGTGTCGCGCGTAGCGACCATCGTACGGATGGCGATACAGGTATCCATGTTGCCGGAAAAATCAAAGTAGCCGACCGCGCCTGCGTAAGGGCCCCGCTTCACCGGCTCGAGGGCATCGATAATTTCCATAGCCCTGACCTTTGGCGCACCACTTACCGTACCCGCGGGAAAGCAGTGTTGAAGTGCGTCAACCGCGGTTGAGCTGCTGCCAAGCTGACCGGTGACCTCGCTCACGATGTGCATCACATGCGAATAGCGCTCGATGATTTGGTCTTTGGTGACGCGCACTGTGCCGGGCTTGCAAATGCGGGAGAGATCATTGCGGCCGAGATCAACGAGCATCACGTGCTCCGCAACTTCTTTGGCATCGGCAGCAAGATCGGCAGCAAAGCGCTGATCCTCAGCAGCAGAGCGTCCGCGCGGACGCGTTCCTGCAATGGGCAGCACTTTGGTCAGGCCATCCTGAACCGAAACGAGTACCTCCGGCGATGAACCCACGAGCGCAAAAGCGTCAAAATCCAGATAAAACAGATACGGGGACGGATTCACCATCCGAAGCGCACGATAAAGCATGAACCTGTCGCCGCTGAATCCGCTACTGAACCGCTGCGAAAGTACGACCTGAAAAATATCCCCTTCAAAAATGTGCTTTTTGGCAATATCCACAACCTCATGAAACCGCTCGCGGCTGAAGTTGCTCGTGATGTTCTCCGAAGTAATCTCAAGCGGGGTTTGCTGTTCATAGCTTGCGGAAAGCTCCGATTCCATGCGGTCAAGCGCGGCTTGTGCATCATCATAGGCCTCATTCAGCTCATGCTCATCAAGGTCTTTGGTGAATACCGTTTTGAGCATCACAATGCGGTGCTTAACGTGATCGAAAGCGAAAATCTCATCATAGAAAGCCCAAACAGCGTCCGGTATGTCGAGTTCATCATCCGGCACGTTTGGAAGGTGCTCGGTTTGGCGGATGGTATCGTAAGACGAGAACCCGACCGCGCCGCCGGTAAGCCGGGGCAAATCCGGAATTTTAGGCTCAATATACGACTGCGTGAGTGGTCTCAGCGCGTCGTAATAAGATGATCCGAGTGATTGTATGTCGCCATCGCGTTTCTCAAGACGTGCTTCCGTCCCGTCATACCGAAAAACCTGATAGGGATTTTTACCCAGAAAGGAGTATCTGGCAAGCTGTTCCCCTCCTTCAACAGACTCAAATAAAAACGGAAACTGCGCATGCTGACGGATACGCAGAAAGACGGAAACGGGTGTTAGCGTATCGGCGAGCGCCATCCGCCAAACCGGAATCGCGGTACAGGTTTTGGCGTATTCAAGAAACTGATGTCGATCCATTCAGGCTTTTATTAAATATTTCTGGCGTTAAACAAAAAAAACCCGCTATCGGGCGTAAACGATGCGGGCTTCGAACAGTTGATGATAAACAGGCACAACATGCTTAGTCCGCATAAGCGAACTGCCACCAAATTTTTATCTGTGCGTCATTTAATTTCATGGGACTGAATTTAAATGAGAGACGGGCGAATGTCAACCCGCAAATATAAAGACCGCTGATTCGGATATGCAGTGCCAGGGAACAGCTAAATGAAGTGCTTTGTTTATGAAATTTAGTTGCAAATACACGCAGACCTAAGCTGCTTTTTAGTTCAGAACGCGTATTTTTAAGTCTGAAATTCGGCCGTCAATTAATTGCAACAAGGTTGCATTTTTCTTAACTTAGCGTACAATGAAACAGGAACAGTTAAAGAAAATTCTTAGAAACGCAGATCTTAAAATCACCAAAGTAAGGCTTCGGGTACTGGAGCTGCTGATGGAATCCAAAGCCGCTATGTCACATGCGCAAATTACTGATGCATTGGAAGGGCTGGATCTGGATAAAGTAACCCTTTACCGAACCCTGAATACTTTTGTTGATGTAGGCTTGGCGCATAAGGTTGCCACAGATGAACGTAACTGGCTCTATGCCATTTACAGCGAAGATGTTCACAATTGCGCAGAGGGTCATCAACACGAATCAGCACATGCACATTTTATCTGTGAAGCCTGTGATAAAATCTACTGTTTCCCTTTTGAAGAAAAACCAATCGATTTAAAAAAAGCTGAACAACAAGGTTTCAGTGTAAGACAACACGAAGTCCGGTTACATGGTACATGTCCGGTTTGTAAATAAAATATGAAAGCAACTACCCAAATAAATTTATTCTCAAGAATCAGCATTTTTCTTTCAAGCCTGTGTGTCATTCACTGTCTTGCTGTTCCCTTTTTAATTTTATTCCTGCCCGCGCTAAGCTTTTTTACCGGCAGCACATTTGAAAGCATTCTCATTCTCACAGTTGTGCCCCTTAGTGCCGCTGGTTTTTTCCCGACCTGGCTTCGCCATAAAAACCGAACATATCTTACTGTTTACGTTTCAAGTATTTTGCTTCTGCTTATCGGTCAGTTCGCAGTTAGCCATAACCATCATGTAACTTTAGCGCAAACAGCTTCGCTGGGCTATTTCAGCGAAATAATTTTACTTACGGTCGGAGCTTTGGGACTTGCCTGGGTGACTTACAAAAATGCCAAACACACGCACAGCTGCACAAACCCGCATCACAAGCATTAAAAGCAAAAAGGCTTCTTCTGCTAACCAATGGTTGGCAAAAGAAGCCTTTTGAATAATCAGGTTTTTTCGAGCCTTCTTAGTCTGCGAATACCGGCAGTTCAATATTGAACACTGAACCTTTACCTTCAGTGCTGGAAAATGTAAGGGTACCTTTATTTTTCAATGTGATATCACGGGAGAGTAAAAGTCCAATACCTGTGCTTTCTTCCCCTTCCGTTCCGTTTCGGGACACATTTTCGTCGAGACGAAATAATTTTTTTTGTATCTCAGGCGGAATGCCAATGCCACTGTCTTTTACTTCTATGGTGGCAGCATTTTCTCCCGAAAGGTAGGTGCGAATAGTAATTTTACCGCCTTTAGGGGTAAACTTGATGGCATTTGAAATAATATTTCGCATCACACTACTGATCATGTTGTGGTCCACGAAAAGTTTTATATTGTCATCGCCCGTAAGTTCAACAACAAGATTTTTTTCTTTTACCTTCGCTTCATACATGCTTAGCCCCTCGTTAATAACTGATTTGGCCTCTACGGCTTCGGGCTTATAGTTGACAAGACCCATTTGCAAACGTGCCCAATCCAACAAATTAAGCAATAGTTTGTACATATCGGATGTGCTGCCGTACAGTGCGTTTGAAAGCTCTGCGATTTCGTCAATCGAGAGATTACGGGCTTCATTCGCGAGAACTTCAGCCAAACCCATTGTACCTGAAAGCGGGCCACGCAGATCGTGTGCGATTATGGAGAAAAAACGGTCTTTCTCAGCATTCAGATCCTTTAACCTGTTTGCGTCCGCTTTTATGGTTGCCCTTGTCTCCACGAGTTCTTTGTTGAGCTGTTCAAGTTCAGCATTTTTTTCCCGAAGCTGAGCCCTTGATGCACGTAGTTGAAGGTGTGTTTTGAGCCTGATCAGTACTTCTTCAGATTTAAAGGGTTTTGTGATATAATCTACAGCCCCCTGCTTGAAGCCTGTGATAATATCTTCAATTTCACTTTTTGCAGTTAGGAAAATTATTGGCGTTTCATCAGCCTCTGGATTCTGCCTTATGACGTTACAGGTCTCATACCCGTTCATTTCAGGCATCATTACATCAAGCAAAATGAGATCAGGGTTTTTCTCTTTTACAAACTTAATGGCTTTCAATCCGCTGTTAACGGCACTAACCTTATAGCCTGATTTGGACAACAATGTTGAAATCAGTTGTAAATTGCGCGGATTATCATCAACAACTAAAATTGAGGCAGGGTAAGGGGCGTTCGTATCTACGTTCATTTTGTATCTGTATAATGCGTAAAGGTTGTCAGGCTTTTTCTGTTATCTGCGCAATTGTTTCGTTTAGCTTTTCAATATTTCGGGAGTAATTTTCAAAGTCAAACCGGTCGGCATCATCCCGCAGGTTTTGAATCAGTTTATTAAAGTGAGCCACACCGGCTTTTTCTGATATGTTTTCAAGCTTATCAAGAAATGATAAAAGTAAATCCGTATCCATGAAATCTAAAAGATCCTTCAACTCATTCTGCATTACTTCATCGTAAAGCTCATTGAACTGATTCGCTTCAGTTAAAGAAACCTCCATTGACAGGCTGGGCTCTGATCTGTTTGCAGTACTTTTAGCGACTGTAATTTCAGATATATCAGTCTTAGTTTTGATTTCGCTATCCAAATGCTGTACAAGCACGTTAATGAGTTCATCACGTGATACGGGTTTTCTAAGGAAACCATCAAACAAATCGGCAATGCGATCTTCATCGTGCTTCATAGATGAAGCCGTAAACGCTATAACAGGAATTCCCTCAGCTCTGGGGTCGGCTTTTAATTCCTTGGTTGCTTCGTAGCCATTTTTTACCGGCATTCGAAGGTCCATCAATATCATATCAGGTAGTAATTCGAGTGCTTTATCTACACCCGCCTGTCCGTTGTTCGCTTGAATTAATTCAATGTTATCGAAATCGGTTAAAAAGCTTTTAACCAAGTCCCTGTTAAAAACAACATCGTCTACCAATAGGAGTTTGCAGGGCTTAAAGCTGACGTCTTTTTGTGCCCAATTAAAGTTCTGGGTCTTAATGGGCTTGGTATCTGTTGTTTCAACATTATGAAATGTGATGATAAAAGTACTTCCCTTACCCAGCTCACTCTTTACGCTAATTTCCCCCCCCAGCATTAAAACAAGCTTTTTGGTAATGGCCAGTCCAAGTCCGGTTCCACCGTATTTTCGGGTGTTATCACTTTCTACCTGAAAAAATGAATCAAATATACTGTCATGGTGCTCAGGCCCTATACCGATACCGGAGTCCTGTATTTCCAGGGTGATATCGTAGAGGTCTTCAGCAATTTCACCAGGTTCGGCATATGCACGAATTACGATACCGCCCTGACTGGTAAACTTAATGGCATTACCTATAAGATTAAACAAGATCTGGCGTAACCTTACATCATCAAGCAGCACAATGGATGGCAAACTCTCCGAGATGTCAAGATCAATCGTTAGTTTTTTGTCGTCTGCCTTATTGGAAAATATTTGGAGCATTTCATTGAGAATACTCACAATTTCCAGAGGTTCTTCCTGCACTTCGAGCTGACCCGACTCAATTTTAGACAGATCGAGAATATCATTAATCAAAGACAGCAGCGTACGACCGCTGCTCATAATTGTAGCGAGATATCCTTTATTGCGTTCTTCGCTGATGGTATTAAGCAGAATTTCGCTAAAACCAAGAATCGCATTCATGGGAGTTCTGATCTCGTGACTCATATTAGCCAAAAACTCTGATTTAGCTCTGTTTGCTTCTTCTGCCCTTCGTTGTGCCTCAAGAATTGCTTTCTCAAAATGTTCTCTGAAAATCGATCCTGCAATAATATCACCTGCAAGTCTTAATAAAGAAATGTGTTCATCAAACCACACTCGCTGCTTCCTTACAGAATCAAAACCTATGAAACCAATGAAATCTTCACCATAAAACATGGGTAGTGCCAGCAATGAAATGATCCCCTGCGGTTCAAGTATTTCCTTCTCGGCATTATATTCCTCGGGGATCTCTGCTACATTAGGTATGTATACGTGTTCTTTTTTTCCGAATTTTTCTTTCCACTTAGGCACGGCATCAAAAGGAATGCCCTGCAGGTTTTCAATTTCCGGGTTTATGCCCTCTGAGCACCATTCAAAGGTGTTATCAACGGTATCTGTAATTTCCTGATGCTCAAAAATATAAACTCTGTCAACTTCAGCATATTCACCGAGCAGACGAAGGGTTTCATTGATGGCGTCATGCAGTCCGTGAACACCTGTTTGAATCAGCATCGAGGCAAAGCGCGTAATAAGGCTATGTAGTTCGTTCAGCCCTTGTAATTTTTCCTCACTTGCTTTGAGCTCAAGCCTCGCTTTTCCCGCTTTTTTTATCAAACCATGACCAACCCAAACACCATCTGTAAGAACTGGCGGACTCACAGAAATTTCCATCCAATGAGAGACAGGACCCGAAACACGAAACTCCGAACTGCGCTGCACACCCTGATCTATAACCGTCTTTAACTCTGACGCTACCTCTGCAACATCATCTTGGTGAATAAAATCCCATAGAACAGGTTCAGCATCCGTACTACTGACTCCAAAAAAGTCGGCAGGTTTTTTGTTAAAAGTATCAAATCTCAGATTTGAACTGCTATCACTGGCATAGTATCTAAATGTAAGTGCCGGGAGGTTATTTAAAATCTTTGATTCAATGGACGCTTTTTGCATTATAAAGAAGGATTTAAACGCTTCGACTATGAGTGTTGGATGTTCTTAATATGGGATTTCCTCAAAATAATGCTTTCCAAACAATTAAGCCGCATGTTAATCCGATGATTTCGGTAAGTAATGTTACTTATTTCCCAAGAGCTGAAAAGCGCAAGTCTGTTTCAGTTTGCTGTGCTTTGCTGCGAATGATAAAGAACAGCCTCAAAAAGAGGCTGTTCTGCGAAATATCTACAGTTTTAATTAAAGGTCAGCACAAATATCATCCGGAAGTTCTATTGTTTCGCTATATACATCTCCATCGGTAAATCCGGAGAGATCAGCTTCATACTGATACCAGCGATCCTCAAAATACAATCCAAATGAATAATTTCCGGGCCCGGGTATCCCCAGCGTTATCTCACCTCTGCTGGTATTGCCTACATGTAACCATTGCGCCCCCGATACATCGGGTCTGATAAATATTGGCACACTGGGGTTAACCTTTACATCAGTGTTAGAACACACTCCTGTTCCACGGAAAGTTATTACCATTTGCTCAACAGACGTGAAATCAACAACAATGTTCTCTGAAGTACAGGCGTCTGGTATCTCAACGGTATCAATAATTTCACCTGAAAGATTAATAATTTCAAGCATGGCAGGAATTTCTCCGGAGACATTAGTGAGATCTATGAATCGTTCACCTCTTTCATTGACCTCGGATGGAAACAAGCCAAGGAAAACACCGCCAGGGATGTCCGTATCTGTACGCAGAAGACGACCTATAACCGGCATTTGCAGCCCGGAAAGTGTTATTGATGCGCCCGTTCGGCAGACAGGTGCAGCATCAGCTGCAGCCCAGAATGAAAAATGGTTTGTGGTACCCATCACAAAATTTGAGGGGAAATCAGATCCAAAATCAGGATTATCTGAGGGTGTCTGCTGTACTTCAGCAATAGCTTCAAAACGCCATTCAGCAATCTCGCGATCGTAACTCCAGATGGGAACATTTGAGCCAACCGTAACCCTTTCACCGCTTCGGTTAAAGACATCATCCGGAATACCGATATAAAATTCCATTAATCCGTCAGCAGATCGCACGGGCTGCCCGCTTATGGTTAATGCTACAGATATGAATCCTGCCGGGGTGAAACTTACGTTAGATTCGCCCTGCAGAAGATTTGCAATACCATGACCCGGAAATTCGTCGATATTGGAAACGGTTCCGGAGAGTCCGCCAGGGTAACTCTGCAATGCTTCCAAATCTTTATGGCTGAAATGATACGCTTCAACTGATAGCTCACCTGTTAATGCATTACCGTTTGCGTCAAGCAAGCGTGTACCCTGAGGGATGGTGAGTCGCAAAGGTGTTTCCGCACCTAATTCCGCCTGACCTAATATGACATCTGTATCTGTTCCGGTATCTGAAGAAACTGACGTTAACGACGCTCCCACGCCCCCATTCACGCCCCTTGGCAGGGCATTACGGTTTACCATTTGAAGTTCAAATACATTAGAACCCGTGGAATTGACAAACAATCTTTTTGAAACAGGTATGTAATCATCTGATGAAGTATTGATTTGAGCAATCAGTTCAACAGGATTCTGAACTGAAGGTAACCTGCCGTCGCGAATAGCAAATGAGACAAAACCGCGGCGTGTTTCAAATGAGCTGCGACTTCTGTTGATTAAGTCAATAACCTGATCCTGCTCTTCACCTGCGAGCGTAATGGTGACCGTCTGATTATCTTCAAACCCTACAGGCTCATTGGTTGCAGCGTCACGAATAATAAGTGATATTGTAGTTTCCCTTTCTTTGGCATCTAAAATAACACTGATTCCATCAAGGGGGTCAGTGATGTCACAGCCGTAAAAATAAAAGGGTATTGTCAGTAAAAGAGCAACAATAGCGCCTTTAAGAGGTAATTGCTTTGTTTTCATTAAAGTAAAAATTGGTTCTGCTTATGGGAATAGTAACCGTTTAGTTGTATCGGTGACAGATGTTCAGCTCAGTTAATGCGGTATGTGAATGAAAGAGTGAAAACGGGATAGAGCGTAGCCCAGCTTAAGTTTTCCTGTAGCTGCGGAGCTTGTGAAGCTGAAGGCGACAGTAAACCATCAGCAGTCATACTAACACTGGGTTCTCCGTGATATAAAACGCCTAAATCGACCTGGAAACCCAGCCTTGATCCTGAAAAGGTATTTCCAAACCCCAAGCCTATGTAAGGCGAAATTGGGTTGAAAGTGACCTCCGCATCAAGATTACCCAGTTCTTCTGGCGTATAGACATCCCCACCGATGGTATACTCTTGTTTGGGTAATAAGGAGGCCTTTACAGTATTGTTATTGTAAATTAGTCCGGCAGTGATTCGAAAAGACGACTTAAAAGCATGCCAGTCAGCAAGGGCGGAAAAAGTTGATAAGGACAGAGAAGAATCAATATCAAAATCGTCATCAGTATCGGTTTCATAGAGATAGCTTGCCCCAAGGAAATTGGCACCAACACGAACATTAATCGGCTCAGAAACCTGAAGCACACCTTCAACACCTATACCCTGTGTTCCAAAGTTGAGTTTAGTGCCAAAAGACTGCGCATGAATTTCAGATAAGACTGAGAGGCAGAGCGTGACTGCCAAAAGACTACAGATTTTTTTTAACATAAGTAAACAGAAAGAAAGTTTGAGCTATACCCGCTTAGTGAACAACACTGCGAGTGTTTATCTACAGGCCTAAATTTAAGCGCTTTAAAGCTAAAATCAGAGATAGCAAAAAATAATATTTTTGGGGTACTAGTGTAATGGGAGCGCGGGCTAAACATAGCTTCTCAATGTCAGTAGCGTACTTGGAGAAGCTTTAAAAACCCCAAACGCAGCACAGGGCTTCAGGAAGTGTATTTCTGAATGTACCAGTTTACGGTTTCGCGCAAATCCCGGCGGAAGTCCTGCGTATTTTGCCAGCAAAGCTCCTGCTCGAGTTTCGTAGCATCAATTGCGTAGCGAAGATCATGACCTGGACGGTCGGTTACAAATGTTATGAGGTTTTTATAGTCCCCGTCCGGGCCGTTTCCAGTCAGAAGATTCAGCTCATCGCAAATGGCACGAACAAGGTCGATGTTTTTCCATTCGTTTCTTCCGCCTACGTTGTAGGTTTCGCCGCTGCGGCCATCGTGAAACACCATGTCGATCGCTTTGCAGTGATCGCGAACAAAGAGCCAGTCACGAATGTTTTCCCCTTTTCCATAAACCGGAATTGGCTTTTTGCTCAAAGCGGTTCGTATCACAACCGGAATCAGTTTTTCGTCATGCTGATGCGGGCCGTAGTTGTTCGAGCAATTGGTAGTGACTACGTTCATGCCGTATGTATGATGATACGAGCGCACTACAAAATCGCTTGAAGCCTTACTTGCTGAGTAGGGAGAGTTGGGTGCATAGGGGGTTGTTTCACTAAAAAGACCAG